>DATBMG010000012.1:0-9863 GCA_036554965.1 Burkholderiales bacterium
GACCACGACCATCCCCTGGCTGGAGAAGGTCGCCGAGCGCAACCGCCGGCCGGTGATGATCGCGGCGATGTTCGTCGATCCGAACGACCCGCAGCGCGTGTTCGGCGAGTTCGAGCAGATCGGCGCGGCGCGCCAGCGCGGGCGCGAGCTGTGGGGGCACGTGAGCTGCTTCCCGCTGGGGATGGAGTTCACGCTGCGCCATCCGTATCCGCTGGAAGCGCTGCTCGCCTGGCGACCGGCGATCGAGGCGGAAGGCTCGGAGCAATACCGCCGCGTGCTGGCGGACCCCGAGTTCCGCCGCGCGATCAAGGCGGAGGCGAAGACGCGCGGGGTGCCCAATCGTTTCTCCTACCACAGCCTGGAGCACATGACGGTCAACGCGGTGCAGCGGCCCGAGCACGTGCGCCTCACCGGCGGCAACGTCACGGAGATGGCCCGCGCGGAAGGCAAAGACCCGTTCGACTGGCTGCTCGACTTCGGGCTGGACGGCGAGCTCGACGCGATGGTCGAGTGCAAGCTGTTCAACACCGACGAGGAAGCGATGCGCGAGCTGCTGCGCCACCCGCACGCGCAGATCACGCTGTCGGACGCCGGCGCGCACCTGTCCTTCCTGTGCGACGCGGGCTTCGGACTGCACCTGTTCGGCCACTGGGTGCGCGAGCGCGGCGATCTGACGCTCGAGCAAGCGGTGCAGGCGGTGACGAGCCGCCCCGCGCAGCTCTACCGTATCCGCGACCGCGGGCGCCTTGCGCCCGGCGCCTGGGCCGACCTCATCCTGTTCGATCCGGCAACCGTGGGACGCGGACCCAAGCGGCGCGTCTCCGACCTGCCCGGCGGCGCAAGCCGCGTGGACACGCCGGCGGTGGGGCTGCACGGGGTCTGGGTGAACGGGGTGCGCGTGGCCAACGAGAGCGGACCGCTACGCGACGCCGGCAGGCCAGGGAAGCTCATGCGGGAGTTCCAGGCGTAGCGCAAGCGTCCCTGGACGCAGCCGCGCCAGGATGTTCGGCGGCGAGACTGGCGACGCAATCCGGGATCAAAGATAATTGACGGGGACGCGAGGCGGCCGGCCGCAAGGCCAACAGGAAGGAGGTCATGGGGAGGTTCCTGAGCGACCGGGAGCTCGCGCGCACCATCGGGGCCGAGACGCGCGCGCCCTCGCCGCTGCCGACGGCGATCGTGTCCAACGGCGGGTACGACCCGCCGCCGCAGTCGCCGCAGCAGAAGCAGGTGCAGGCGGAGATGGCGGCGCTGGGCGATCGCTGCGCCGCGCGCCTGGGGTCGACCCGCCGCGGTTTCCTCGCGAGCAGCGCCGGGTCGATGCACAGCGATCAGCTCGAGCGGGTGCGCGCGCGGCGCCGCGTCGAGGGGCGCTTGCGCAGCAATCTGGCGTACGGTTACGTCGCGCGCTGAGCGGCCCCTCGATGCATCCCCACGCACACGCCCTGGCCCGAGCCGTCGCCTTCTACGACGCGCACCCGATCAACGAGGAGCAGATCCTGCACGCGCTCGCCGCCCGGGGCGTGCCACTCGACCGACTAAACGAGGAAATCCTGAAGGATCACGACCAGGATCATTTCGGCGGCACCGAAGCCAACGACGTCCTGGCGGCGAAGGCGGGCATCGGCGCGCAGGATGTCGTGTTGGACGTATGCAGTGGGATGGGTGGGCCCGCGCGCTATCTTGCCCACCGGATCGGCTGCCGCGTGGTCGGGCTCGACTTCACCGAGAGCCGCCACCGCGGCGCCCAACGGCTCACGCAGCTCGCGCACCTGGACCACCTGGTCGGCTTCCGTCACGGCAATGCGTTGGACATGCCGTTCGGCGACGCGACGTTCGATGTCGTGATAGGCCAGGAGGCGTGGTGTCACGTCCCCGACAAGCCGCGGCTCATCGCGGAGTGTACGCGCGTAGTCAGGCCCGGCGGCGTCATCGCCTTCACCGACATCCTGCGCCGCGCCGCCCTAACGGCAACCGAAAGCGAACGCCTGCGCGAAGAGATGAGCTTCCCGAACCTGGCGACGCACGCCGGCTACGCCGCCCTTCTCGAAGAGCACGGCTGCACCGTGCATGCGCAGGACGATTTGAGCGAACACTGGGCACGCATTCTCGTCGACCGGCTCGCGATGTACCGCGGGCTGCAGGAGGAGACGGTGCGCAAGTTCGGCGAGGCGCACTTCCAGCGCTGGGACGACACCTACGCCTTCTTCGTCGGCCTGTTCACCGAAGGCAAGCTCGGGGGCGGGCGATTCGTGGCGCGGCGACCATGAGCGAGTCCCCGTTACCCGTCCTCTCGCTGCTGGAGGCGCGCGTCCTCGCGGTGTTGATCGAGAAGCAGCTCACCACGCCCGACTACTACCCGCTCACCCTCAATGCGCTGGTGGCGGGCTGCAATCAGAAGAGCAGCCGCCACCCGCTGATGAACGTCGCGGAGCGCGACGTCCAGGATGCTCTGGATGCGCTCAAGCGCCAAACGTTGGTTATCGACAGCTACGGCGCTTCCGGGCGCGTGATGCGCTACGCGCACAACGCGCCGAAGGTGCTCAACATCGGTCAGGCGATGACGGCGCTGCTGGCGGTGCTGATCCTGCGCGGCCCGCAGACGGCCGCGGAGCTGCGCGGCAACGGCGAGCGCATGTACCAGTTCGCCGACCTGTCCTCGGTCGAGGCTTACCTCGACGACATGGCGCGTCGCTCGGCCGGCGCCTTGGCGCTCAAGCTGCCAAAGCGAACGGGCTCGCGCGAGCACCGTTGGGCGCATCTGCTGAGCGGACCGGTCGCGAGCGAGGGCGGCGCCGCGCCGCTTCCGGAGGAGGCCGCGGGCAGCGAGCTGTCGGCGCTGCGGGCCCAGGTCGCGCAGTTGAGCGACGAGGTAGCGGAGCTGCGCGGGCTGGTCGCGCGACTGCAGGAGGCGCTGCGCGCCGCACGCGGTTAAGGCCGGCGAGCAGTCTTTGGACTTCCCCGGATTGCGCTGCGTTGCATCCGGGCCGCGCAATGCCGAGCTATCTCGACGACAGCTCGCCCCGGTCCGGCTTGCGTTCGCGCAGCAGGTGCAGCGCTTCCTCGAGCTGGCAGTCGGCTTCGCGCTCGCCTTCAGCGGCGCCACCGTCGGCGGTGCGCAGCGGCTGGCCACACTTCGCGCTCGTCTTGGCCTCGGCCCTGGCAAGCTGCGCGTCGCCATCGGGCAAGGTGGGTATCGCATCGGTCAGCCGGGCCGTCGCGCCGTTCCCATCGACGATCACGTCGGGCGTGATGCCCTTGCCGTTCACCTTGTGGCCCGCCGGCGTGTAGTAGTACGACGTGGTGATCTTCAGCCCGCTGCCGTCGTCGAACGGGATGATCTGCTGGATCGAACCCTTGCCATGGGTCTGCGTGCCGAGGATGGTGGCGCGCTTGTGATCCTGCAGGGCGCCGGCCACGATCTCGGAAGCCGAGGCGGAGTTGCGGTTGACCAGCACCACCAGCGGCACGCTCTTGACCTCGGCGGGCAGCCGCGCGAGGTAATCCTCCGCGCGGCCCCGCAAGTAGTCTTCGCGCTTGGCGTAGCGCCGCATCTTGGAGTTTTCTCCCGCGCCATCGGCCGACACCACCGGCGCATCGCTGGGCAGGAACGCTGCCGATACGCCTACTGCCGCGGTGATCAGACCACCCGGGTTGTCGCGCAAGTCGAGCACGATGCCGGACAGCCCGCCATCGCGCTGCTTCCACAGCTGCTCGATGGCGCCGGCCATCATCTGTGGCGTCTGCTCCTGGAAGTGGGTGAGCTTGAGGTACCCGTAGTCGGGCTCGATCAGCTTCGAGCGCACGCTCTGCCACTGGATGACGGCGCGGGTGAGGGTGAACGTGCGCGGCTCAGCTTCTCCGATGCGCAGCACCGCCAGGCTGACCTGCGAGTCGGGTTCGCCGCGCATGCGCTGGATCACCTGTTCGAGGGTTAGCCCTTCGGTGCTGTTGTCGCCGATGCGGCTGATGCGATCGCCGGGCTTCAGGCCGGCGCGCTGCGCAGGGGTGTCGTCGAAGGCGGCGACCACCGTGGGCAGGCCGTTCTCGATGCGCAGCTCCAAACCCAGCCCACCGTAGCGGCCGCGGTTCTCGGCCTGCATCTTCTTGAACGCCTCCGGGTCGAGGTATTTGGAGTAGGAGTCCAGTCCCTTCAGCACCCCGTTCACCGCGTCCGAGACCATCTTGCGCTCGTCGATCGGCTCGACGTAGCGCGAGCGAATCTGTTCCAGGATCTCGACCACGCGGCGGACGGCGTCGCCTTGCAGGGGCACCGGCTCGGCGGCGGCCGCGAGCTCGGCGCAGAGCAAGGCGGCCAACCCCGCCGACCAGACATGCCGCCACAGGGCCGCGCGGCGGCCCTCGTCAAGCCGGGGCATCTGCCCCTCCAGGTCCCCCCTGCTGTCGCCCGACGTCAGGGGGTGATTCTTCCGGGAAAACGACTTCACTGGAACCTCGCTGTTTTCGCTCGCTGTTCCCATGCACAGCGTGCTCACGGTAGCGCACGGCCGCTGCCGCTGCAAAAATTGTGCACATTCTGCGTCGATCCGGGGGGCAATGGAAGCGGCCTCAACCGGTCGCGCCACCTATCCGGGCCTTGGCCGCGAGGTACTCCTGCCGCATCCGCTGCACCAGCTCGCGGGCGGGCAGCACCTCGTGGATGTTGCCCACCCCCTGCCCCGCACCCCAGATGTCCTTCCAGGCTTTCGCAGGGCGGTCCGAGGCGAAGCTCATGCTGATCTTCTGGGCCGCGGGCAGGTTGTCCGGGTCCAGGCCGGCGGCGGCGATGCTGCGCTTGAGGTAGTTGCCGTGCACACCGCTGAAGAAGGGCGTGTAGACGATGTCGGCCGCGCTGCTGTCCAGGATGGTCTGCTTGTAGCCCTGCACCGCATTTGCCTCGTGCGTGGCGATGAAGCGCGTGCCGACGTAGGCGAAGTCCGCGCCGATCGCCTCCGCGGCGAGCACGCCGGCGCCGTCGGTGATCGCACCGGACAGCGCGATCGGGCCGTCGAAGAAGCTGCGAACTTCGCGCACCAGGGCGAACGGGCTGATCGTGCCCGCATGTCCGCCCGCGCCCGTGCACACCAGCACCAGCCCATCCACCCCCGCCTCCAGGGCCTTGTGCGCATGGCGGATGCTGATCACATCGTGGAACACCATGCCGCCATACGCGTGCACGCGCCGCACCACATCGTCGGGCGAGCGCAGGCTGGTGATGATGATCGGCACGCGGCGGCGCACGCACACGTCCAGATCGTGGTCGAGCCGGTCGTTGGACTGGTGGATGATCTGGTTCACGGCGAACGGCGCCACCTTCGCGTTCGGGTCCGTGCGCCGCCGCTCATCGAGCGCGTGCTCGATGCGCAAGATCCACTCCTCGAGCTGCTCCTTGGGGCGCGCGTTGAGCGCCGGGAAAGAGCCCACCACGCCGCTCTCGCACTGGGCGATCACCAGCTCGGGGTTGGAGACGATGAACATGGGCGCGGCGATCACCGGCAGCGAGAGCTGGCTCTTGAGCTGTTGCGCTCGCGATGGGTTTTCTTGTCTGTTCATACCCCTCACCCCAACCCCCTCCCGCAAGGGGAGAGGGAGCACGCGCTCATGCCTTGAGCGGCTTGAAGCGGATGCGATGCGGCCGCGCGCCTTCCTCGCCCAGGCGCTTGCGCTTGTCCGCCTCGTATTCCTGGTAGTTGCCGTCGAAGAACACCACCTTGGAGTCGCCCTCGAAGGCCAGGATGTGGCTGGCGATGCGGTCCAGGAACCAGCGGTCGTGGGAGATCACCAGCACGCAGCCGGCGAACTCGAGCAGCGCGTCCTCGAGCGCGCGCAGCGTTTCCACATCGAGGTCGTTGGACGGCTCGTCGAGCAGCAGCAAGTTGGCGCCCACGCTCAGCGTCCGCGCCAGGTGCAGGCGGCCGCGCTCGCCGCCGGACAGATTGCCGACGTTCTTCTGCTGGTCGGCGCCCTTGAAGTTGAAGCGCCCGATGTAAGCGCGCGAGGGCATCTCGAACTTGCCCACGGTGATCACGTCGGCACCGCCGGAGATCGCCTCCCAGACCGTCTTGTCGTTCGGCAGCTGGTCGCGCGACTGATCGACGAAGGCGAGCTTCACCGTCGGACCAATGACGATCTCGCCGCTGTCGGGCTGCTCCTTGCCCGTGATCATACGAAACAGCGTGGACTTGCCGGCGCCGTTGGGGCCGATGATGCCGACGATGGCGCCGGGCGGCACCTTGACGCTCAGGTTGTCGATCAGCAACCGGTCGCCAAAGCCCTTCGACACGTTCTTAAACTCGATCACGCTGTCGCCCAGGCGCTCGGCCACCGGGATGAAGATCTCCTGCGTCTCGTTGCGCTTCTGGTGCTCGAAGGAGGACAGTTCATCGAAGCGCGCGATGCGCGCCTTGCTCTTGGCCTGCCGCGCCTTGGGATTGGAGCGCACCCACTCGAGCTCCTGCTTCATGGTCTTGATGCGCGCGGCCTCTTGCTTGGCCTCGATCTCCAGGCGCTGCTCCTTCTGCTCCAGCCACGAGCTGTAGTTGCCCTTCCACGGAATGCCGTGGCCGCGGTCGAGCTCGAGGATCCACTCGGCGGCGTTGTCCAGGAAGTAGCGGTCGTGGGTCACGGCAACGACAGTACCCGGGAACTTCTGCAGGAACTGCTCGAGCCATTCCACGCTCTCGGCGTCGAGGTGGTTGGTCGGCTCGTCGAGAAGCAACATGTCGGGCTTGGACAGCAGCAGCCGGCACAGCGCCACGCGGCGCTTCTCGCCGCCGGACAGGTTGGCCACCTTGGCGTCCCACGCCGGCAGGCGCAGCGCGTCGGCGGCGATCTCGAGCTGGTGCTCGGTGTCCGCACCGGCGGCGGCGACGACGGCCTCGTACTTGGCCTGCTCGGCCGCGAGCTGGTCGAAGTCGGCGTCGGGCTCGGCGTACGCGGCGTAGATCGCGTCGAGCTTTTGCTTCGCCTCCAGCACCTCGCCCAGGCCCTGCTCCACCGACTCGCGCACGCTCTGCTGTGGGTCGAGCTGCGGCTCCTGGGGCAGGAAGCCGATCTTGATGCCCGGCATCGGCACCGCCTCGCCCTCGATGTCGTGGTCTACGCCGGCCATGATCCTGAGCAGGCTGGACTTGCCCGAGCCGTTGAGCCCCAGCACGCCGATCTTGGCGCCGGGGAAGAAGGACAGCGAGATGTCCTTGAGGATCTGACGCTTGGGCGGGACGACCTTGCCCACCCGCAGCATCGTGTAGACGTACTGAGCCATGATAAGGAACCGCTCGGGATCCGCAAAGCGCGCAATTATGCGCGAAGCGCGGCCCTAAAGCACAGAGCTGCGGAGCCGTTTATCATTTTGGGTTAGCAAGGAGGAGGACCCATGCCGTACGCCATCCAGACCCTGGACAAGCCTGGGAGCGCCGAGCTGCGCGCGCGCACCCGCCCCAGCCATGTCGACTACCTGACCCGCAACAAGGACAAGCTGCTCGCGGCGGGGGCGCTCATCGACGACGACGGCAGCGGCGGGCACGGCGGCATCCTGATCGTGGACACCGACGACCGCGCGGAGGCCGAGCGCTTCGTCGCCGAGGATCCGTTCACCAAGGCGGGACTGTTCCAGAAGATCACCATCACACGCTGGCGCAAGGCGTTTTTCAACAAGGAACGGCTAATCTAGGTCGATGGCGAAGCACCTTCCCCGGGAACCGATCGCGGCGCACCAGGAAGCTGGCCGGGCGCCGTGCGCCTGCGGCGAGGGAATGGCGACCCGCCGCCGCGTGCTGCGGGCGCTTTCGGTGGCGCCGCTGGCGCTCGCGGCGCATCCCGCGCTGGCCATCGCACCCTCCGAGGTGCGCTCGCTCAGCTTTCGTCACACGCACACCGACGAGCGGCTGAGCGTCACTTACCATGCGGGCGGCGCTTACCTGCGCCATGGGCTGGCGCAGATCGAGGCTTTCTTGAGGGACTTCCGCACTGGCGAGTCGCACGCGATCGACCAGGGTCTGCTCGACGTGCTGTTCAGCTTGGCGCGCGTCCTGGACGGCAGCGTGTTCGAGGTGATCTCCGCCTACCGCTCGCCAGCGACCAACGCCAAGCTGGCCGCCAACTCATCGGGCGTGTCGCGGAACAGCTTGCACATGCAAGGGCGCGCGATCGATGTGCGACTGGTGGGGGTGGACACGCGCCTGCTGCGCGCCACCGCCCTCGAGCTGCGCGCGGGCGGGGTGGGCTTTTACCCGGGACAGGACTTCGTGCACCTGGATACCGGGAACCCGCGCACCTGGGGCCCGGCATAGCGCGGGCGACGGCGGCGCGGTGGGGATGCTGGGGGGCCGCCGGGCAGTGGGCCGCCCCGTCGAGGGGTGCCGGCACCCCGGTTATAAGTGCTTCAGTCCGCTCAGGATGAGGTAGATGTCGTCCTTGATCTTGAGCCGCCGCTTTTTCATCTCTTCGAACTCGAAGTCCTGGAATGGCTTGTCGTTTTCTTCGATGTCCACGATTTCCCGGTTGAGGCGCTCGTATTCTTCGCACAGGTGGGCGATGCGGGCGTCGTGTTCCTTAAGGTCGTGAATCCGCTGCATGTACTCGGGAAACTCGTGGGCGAGATCGTGCGGCTGGACGTACATGTTTCCTCCGAGTGGTTGAAGGGAACAGCCGCCTCAAGGATACGCCTGGGTGCGCCGCAAAAACAACCCCTGCCCGGCCGCTGCCGCCCAGCACCGAAGAGCATGTCCCCGGCTGGCCCTGTCAGGCCGCGCGCGAGGCCGGAGGCCCCAGCAGCTGCTCCATCTCGCGCCGGGTGCGCGCCGCGACGCTGCGATCGTCGAGGGCAACGTCGTCCCGGCGCACGGTGCGCCCCGCGGCAACCGGGCGCAGCAGCTTGGCCTCGTGCGCCAGGCCCAGCGGCAGGGCACCGAGCACAAGTGAGTCCGCCGCGGGCATGAGCTTGCCGTACACCGTATAACCGCCCTCGCCGTCGAGCATCTCGCCGGCGGCGAGGTCGCGCTTGGCGGTGGCCACGACGTCGGCGCGCAGCCCGGTCGGGCAGCCGGTGGGCTCGCGGCGCAGGCCGACGCTCGCCACCGAGATGCCCACCTCCAGGCCGATCAGGTGCCAGCGCTTGTACAGGCAGGCGTAGCGGCCGCTCGCGTCGGTGCGCACGCCGTACTCGGTGAAGCAGCGGCGGATGTACTCGGTGTCGCCCTCGAACACGACCCACACGCCCATGCGGATGTCGTAGCCGATCGGCGTGCCGTCGCGCTGCAGCGAGGACACCACCTCCACCTGGCCCTTGTGATGCAGCTGCCCGCCCTCGGCCTTCGGCCGCATCACGCCGGGCAGCTCGTCGATGCCGGCGGGCGGAAACGCCAGCCCATCGGGCGCGGGCGTAAGTCCAGTCGCGTTGCACACCGCCGTGCTCTCGATCGCCGGCTTGGAACCGTCGAGGAAGGAGTTGAACATCTTCGGGTTGAGCCCGCCGATGCGCGCCTGCTCCGGCGTCAGGCCGTAGTAGCCCCACACCGTCTCGGGTGTCGACTGGGCGAAGTGCGGCAACCACTTGTGCCCGCGGCCCGCGGCGACGACGTTGAAGCCGGCGGCACGCGCCCAGTCCACCAGGTCGCAGATCATCGCGGGCTGGTCCCCGTAGGCGAGGCTGTACACCACACCCGCGGCGCGCGCCCGCTCGGCCAGCAGCGGTCCGCACAGTGCATCGGCTTCCACCGTCACCATGACCACATGCTTGCCTTGCCGGAAAACCTCCAGCACGTGCTCCACCGCGGCGATGGGATTGCCGGTGGCTTCGATCACGATGTCGATCGCGGGATGCGACACCAGCGCCTGCCAGTCGTCGCCGACGTGGGTGATGG
>DATBMG010000073.1:0-33750 GCA_036554965.1 Burkholderiales bacterium
TATCCTGTTCCTGCAGCTCGCCTGCGCTCACCACCTGCTGTCCGATCCGGGGCTGTCCTCCGAGTGGAAGATCCTCAATGCCAGCTACTTCATGTACTTCGCGGTGCTGGCCAGCATGGTCCACGGCCTGACCGTGCCGGGCTCGATCGAGGTGGCGCAACGCAAGAAGGGCTTCACCAAGGGCCTGTTCGAGTGGCTGCGCAAGGCGCCATGGGGCAACCCGACCTTCGCCGCCATGTTCATCTCGCTGATCGGCTTCGGCTTCCTGGGCGGCATCTCGGGCGTGATGATGGGCACCGAGCAGCTCAACATGCTGATCCACAACACTCTGTACGTGCCGGGACATTTCCACGCGACGGTGGTCATCGGCACCACGCTGGCATTCATGGGGCTGACCTATTTCCTGATCCCGAGCCTGTTCAACCGTGAGGTGGCCTTTGCCGGCCTGGCCAAGTGGCAACCTTACGTGTTCGGCATCGGCATGTACGTGCTGGCGCTCACGCTGATGGGCGCCGGCACGCTGGGGGTGCCGCGCCGGCACTGGGACATCGGCTTCGCCGGCACCACGCTGCCTTACGAGTTCCCGGGCGCCGCCTACTTGATGCTGGCGCTGGTGGGACTGAGCGCGGTGCTCGCGGTGCTCGGTGGTGGCATGTACATCCTAGTCACCGTGTGGTCGATCCTGTTCGGCAAGCGTCTCGAGCCCGGCAGCCGCAATGTGCGTCCCAGCCCCCTCAGGCTGCAGCCGGTGGCGGCCGCCATCGAGGGGCACGGCGGCGGTATCGGCGTGCTGCAGGCGCGCGGGACCTTCACCATGGCCATGGTGTTCCTGGTGGCCTTCGTCCTCTACTACTTCATCAACTGGAAGTATCTGGGGTCGGTGTGGGGATTGAGCTGAGGCGCAAGCGTGAGGGATGAAACGTAGATGCCGCACGGCGGGCAAGTGGAGGGAATGCGCATGCCGGCGCAATTGGCTATGACGGTGCCACGGATGGACCGATTGAGGCTCGTCCTCGGGTTGTTCAAGCTGCGCATCGGCGTAGTGATCGCGCTCACCGCTGTCGCCGGGTGGGCAGTGGCCAGCGGTCCGCCGCTCGCCGCGTGGCGGGTGGCGGTTATGGCCGTGGCCGTGCTGCTGTCTTCCGCGAGCGCGGGCGCCTTCAATCAGTACGTCGAGCGCGACATCGACGCGCGCATGAAGCGCACGCGCAAACGCGCCTTCGTCACCGGTGCGCTGCCGCACTCGCGCGCCTGGCTCTGGGTGATCCTGCTGCTGCTGGCCGGCTCGGTGGCGGCGGCGGCCTGGGCCACCAACGCGATGTCGGCGCTGTTCGTCTTCCTCGGCGCCTTCTTCTACGCGGTGGTGTACACCGTGTGGTTGAAGCGCCGCACCTGGCTCAACATCGTGGTCGGCGGTCTGGCCGGCAGCTTCGCGGTGCTGGCCGGTGCTGCCGCGGTGGACCCGGTCATCGGCACCGTGCCGACGCTGCTGGCGGTGGTCCTGTTCTTGTGGACACCGCCGCACTTCTGGAGCCTGGCCATGGCCTGCCGGCAGGACTACGAGGCGGCGGGTGTGCCCATGCTGCCCGTGGTGATGGGCGATGCGCGCTGCGCCCGAGCGATCTTCGCGCACACGCTCGTCCTGGTGTTGCTGTCGCTGGTGCCGGCGTTCCTCGGGTTGGGGCCGCTGTACCTGGTCGCGGCGCTCGGCGGCGGCGCATGGTTCGTGCGCGCGAGCTGGCGGCTGGTGCGCACACCCGGGCCCAAGGCGGCGATGATCAACTTCCATGCTTCGCTGCTCCAGTTGAGCCTGCTGCTGGTGGCGGCCATCGTGGACGGCGCCATGCTGTGATCGCTTCTGCTTCCGCCCGCCTGCGTGCCGCGCTATGCGCGTGCGCGGCCGCCGCGATACTGTTTCCGGGAGCGGCTCGCTCCGGGGTTTCCGCGCTGCCTGCCCTTCAGCCCTCTGCGGGGCAGCGGACCGCGGCGCCGAGTCCGCCCGCCCTCGAGCCGGGCCTGGCGCTGGCGCTCAGCCAGCGCGCGCTCGGCGTCCAGGTCGGGGAGCACGTGCTGCACGATACGCAGGGCCGGGCGGTGCCGCTGTCCAGCTTTCGCGGCAAGCCGCTCCTGGTTTCCTTCGTGTACACCGGCTGCTTCACGGTCTGTCCCACCACCACGCGCACGCTCAAGCGCGCGGTCGAATCGGCCGTCAGCACGCTGGGTAGCGACAGCTTCAACGTCGTGAGCATCGGCTTCAACCTGCCGTTCGACACGCCGCAGGCGCTGCAAGCCTTCGCGCACCAGCAGGGCGTTACCCTGCCGAACTGGCACTTCCTCAGCCCCGACTCGGCGACTCTCCAGGCGTTGACGCGCGAGCTGGGCTTCAGTTACGCGCCGTTGGCGGGTGGCTTCGACCATATCACGCAGGTCAGCGTCATCGACCAGAGCGGGCGCGTGTACCGTCAGGTGTACGGCGAGCGCTTCCCGCTGCCGCAGCTGGTTGGCCCGCTGAAGGAGCTGATCACCGGCGCGCCGCCGGCGGAGCAATCCCTGGCGGGCCTGCTCGAACGCGTGCGCCTGTTGTGCACGTATTACGATGCCGACACCGGCCGGTACCGCTATCGCTACTCGCTCATGCTGGAGATCACCGGCGGGCTGCTCGGCATCTCGGCCATGGCGGCCTTCCTGCTGCATGAACTGCGCAAGACGCGCCGTGCCACCGGCTCTTAACGCAGGTTAATTCCCGTCTCGGAGCGCGCGCGTAGCATGGTTTACATGCGCGCGCCCGACCCTGACCATGGCTTCCTCCTGCGCGACACGCTGCAGCGCGTCGAGGCGACGTTCGACCGCGCGTTCGGCCCGCGCGCCAACCCCTGGCGACATCTCGGCGCGCTGGGCTTCCTCCTGTTCTGGATCGTCGGCGCCAGCGGTATGTACCTGTACGCCCTGTTCGACACCAGCGTGCAGGGCGCCTACGCTTCGGTCGAGCACTTGTCGCGCGAACAATGGTGGTTCGGGGGCATCGTGCGCAGTGTGCATCGCTACGCCTCCGACGCGTTTGTGCTGGTTCTGCTGCTGCACTTGGCGCGCGAATGGATCTACGGCCGGCATCGCGCGTTCCGCTGGTTCACCTGGGTGAGCGGCGTGCCGCTGCTGTGGCTCGCGCTCGCCGCGGGCATCGTCGGCTTCTGGCTGGTGTGGGACGAGCTGGCGCAGTTCAGCGCCATCGCCACCGCGGAATGGCTGGACTGGCTCGGTCTGTTTGCCGAGCCGCTCACGCGCAACTTCCTGCGCCCCGACAGCGTGGACGACCGTTTCTTCTCTCTGCTCGTGTTCCTGCACATCGGGCTGCCGCTGCTGCTGCTGCTCGGCATGTGGGTGCACATCAAGCGCCTCGCCCATCCGGATACGCGTCCCGGCGCGGCGCTCACCTGGGGCACGCTGACCGCCCTGACGGTGCTGTCGGTCGCGCTACCGGTGCAGAGCGGCGCGCAGGCCGACCTCGCTATCGCGCCGCAAGCGCTCGCCATCGACTGGTTCTACCTCGCCCCCAACGCGGCTGTGTACGCGTGGTCGCCGGGCGCGCTGTGGCTGGTCGCAGCCGGCGTGACGGTGCTGCTGGTCACCGTGCCGTGGCTGCCGCGCGCACGCCCACAGCCGGTCGCCAAGGTCGATCCGGCCAACTGCAACGGCTGCGGACGCTGCTTCGTCGACTGCCCCTATGCAGCCATAACCATCGAACCCCGCACCATCGGTACCATCGAACCGCGCACCATCGGCATGCTCGCTGGGCGCGCCAACGCCACCATCGACACCCGCAATGGCGGCAAGTGCGAACCCGGTCTGGCCGTGGTGGATCCGGCGTTGTGCGCCTCCTGCGGCGTGTGCGCCGGTTCCTGTCCGTCGTCCACGCCGTTTCGCAGTATGGCCGAGCTCATCACCGGCATCGACATGCCACAGCTTCCCATCGGGCAGCTGCGCAGCCGGCTCAAGTCCCAGATCGCGCGGTTGAAGGGGGAGGTGAAGCTGGTGGTGTTCGGTTGCGACAACGCGGTCGACGTGCGCGCGCTGCAGCGCGCGGACACGGCGGCCATGAGCCTGCTGTGCAGCGGACAACTCCCGCCGGCTTTCGTCGAGTACGCGCTGCGTCAGGGAGCGGACGGCGTGGTGGTCACCGGCTGCGGTGAGTGCGATTGCGCGTTCCGGCTGGGGAATACCTGGACCGAGCAGCGGCTGCGCGGGCAGCGCGAACCGCACCTGCGCCGCACCGTGTCGCCTGCCGAGCTGCGCGTGATATGGGCGAGCGCGCGGCAGCGCGACCGGCTCGCGCACGCGGTGGACGCCTTCCGCGCCGAGCTGGCCGCACGCGGCCGCGCCGCCGTCAGCGCTGCGGGTAACGGCTATGCGTAAGCTCGTCATGATCGCCGGGCAGGCGCTGCTGTATGCGGTGTTCGCCGCCTGCGTCGGGCTGTTCTCGATGTGGCCGCCCTACCGGCATCTCGAACCCGGCCAGGCCCTGCTCAAGCTGTCTTTCAGCCATCCCGGCGAACGCGTGGCGGAATGCCGCAAGCGCACGCCGGGGGAGCTCGCCAAGCTGCCGCCGAACATGCGCGCGCCGCTCGACTGTCCGCGCGAGCGCTCGCCGGTGAGCGTCGAGCTGGAACTGGACGGCCAGGTCATCGCGCGGCGCGTGGTGCCGCCCTCGGGGTTGGCCAAGGACGGGGCGGCGACGGTGTACGAGCGCTTCGCGGTGCCCGCCGGCGTGCATCGCCTGGAGGTCGAGGTGGACGACAGTGTACGCACCCCGGGCCCGACCTGGAAACGCGAGCAGGACGTGCGGCTTGCGCCCGGACGTGTGCTGGTGGTCGATCTCGATCCCGAGAAGGGAGGCATCGTCATCCAATGAAGCTGCTGCCTCTGCTGTCCTCCGTGCGCGTGGGGGCCATGCCCGCGGCGCATCCCGCTGCGGCCCACGCTGCCGCGTACCGGCTGGCTGTTCCCGCCGACGGCCGCCGCACGCTGGCGGCAGGCTGGCTGTTCCTCGGCATCGGCGCGCTGGTCGCCTCGGGGCTGTTCTCCGTGCTGCTGGTGCTGTCGCGCACGCCTGGATTGAAGGACTTGTTCCCGGTGGCGGATTTCTTCCGCGTCGCGCTGGTGGTGCATGTCGATCTGTCCGTGCTGGTGTGGTTCGTCGCCTTCGCCGGGGTGTTGTGGAGTCTGGCGGGCACGCGCCAAGGCGCGCGGCTCGCGTGGGCCGGTCTGGGATTGTGCGCGGTCGGCACGCTGGCGCTGAGCCTTGCGCCCTTCCTCGAGCGCGCGCCGCCCATCATGGCGAACTACATTCCCGTGCTGGACGGCCCGGTGTTCCTGGGCGGGCTGCTGATGCTCGCCGCGGGCGTCGGCCTGGTGGTGCTGCGCGCGATGTTCGCCACACAGCCGGTGCTGCACGTTCTCGACGGGCCGGCGGCGATCCGCCTGGGCCTGGTCGCCGCGGCGGTGTCCACCGCGGTGGCGCTGTTCGCTTTCCTCTGGTCCTGGCTGGCGCTGCCCGCCGGCCTGGAGCCACGCACGTATTACGAGGTGCTGTTCTGGGGCGGCGGGCACGTGCTGCAGTTCACCTGGACGCTGCTGATGCTGGTGGCCTGGCTGTGGCTGGCCGACGCGATCGGGGCGCGGCTGCCGTTGAGCCCGCGCGTGGTCCTGGTCCTGTTCGGGCTGGCGCTGCTGCTGGCGTTCTTCACGCCCTTCGTCTACTTGGTTTTCGACGTCACCTCGGTCGAGCACCGGCGCGCGCTCACCTGGATGATGCGCGTGGGCGGCGGGTTCGCCATTCTGCCGGTGGCCTTGGCGCTGACGCTGGCGCTGGCGCAGATGCGCGATATCGCACAGCGCTGGCGCGCGCTGCGCGCGGCCCTGGCGATGTCGCTGCTGCTGTTCGCGGCCGGGGGTCTGATCGGCTTCGCCATCGACGGCTCGAATGTGAAAGTGCCCGCGCATTACCACGGCTGCATCGTCGGCATCACGCTCGCCTTCATGGGCGTGGCCTACGAGCTGCTGCCGCGTTTGGGTTTCCGCGCGCCGGCGTCGCGGCTGGCGGTGTGGCAACCGGTGATCTACGGCACCGGCCAGCTCATGCACATCGGCGGCCTGGTGTGGTCCGGCGGCTACGGCGTGCAGCGCAAGGTTGCGGGCGCCGACCAGGTGTTGACCGGTCTGCAGCAGGTGGCGGGCATGGGGCTCATGGGTCTGGGCGGCCTGATCGCGATCGTCGGCGGGGTGTTGTTCCTGGTGGTGGTTGCGCGCGCCGTGTGGCCCACTCAGGGGCGCACTAGCATGAGACTGGCCGCATGAACGATCGCGAACCGCTCGACGTGCGCTGGCTCGAGCCGCCGGAGCCGTTCGAGCGCATCGTCGCCGCGCTGGAGAAACTGCCGGCCGGCGAAACGCTGACCGTGATGATCCATCGCGAGCCGCATCCGCTGTATCACTGGCTCACGCGCGAGGGCTGGCGCTACAGCACCCGCTACGATCCGGCCGGTTACTTCGAGATCCGGATAAGCCGCTGACACGCGCGCAGGGTGGACCTCGGACTGCCAGCAGCCCAGCATAGCCCGGGGCCGGGCGCACCTGACCTCATTTTCGAAGGAGCAGTCATGCAATTGCGCACCCTCTGGCTTGGCCGGCGCTGTGGGCCGCGAACCATCCGGCGCTGACGCAACCGTGCTGATCCAACGCGCCGGCCGGGTGCTTTTCCTGCAGGTGGAGCGGGGCTTCAACGCCGCCTTCGGCGACCGGTTGAACCCGTTCTACCACCTGGGCGAGATCAGCTTCTTCCTGTTCTGGGTGGTCGCCGCCAGCGGGTTGTACCTGTACGCGTTCTTCGACACTGGGGTCAGCGCGGCCTACGCTTCGGTCGAGCAGATCACCCAGGGCCAATGGTGGTTGGGCGGAGTGCTGCGCAGCGTGCACCGTTACGCGTCGGACGCGATGGTGTTGACCATGCTGCTGCACTTGCTGCGCCACTTCTGCTTCGACCGCTACCGCGGTTTCCGCTGGTTCTCGTGGGTGAGCGGCGTCGCGGTGCTGTGGCTGGTGTACGTGTCGGGCATCAACGGTTTCATGCTGCCCTGGGACCGGCTGGCGCAGTTCGTGGTGGTGGGCAGCGCCGAGTACCTGGACTGGCTGCCGATCTTCAACGGCGCGCTCACGCGCAACTTCATCTATCAGACGAGCGTCAACGACCGGCTGTTCTCGCTGCTCTCGTTCATCCACATCGGGGTGCCGCTGGCATTGCTGCTGCTGCTGTTCGTGCACATCCAGCGCGTGCCCAAGGCGGCGACCACCCCGCCGCGTAGGATCTGGGCGCCGCTCACCTTGACGCTGCTCATGCTGTCGTTGATCGTACCCGTCGTCAGCGATGCGCCGGCGGACCTGAGCGCGGTACCGGGGCGCCTTGCGTTCGACTGGTTCTACCTGGCGACCTTCCCGCTCATGTATGCGTGGTCCGTCGGCGGCGTGTGGATGCTCCTGAGCGGCGTCACGCTCCTGTTCGTGCTGTTGCCGTGGTCGCCGCCCAAGCGCGTGGGCCGAGAAGGGTTGCGCGCCATCGTGCATCCGGGCGATTGCGAGATCCTGGTGCGCCCCGACGAAACCATTCTCGAGGCAGGGCTGCGCGCCGGCATCCCGATGCCTTTCGAGTGCCGCAATGGCGGCTGCGGGCTGTGCAAGGGCACCGTCCTGTACGGCAAAGTCGAGCACGCGCCTCACCAGAAGAGCGCGCTGAGCGACGCCGAGCGCGCGGCGGGCAAGGCGCTGTTCTGCTGCGCCACGCCGCTCACCGAGATCGAGATCGAGTACGAGGAGGCCGGCGCCGCCCGCGACTTTCCCTTGAAGGAGCTGGAGGTGACGGTGCGGGGTATGCACCGCGTGTCCGAGGCAGTGATGATCCTGGATCTCGCGCTGCCGCCCGGCGAGCGCATGCGCTATCGGGCGGGGCAGTACTTCAACGTCGTGCTCGAGGACGGGGCGCGCCGCGCCTTCTCCTTTGCCACCGCGCCGGACGACAGCGATCGCATCGAGATGCACGTGCGGCTGATTCCCGGCGGCCGGTTCACCACGCACGTGTTCACCGCAATGCGCGAGGGCGACCGGCTGCGCATCGAGGGCCCGCTCGGCCAGTTCGCGCTGCACGACAGCGACCGGCCGCTGATCCTCGTGGCCGGCGCCACTGGATTCGCGCCCGTGAAGAGCATGCTCGAGTACGCGTTCCGGGCCGGCCTCAAGCGCCGGATGTTCCTGTATTGGGGGGTACGCCGCCGCGACGATCTGTACATGCACGAGCTGCCCGAGCAGTGGGAGTGCGAGCATGCCAACTTCCACTTCGTGCCGGTGCTGTCCGAAGCGCAACCCGAGGACGACTGGCACGGCCGCACCGGCCTGGTGCACGAGGCGATCCTGCACGACTTCCCCGATCTGGCCGGCTTCGAAGTCTACACTTGCGGCTCGATGAAGATGGTGGAGGCGGCGCGCCCCGCCTTCCTCGGGCAGGGACTCGACGAGGACGCCTGTTTCGCCGACGCGTTCTTCCTGCCGGCGCCGATCCACACGAACTGAAGTCCCACGCGTCGTTGCCATGGGGCGCAGCCTGCGGCGCCCTTGCCGGTATGATGCACGATAGCCGGCAGGAGGAAGCAGCCATGACGGGCATCGAGGTCCTGCGCGATCCGCTCGCGAACAAAGGCACGGCCTTTTCCCTCGAGGAGCGCGAGCGGTTGGAGGTGACCGGCTTGCTGCCGGCGCGCGCCGAGACGATCGGCGAGCAGGTCGCCCGCGTGCTCGCCAACCTGCGCGCCAAGCCCTCGCCCATCGAGAAGTTCGTCTACCTCGCCGCCCTGCGGGACGACAACGAGACGCTGTTCTTTCGTGCGCTGATCGACAACCTCGAGGAACTGCTACCGCTGGTGTACACGCCCACCGTGGGCCAGGCTTGTTCGGACTGGAGCCGCATCTGGCTGCGGCCGCGCGGGCTGTACGTCACTCCGCGGGAGCGTGGATGCATGCGCGAAGTGCTGCGCCGATGGCCCGGGCGTAAGGTCGCCGTCATCGTCGTCACCGACGGCAGCCGCGTCCTCGGGCTCGGGGATCTCGGGGCAAACGGCATGGGGATCCCGATCGGCAAGCTTGCGCTCTACACCGCCTGCGCCGGCGTGGACCCGGCGCTGTGCCTGCCGGTGACGCTCGACGTGGGCACCGACACAGAGCCGGTGCGCGATGACCCCTTCTATCTCGGCCTGCGGCAGCCGCGGCTCGCGCAGGCGCAGTACGACGCGCTGATCGAGGAGTTCATCGTTGCCGCGCAAGAAGTCTTCCCCGGCGTGCTGCTGCAGTTCGAAGACTTCGCCAACGTGAACGCCTTCAGGCTGCTGGCCCGCTACCGCGATCGCATCTGCGCGTTCAACGACGATATCCAGGGCACGGGGGCGATGGCTCTCGCCGGCCTGCGCGCGGCGCAGCGTCTGACCGGGAGGCGGCTCGCCGACGAGCGCCTGCTGTTCTTCGGAGCCGGCGGAGCCAACACCGGTATCGCCACGCTCGCAGTGGCGGCGATGACGCAGGCGGGGCTGACGCAAGCCGACGCCCGGGCGCGCTGCTGGTTCATGGATTCGCGCGGTCTGGTGGTCGCGGGTCGCGCCGGGCTGGCTGCGCACAAGCAGCCCTTCGCGCAGGCGCACGCGCCGATCGCGGATCTGCTGGCGGCGGTGGAGGTGATTCGACCCACGGTGCTGATCGGCGCGAGCGGAGCGCCCGGCGCCTTCACCGAACCGGTGCTGGCCGCCATGGTCGGCAACAACCAGCGGCCGGTGATCTTCGCCCTGTCCAACCCGACGTCCAAGGCCGAGTGCACGGCGCAGCAGGCCTACGCTGCCACACGCGGACGCGCGATCTTCGCGAGCGGCAGTCCGTTCGCGCCGGTCACGGTGGAGGGGCGCAGCCGCGCCACCGGTCAGGCCAACAACTCCTTCATCTTTCCGGGGTTGGGCCTGGGCGTGCTCGCCGCCGGTGCGACGCGCGTGACCGACACCATGCTGCTGGCGGCCGCCGATGCGCTGGCCGACCAGGTCTTCGACGACGACCTCGACGCGGGACGCGTGTTTCCCCCTGCTACCAGGATGCGCGAGGTGGCCGCCGCCGTCGCCACGACCGTGGCGCGCGTGGCCTACAAACACGGCCTGGCCACACGCCCGCAGCCACCGGACCTCGGCGCCGCGATCCGGGCGAGCATGTACCGGGCCGATTACGCCACGGCCGAATAGCACAGAGCAACGGCCGACCCGAGCGCGGCGGGATGGAACACGACGGCTCTGCCGATAACTTGCGCGGCCACGTGCAGCGGCTCGCGGGCGAGATCGGCGAGCGCAACGTCTGGCGGCCGGCTGCGCTGGATGCCGCCGCCCGGTACATCCGCGAGCAGTGGCAGGCGCTGGGCTACGCTGTCGCGGCCCAGCCGTACCGCACCCACGGGCTCTCCTGCGCGAACCTCGAGATCACGATTCCGGGCGTGCGCCTTCCGAACGAGATCGTGCTGGCCGGTGCGCACTACGACTCGGTACGCGGCAGCCCGGGCGCCGACGACAATGCCAGCGGCGTCGCCGCGCTGATCGAAATCGCTGCGTTGCTGCGCGGTCTGCAGCCGGCGCGCACCCTGAAGCTCGTCGCTTTCGTGAACGAGGAACCGCCGTTCTTCTACTTCGGCGAGATGGGGAGCAAGGTGTATGCGGACGCGGCGCGCGCGCGCGGCGACGACATCCGCCTCATGCTGTCGCTGGAGATGCTGGGCTGCTACAGCGATGCCGCGGGCAGCCAGGGCTACCCGCCGCTGTTTCGCCTGTTCTACCCGGATCGAGGCAACTTCGTCGCCTTCGTGTCCAACTTGCGCTCACGGCGAGCGTTGCGCGAGGCCGTGTCCGCGTTCAAGGCGCACTCGGATTTTCCGTGCGAATCCCTGGCGACCCCGGCGATCGTCCCGGGGGTGTCCTGGAGCGACCAGCTTTCTTTCTGGCGCGCAGGCTATCCCGGCGTGATGATCACCGACACGGCGTTCTATCGCTATCCCTATTACCACAGCCCGCTGGATACGCCCGAGAAGCTGCGCTATGGGGAGATGGCGCGCGTGGTAGAAGGGCTGGCTGGCGCGCTCCAAGCGGTTGCAGGAGCAACCTAGAGCCCCGGCAGATGTCGAGCGCCTCGTTCATTCGAATCGCAGCACGTCCTCGGCGAGGGTTTCGACCCCGTAGCGCTCGATCAGGGCGTCGATTTCCGCGATCAGGCTCTGCTCCTCGTCGGTGTCGATGACTCCCTCGCCAGTCAGGCGCGCCAGCCAGCCGCCGGCCATCGCTGTGCGCGCGCTGCCGAGGGTGAGAGGGCTAGCCTCTTCGCGCTCGTCGACGAGCGCCTCGAGCACATCGGACAGCTCGTCACTCGCCTTTACCGCTGCGAAGTCGATCGCCGCGGCGTCCTCGCCGTACTCTTGGATGAGGTTCTCGACTTCCGCATAGAGCGACTGTTCGCTGCCGAATTCCCGCTGGTCGGGCTCGATGCCCTGAGCAAGCAGCGACTGCTTCAGTTTGTCGCGCACGAACCCCAGCGTGACGCGGTCGACGATGTCGGGATTGCTGACCATGGATTCGAGGACGGCCGCCAGCTCCTCGCTGACGCGGCTCTCGGCTTCGACGGGAAGAGGCAGGATGGTTCTCCTTCGGTGTGAGTGTCGTCGGGTCGCCGAAGGGCTCCTCAGCGGCGGGACTGGTGCTCCTGCATTTGCTCGCGTGCGAAGACCCGGCCGAGCAAGGTCAGCTCCTCTCCAATGACCTTGAGCAAGTCGTCCAGGGCCACGATGCCCACCAGCCCGCCGTGCTCGTTGACCACCGGTACGCGCCGCACGCCCTTGGAGCGCATCAGCTCGGCGATTTCGTACACGGTGTTCGCCTCTCCAGCGGTCTTCAGCGCGCCGCTTATCAAGTCGCCGGCGGTAACCGTGGTCGGATCGGCTTCGAGAGCCATGACCTGCACTACCAGATCCCGGTCGGTCACGATTCCGACCGGAATGCGTTCACCATCGGGCTCGTCGACTACTACTACATCCCCCACGTGGGAGCTGCGCATCATCTGAGCGAGCTCCAGCGCCGTTGTTTTTCGGTTGCAGTGCACCACGTTTCGCGTGCAGATGTCGCCAATTTGCATGATCTCTTACGTACTCCCCTCCGGTGCCGCGTGCCGTGGCTATTCGGGGCGCAGTTCCCCTTTGCGCACCCACACCCCGCGCTCCTCACAGTGCAGCAACTCGCTGCCGCTGCACAGATACTGGCCGATGGGGTAGGCCACGCTGTTGAAGTAGCAGGCCCCAGCCTCCAGCTCGAGGTCGAGCGATGGCTCTTGCTCCTCGTCGAGGATGGGCGAGGTCTTCAGCTCTGGATCGGGCGCACCGACCTGCGGGACGTGATCGGGCATAGTCTTTCCTGAGTCGAAACGTGACGGAGGGTACGGCGGTTCACGGTCGTCAGGTTTGACGCAGATCAGTCCTTCCGAAGACAGTTCGTGGCTGCCGGCGGTCCGATCCGGGAATCGACCCGGCCTGCCGCACCGGGGCAGCAGCATCGTTGTGCTTGACCGCACCGGAGTCTGAGCTGAATCAAGTGGCCGATCGGCCGGTTCTGACCACGCTTCCGTGTGCGCGCCGAGAAGTAGCGGGCAACGGCCCTGCTCATCGTCACCATACCTGCAGTGCCCCCTCGATTGCCTCGCGCCACAGCGAGCCGATCCGAGAAAGCTCGGCGCGCGCCAGCTCCGCGATCGTCGCTCGAACCGAATCGAGCGCAGCCGGCTCGGCGAGCCTCACCCTCACCTCGAAGACCTGCGGTTCGTCGATCGGCCGGCCGATCCGGCTGAGGAGGAAGCAGTGCGACTCTTCTACCTCCGGCACCCGGGCGACCACCTCGCCGGCGACGCGGTTCGCGATCACGTTGTAGAGCTTGCCGACGTGCGTCACCGGGTTCTTGCCCGCTGCGGCTTCCAGGGTCATCGGCCGATAGGGGGTGATCAGACCG
This sequence comes from Burkholderiales bacterium, assembly GCA_036554965.1. Taxonomy (GTDB): domain Bacteria; phylum Pseudomonadota; class Gammaproteobacteria; order Burkholderiales; family SHXO01; genus SHXO01. The sequence goes on from DATBMG010000073.1 coordinate 13,104, forward strand.
TTCACGCGATTGCCCCGCCCGACCTGACCATCATCGCCCGATTCGGCCGAAAGCCCCGTGACCGTGAGGTACACACTGTCGAGCGTGTCGCCATCGGCCGCATTCACCTGGACGTCGATGGGGGAGTGGGATATCGAGGCGGCGATGTCGAGCGCAAGGCGGCGCACCGCCTCCCGCTTCGCTCGGTAGTCGGCCATGTCGGCGACGTGGCGGCCTACCAGGGCGCAGGCCACGGTCAAGGCGATCTCGCCACCGCGCCGCGCCCCCATCACCTTGATGTCTTCACCGATCTCGGGGTGCGCCTGCTTCGCTTCCTGCGCGTTGAGCCGCCTTTCGACCTGTAGAACGATCCGCTCCAGCTCGCTTAGAGGCGCGAAACCGACGCCGAAGGAGGTGTCGTTGGCGAGTGGAACTCCCGCCGCGTGCTGGCGCAGATACAGCGCCGCCAGGTCGGGCGAGGTGGGCCGGATGCGCGGCACAATGCGCACGTGCCGCTCGGGATCGAGAAAACGGATGTTGCTGCGCAGCCATGCCCGGCTGGCTTCGACGGCGAGTTCCTCGAGCGGTGCCTTCAGCCCGTGGAACTCGCCCGTCGCCCGACCGGTGATGTATATCTCCATCGGCTCCAGGATGTCGCCGGCGCCGAATGCCGGTCGCGCCACCCCGGCCCACAGCAGGCCCTTGTCGACGTTGTGGTGCAAGATCGCGCCGAAGTGCTCGAGGTAGAACCGCGACAAGGCGATCGAGAGATTTTCCGCCAATGCGTCGCAGATCGTGTCTGGATGACCCACGCCTTTGCGCTCGACGATCTCGAGCGGGAGCGTGCCCACGGCGGGCGCCGAAAGGGGCGTGACGTCAACGTTCATGCGCAGGACGAGGTTTGCTGACGTACATCCTGCTACGAGGCCAAGCCTCCTCTTTCGCAGCCGCGCAGTCGCTCGCTCCAGCGCTCGCGGAGCCGCTCGCGGGTTCCAGAGTCGTGCAGGCTGGCGCGCAGCTCCTTAAGATCGACGTGCAAGGATATGGTCTGCCACTCTGCGCCGCTCGCACACTCGACGCTGAGCTGCCAGCCCTCTTCCTTCGGTTCCACGGTGAACACGAAGGCGCGCAAGTCGAGGCCCTCCAACAGACGCTCGGCCGCGACTCGGGCTTGGGCGATATCCAGTGCCGCTGGGTCGTGCATGGCGGTCAAAGACGGGGAACGAACCCATCAGCACGCGGGCGGACCGCCCGCGTGCGGGCCGATCACTCCTTCGGTGGCGCCTCGGCCGGCTCGATGCTTTCCACCAGCGGGATTTCGCGCTGAGGATGTTGCTTGATCAGCCGTTTGAGCTGCTCTTGCTTTGCAGGAGAACGCACGTTGGACTGCTGCACTTCGATGTCGGGCGACTCGGCGGGTTCCGGTTGCTTTGGGGTAGGCATTATCTGTGTCCTGTGGCGTTGATCAGGAAGGTCGCGGTTGCGGCATTGAGCGGCCGAACTGTCGCCGCGGCCGCGAAACAATCGAATCATGGAAAGCCCGCGCGGCGGTTGATCTCCGTCAACACCGGTGTAAACGTCGCCGGGCAGGCTGATTCCTCGGGCGTGATCTTTTTGCCGGGCAGGCGTAACCTTGCGGCGTCGGCCGGGAGAGGGGCGGTTATTGACGCAGATCAACCCGCGGTCGCCGCCGCCCCGTAGTTTTGCTTGCCTACGCGAGTCTCAGAGGAGGTCCAGGATGCAAGTTCCCCTACAGATCACGATACGCGATGTGCGCCACTCCGAGGCTCTCGAGACGCACATCCGGGACAAGGCGGCGAAGCTCGAGGAGTTCCATCCGCACATCACCAGCTGCCGCGTGACGGTGGAGGAGCTGGGGCTGCATCACCACCAAGGGCGTCAGTTTCGCGTGCGCATCGACGTGCGCGTGCCGGGGAAAGAGATCGTCGCCAACCGCGACCATGACGAGGACGTCTATGTTGCATTGCGCGACGCGTTCGATTCGGTGAAGCGGCAGCTGGAAGAGGGGGTGCGCCTGCAGCGCGGCGACGTGAAGGTTCACCAGACGCCCCAGCACGGGCAGATTGCACGGCTGTTTCCCGAAGAGGGGTACGGCTTCATCACCGCCAGCGACGGGCGTGAGCTGTACTTCAGCCGGGAGAATGTGGTGCATCCCGCGTTCGAGGAGCTCGAGCTCGGCACGACGGTGCAGTTCATCGAAGAGAGCGGAGCCGAGGGCCCCCAGGCCAGGCGCGTCAGCGTGGGCAAGCACAAGTACTAGAGGGCCACCGAGCCTGGCCGATCCCCAGTCACCTCCCCGCGGCCGAGGGCGCCGAACCGAAATGCTGAACGGGGCCAATTTGCTCGATGATTTCGTGCACGAGCCGCGCACCGCCTATTTCTCGATGGAGATCGCGTTGCGCAGCGACATCCCCACGTACGCCGGGGGTCTGGGCGTGCTCGCTGGCGATGTGATGCGCACGGCCGCGGATCTCGAGCTGCCCCTGGTCGGTGTCACCCTGGTCAGCCGGGCCGGCTACTTCCAGCAGGAGATCGATGCGCAAGGACGCCAGGTCGAGCGCGAGGACCGCTGGGACCCTGCCGCGCACTGCGTTCCGCTCAAGGCCGCCGTGGCGGTCTCGCTCGAAGGCCGGGACGTCTGGGTATTCGCCTGGCTCTTCGTCGTTGCCAGCGCGACGGGCGGCAAGGCGCCCGTGATCCTCCTCGACACCGATCTGCCCGTGAACCACCCCCAGGACCGGGGCATCACCCACTTCCTGTACGGCGGCGATCAGGCCTATCGTTTGAAGCAGGAAGCCGTCCTCGGGATCGCGGGCACGCGCATGCTGCGGGCGCTCGAGTTCGACATCAACCAGTACCACATGAACGAGGGCCACGCTGCGCTGCTCGCGCTGGAGCTGCTGCGCGAGAACCGCTACAGCCGGAACGATCTCAGGCCAGGCGAGTCCCCGTATGACCTGCACCGGGTTCGCCGGCTCTGCAACTTCACCACGCACACGCCGGTCGAAGCCGGCCAAGACAAGTTCCCCTACGAGCTGGTGCGTCACATCCTGGGCGAGATCGTCGAGCTTCCGACGCTCAAGGCCACGGCGGGCGACCAAGCGCTGAACATGACGCTGCTGGCGCTCAATCTCAGCGATTACGTGAACGGGGTGGCGAAGCGGCACGTGGAGGTTTCCAGGCAGCTCTTCCCGGGCTTCCAGCTGCACAGCATCACCAACGGCGTGCACCCCTTCACCTGGACCTCCCCCAGTTTCGCCAAGCTGTTCGACCGGTATCTGCCCGGCTGGGCCTACGAGCCCGAACTGCTGATCCGCGCGGACACCATCGCCGACGCGGAGATCGAAAGTGCGCATCTGGACGCGAAAGACCGGCTGATCGACGTCGTGAAGCGAAGCGCGAACGTCACGCTGCAGCGCGACTTGCCGATCCTCGGTTACGCACGCCGCATGACGGCTTACAAGCGCCCGGACCTGCTGTTCGCGGATCTGGCGCGGCTGCGCAGCATCGCGCAGCGCTACCCGTTCCAGATCGTCCTGGCCGGCAAAGCCCATCCTCGGGACGCGGCGGGCAAGGAGATGATCAAGCTACTCCACGATCACGCCCGCGCGCTGAAAGGCGTCATCCCCGTGGCCTTCGTTCCCAACTACGACATACAGTCCGCAGCGACCATCATCGCCGGCGTGGACGTGTGGCTCAACACGCCGCTGCCACCGCTGGAAGCATCGGGCACCAGCGGGATGAAGGCGGCCTTCAACGGCGTTCCGCAACTGAGCGTGCTGGACGGCTGGTGGGCGGAGGCGTGCATCGAAGGCGTGACCGGTTGGGCTATCGGCGCGCCGTCGCAGTCGCCCGAAACCCACGCACGGGCGCTCTACGACAAGCTCGAGCAGGCTGTACTGCGGTGCTTCCACGAAGATCGGCCGGGTTGGGTAGGTCTGATGAAATCGGCGATCGCAAAGAACGCCGTCTCCTTCAACAGCCACCGCATGATGCGCCGCTATGTGGTGGAGGCCTACTTGCGTTGAGGCCCGTATCACAGCCTCTTCACGATCCGCATCGTCGTACGGTCCTCGGGCACCGCGCTCACCTCGAATCCCAGAGCATGAGCGAAGCGCAGCATGGCGACGTTGCTGCTCAACACCAGTCCTTCCATGTGCGTCAACCCACGCTCGCGCGCCGCTCGGATCAACGCATCCATGAGCAGCCCCGCGATACCGCTCTTCTGCCAGGAGTCGGCGATCACGATGCTGAACTCGCAGCTCTTGCCGTTCGGATTCGCCACGTACCGCGCCTCACCCACCAGTTCCTCGTCGTGATCGCGCGGGGCTGTGCATACCAGGGCCAGATGGCGCTCGAAGTCGACGTCGGTAAGGAAGTGGATCAAGTCGTCGGAGGGTGCGGCCACCCATCGTTGAAAGCGCAGATACCTGCTCTCTCCGGACAGCGCGGTGAGAAAGTCCTTCTCGCGGGTCCCGTCGTCCGGCCGGATCGGGCGGATCGTCACCGTTCGGCCGTCGACCAGACGGTGCTCGTGGATCAGGTGTGCAGGATAAACGGCCATTTCCGGCCTGTCCGGGAGCGCTGCGGGATCAAGGTGCAGGTCAGTTCTTGCCGGGAGCGGCGGTCGCTGCAGCGATATAGTCGACACATCCCTGGAGTGTGTCGAGCAGCGGATAATCTCGTTCGGGGACGTCGACGCCCAGCTCGTCATGCAGCGCCGTGACGAAGTTGAGGATGTCCATGGAGTCGGCCGCGAGCGCCCTGCGCAGGCTCGCGCCCCGCGGGAGCGCCGACGTATCCGCGCCGGGCAGCAGCCGCCGTAGGATTCCGATCACCTGTTCATGGATCTGTTCGCGGGGTCTTTCGTTCATGGAACTTCACGGGGCACTGGCAGGGACGGTCGAGCAGCGTAACGCTGTCACCCAGGTCGTAGCGTATCAGGGGCTGAACCCGGTTGGCGAGGTTGGTGAGAAGCACGGTGTGCGACGGGACGCCCGGCGGCGTCGGGCGGTGACGCTCGTCGACGGGCTCGAGAAGGACCCAGTCGGCGTTCACATGGGGCGCGGGACCTCCGGCAAACCGAGGTTGATCCGGGTCAATAACCCCGCGCCTGGCAACAGTTATCCTGCCGTGCGCGTGTCGCAAGACCGGGCAAACGCCGGCAAGTCTCGGCTGGCGAAACGATGCATGTCTGAGGCAAACAACCCGTGCGCTGTGGTGATAGGGAGGCACGATGAGCCAGACCGAAGTCTCGATCCCCAGCGGCCGCGTGACGCTCGAGGGCGTGCTCGAGCTCCCCGACGCGCCATCCGGGGTCGTCGTTTTCTCGCATGGCAGCGGGTCGGGGCGGCACTCGCCGCGCAACCAATTCGTGGCCAGGGAGCTGCGCAGCCACGGCGTGGCGACCTTGCTTCTCGACCTGCTGACGCCGGAAGAAGACCAGGACTACCAGACGCGCTTCGACATCGATCTGCTCACCGAGCGCCTCGCTGGCGCTGTCGAATTCGTGGGCAGTCACGCATCGACAAGCGCGCTGTCGGTGGGGCTTTTCGGCGCGAGCACGGGCGCGGCTTCCGCCCTGCGCGTGGCCGCGGCGTTGCCGGACCGGGTGCGTGCGGTCGTGTCGAGAGGCGGTCGCCCCGACCTCACGGGCGAGCGGCTGCTCGCGAAGGTGAGAACCCCGACGCTGTTGATCGTCGGTGGCCACGATTACGGGGTGATCGAGTTGAACGAGCAGGCGCGGGACGCCCTGGTGCACTGTGATCGCGAGTTGAAGATCGTGCGCGGAGCGACGCACCTCTTCGAAGAGCCTGGAGCCCTCGAGGAGGTGGCGCGACTTGCGGCCGAATGGTTTGTCCGGCATCTGACTGCTCCGCCGGCACGCAAGGCGTGAGTTGGGCACCGCCGCTAAGACGGCTCCGAACTTGCGGCCTTTGGCTGCTGCGGCCGCCGGCCGACCAGCACGCGGTCGATGCGGTTGCCGTCCATGTCGACGATCTCAAACCGCAGCTCATTCCATTCGAAATGATCCCCGATCTGTGGAACTCGGCCAAGCCGCTGCAGCACGAAGCCGGCGAGCGTCTCATAGATCGATCCCTCCTCCTCCGGCAGTTGCGCGATGCTGAGCAACTCTTTGAATTCCTCCACCGACAGCATCCCGTCGATCAGCCAGGAGCCGTCCTCGCGACGCACGATCTTGGGCTCGGGCACCTCCCCACGCACAGGTAGGGCGCCGACGATGGCCTCGAGGATCCCGGTCAGGGTTACCGTCCCCCTCAGCTCTCCATACTCGTCCACCACCAGCGCCATGTGCTCCGGCGTTGTTCGAAACATCTCCAGAACCGCCAAGGGGGAGGCGCTATCCGGCACATACGGTGCCGGCCGCATGACAGATTGGATATCGAACTGCTGACCGGATAGGATCTGCGTGAGCAGGTCCTTCGACTGCACCAGCCCGAGAACGTCGTCGAGGCTTTCCCGGGCCACCGGAAACCGCCCGTGCGGGCTCTCCGCCATCTTGCGCTTGTTGACCTCGACCGGATCATTGAGGTCGAGCCACACGATCTCGTTGCGTGGCGTCATGAGCAAGGAGATGCTGCGGTCCGCGAAGCGGATGACGTTGGTGAGCAAGTCCTGCTCGGCCTTGAGCAGAACGCCCGCGCGTGTTCCTTCCTCGATCATGGATTTGATCTCTTCCTCGGTGATGGTGGGCTCGCTCGGTGGGCGAGCCCGCAATAGCTTCAGCGACAGATCGACCGAAACGCTGAGCAGCTTCACTGCCGGATAGGTCAGCCGCGACAGGAGGCGCATCGGGCGGGCGATGGCACGTGCGATAGCCTCAGGGTGATAGAGTGCGAGGCGCTTGGGGACCAACTCACCCGCGAGGAGCGAGAGGTAAGTAATGGCGATGACGACAAGGCCGAGCGCGAGCGGGTCGCTGTAACCGGCCAGGGCCGGCACGTGCGCGAGCAAGGCGGCGACGTCGGCGGCGAGCGCCCGCTCGCCCACCGCGCCGAGCAGCACACCCACCAGAGTGATGCCGATCTGTGTGGTCGATAAGAGCGTGTTCGGAGCATTATGCAGCTCGAAGGCGATCGCGGCGCTGCGGTCGCCCCGCCGCATTTGCTCTCGTAGGCGCGCGCGCCGCGAGGCGATCACGGCCATCTCTGACATGGCAAAGGCGCCGTTCAGCAGGACGAGGAGGAAGATGATCAGCAGCGCCATGGCGGTCTCGAGATCTGAGGGGGAGGCAGCGATTGTAGGCGGCGCGGGCCCGGGCTGTTCCTGCTCATAGCCGACTCAAACCACAACCGGGCTCGACGTCAGTCAATAGGGTCCGGGGAGAGGGAGCATGTTGACGCCGGGTAACCGATCACGGACTCCGCTTTTCCCGAATTCGGAGGCCCATGAATGCGATGCATCAAGTCCTGGAGCGGGGTCACCGCAGAATCCAGCGTAAGATAGTATGTTGACCGAGCAGCTGCAGCAATGCTGGCCTTCATCGGTGGCCTCGTCGTATTCCTCCGCGAGATCCTTCTGGCAGTGACAAGCACACGAAACTTCGTTGACTTGAGGGAAGCCATCAGGGCCGACTCCGGGAGTCCATCGCCCGCTGGATACCGGTCAAACACCAAGTCGCGAGTGCCGTCCTCGGGGGACTTGGGAACATGAGCAACGTTGGCAATCGGCGCCCGGCAAGCGCCATTGGCGGGGCCTCGATGTTGCAGCGTGCCGAAATGGCCGTCCTGGCTGGCGACGCGAACCCCGACCTTGCCTATGAAATCGCCCGGCTGTGCAGTGCGAGCCTGATCCCCGCCACCATCGGCGCCTTCGCCGATGGTGAGACCCGCATACGGATCGAGGGCGAGGTCGCGGACCGTGACCTGTACATCATCCAGCCGACGTCCGCGCCGACCAACGAGCGGCTCATGACGCTCGCCCTCCTCGCGGACGCGGCCCGCAGTGCGGATGCCGCCCGGGTTACCGCGGTCGTGCCCTATTTTGGCTACGCTCGGCAGGACGTACGGAAGAGCGGCGGCGAGCCGCGCTCGGCGCGCCTGGCGGCCAGGCTGCTCAGCTTGGCCGGTGTGGACCGCATCGTTGCGCTCGAACTGCACTCCCCGGCGCTCGAGAGCGCGTTCGACGTGCCCGTGATCCATGTGCAGGCGGACGAGTCGGTGCTGCCGGTCCTTCGGGGCTGGGAGGTTGCCGATCTGGTCATCGTCGCTCCCGACGCTGGCGGGTTGAAGCGCGCTCAGCGCTACGCGGCTGCGCTGGGGTCGCCATTGGCCGCGGTGGCGAAGAGCCGCGCTGGTCCGGACATCGCGGCTGCTCTGCAAGTGCTGGGTGAGGTAGGCGGGAGCACGTGCCTGATCGTCGACGACATGGCGAGCACGGGCGGCACCATTGTAGGCGCCGCGCAGGCGCTGCTGCAGGCGGGCGCCAAGCAGATCCATGCGCTGTTCGTACATGCCGTCATGGCACCGGGGGCATTGGAACGCATTTGCGCCGCATCCGTGCGCCGGATCGTCACGACGGACAGCATCCGCACGTCCCGGGACCCGCGTGTCCAAGTGGTTCCGATCGCGCCGTTGCTCGCCCGTACGCTGATCCGACTCGCGGGTGCACGAAACACCGACGTCCAGGATCCGGGCGGCCGGCCACCGGCGGGGATCTGAGCTATGCCGCCGCGATTCAATGTCGAGTCTCTCCGTCGCCTGCCGCGCTGCGCTCGGGGCCCACGAGGCCTGCCAGCTCCCAGTCCCCGGAAGCCGTGTCATGGCACAGGATGAACTTGCGTCCGTCTTCGGCCTGCACCTTGAAGTAGCGGTGCAGTGGATCGAGCCAGCGATCCAGCACTTCCACCACCTCGAAGCGGCGTTGCCCGAGCGTGAAGGCGCGCGGCTCCTCCTCGTTCCGATAGCCAGCGTAGCATTCAACGCGGATCTTCATCACGGCTTGCCTTCAGCCGGCTCCGGCGCTGTCGCAAGCAGCGCGACCACCTCTTCATCTTCGACCTGAGGAAAGTCGCGATAGAACTGCCCGACTGCGAAGAAATCCTGAGGCGTTTCGAGACACACAACTTCGTCAGCGTATGGCCTTACGCGCTCGAGGCTATCGGCCGCCGCCACCGGCACCGCGCAGACGAGCCGCTCGGGCTCCTTCGAGCGTGCGGCGTGCAAGGCCGCAATCATGGTCGATCCCGTGGCGAGGCCGTCGTCGACCACGATCGCGATACGCCCGCGGGGATCGATCGGGGCGCGCTTCGGGGTGTACTGGGCGCGGCGCTTGCGAAGCGTTTCCATCTGGTCCGCCTTTTCGCGGGCGAGGTACTTCTCGTCCGCACCGGCGCTCGCCGCATGCGGAGCGATGTATGCCCAGCCCGTTTCGTCGATTGAACCCACCGCGAATTCCGGGCTGAACGGCGAGCGCAGCTTACGCACGAGCACCACGTCGAGTTCGCCGCCCAGCTCGTCGGCGATCACCCGTCCCATTGGCACAGCGCCGCGTGGGATCGCGAGCACCAGTGGAATGCGGCTGCGGTAGCGGTCGAGCGCCTTCGCGAGCCGTCTTGCCGCATCGATACGGGAATCGAAGACAATCGCACGCGAATCGAAGACAACCATTGGAACGGCCTTACTGTTTGTTTGGATGCGTGTGGTTGGGCGGGTTGAACCTTGCCGGCAGGACCTCCAGGGCGCCCGCTGTCGCGCCCACTGCCGAGCAGATGGGCGCGTTGCTCGCTACTATCTCGCTGCCACAATCGCCGTCCTTGACGCAGATCAACTCGCAACTGCCTCCGGGTCGGTAATTTCCTTCGATCGGTATCGACCGCGGCTGATTTCTTCGTCGACGCAGATCGCAGCGCATACTCCGCCGGCGGCTGGGATCGCTGAGAAAATCGCAGCCACCGGCCTATCGCCTCGTTCAACAGGAGCAGCCATGAGCACGGAAACCACGCAACAGGACACGACGGGATCGGGGACAATGCGGACCCGAGGTAAGGGCGAGACCACGGCACTTGAGGAAGAACGGCGACGCATGATTGCCACCGCCGCCTATCTGCGCGCGGAAGGCCGCGGCTTCGTCGGCGGGGATGCCGAGGCGGACTGGCTTGCCGCGGAGGCCGAGGTCGAGCAGCGGCTTGCCGCCCACCGGCAGGAGAAAGAGCGAGAACTCGCCGCGTTCCGGAGGATGTACAAAGAGGCGCGGCGGGCACTTGAGGACGTGCGGGAAAAGATCAGCGCTGAGACGATCAAAGATGCTCTGGACAAGGCCAGCGCGACCCTGCGGCAGGCCGGCGAGTACAGCGGCGAGACAGTGAGCAAGGTCACAGAGGCCGTGAAGAAGGATCTCGCCAATGCAGCAGAGAGACTCGCTCCGAAGTGGGAAGCCTTGTCGGAAGATGCGGCCGGGCTGTTCGCCGTTTGGCAGGGAAGGAGCCGGGCATTCCTCGGCGGGGCGGCGACGGCCACGGGTGACTGGCTGAGGGAGCTCGGCAGCCGGCTCGAGCACCGTAGCTACCGGGCGGGCGAACTGACGGGCGGCGGCACGTTTGCATGCACCCAGTGTGGAGAGCGGCAACTGCTCGCGCAGCCCAATCATCTCGCCGAGTGCCCCAAGTGCCAGAACAACGAGTTCCGGAGGGTCTAGTCACTGTGCTCAACCCGCGGCTGAGGTCGACACCACCATGGCCATGAGACCATCGAAGAAAGGTCCCGTGCGCGTCAGCGCGGAGCTGTCGACGGTCATCGAAACGTTTCTGAACGACCCGCAACGCAAGGCGCCGCTCACCCTCGGAGAGGTGCGGGTTGAGGTGGAGAAGACCGGGCTCCAGTGGTCGCGCAATGGCGAGTTGCTGTTCCCGCAGGATCGAACGTCACAGCTCATCGAGCTCGACGACCTCATCGAGCGGTATGGTGCCGAAACGCCGGCACTCGATCTGTTCAGCGCGAAGGCGAGTGCCGGGCCTGAATCGCGTGATCCAGCTGGCTCGAAAGGGAAACACTGACGCGCGATGAGTTGCCGGTGCTCCAAGAGAACATCGCGGGCTAGATGTCGCGATATAGCGCCTCGATTTGATCGGCGAAGCGTTGCGCGAGCGACTCGCGCTTCAGCTTCATGGTCGGTGTAATCAATCCTGCTTCGATCGTCCACGCGTCGCGCATCAGCCACACCCGTCGTACTTGGGCGTAGGACGGAAAAGACGTCAGTCGGGCAGCGATGCGATCGAGAACGGCGGCGAGGGCCGGCTTCGAACGCAGCGCACCGGGATCGTCGGAGGCCAGCCCTAGGTCTTCGCACAGTTGCTGCCAGACGGCAGCATTCACGACGATCAGCGCACTCGGGTAAGGCTTGCCCTCTCCGACAACCATCGCCTGCTCGAACAACGAATCGCCCGTGATCGCCATCTCGAGGTCGGTCGGCGTCACCTTCTCCGCGGTGGACAGGACCAGTATCTCCTTGATGCGACCGGTGATGTACAGATGGCCTGCCTCCAGCCCGCCGAGGTCGCCGGTGTGCAGCCAACCCTCGGCATCGATAGCCCGGGCCGTGTCCTCCGGGTGACCCCAGTAGCCGCGCATCACGCCCGGGCTCTTCACCAGCACTTCGCTGCTCGGTCCGAGCCGCAGTTCTACATCCGGCAGTGGAATACCGACGGAAGCCGGTCGATTGTCGGCCAGATGGTTGGCCGTCACCACCGGCGCCGCTTCGGTGAGCCCGTAGCCCTGCAGCAGCGGCAAGCCGATGCCGATAAACCAGCGCGAAAGCTCGGGTGCAAGCGCAGCGCCCCCACTGACACATACCCGTATCCGCCCACCCAGCCCCCCGAGAATGCGGCGCGCGACGAGCCCCTGCAATGCAATCCAAAGCAGCCGTTGCGTGACGCTCAGGGGCTCACCGCGACGTTGATCGGACTCGAACCGCTTCCAGCCCAGCTCTGTCGTCTTCCGAACCAGGTTCTGCGCGAGCCTGGATCTGCCGCTGAGCTCCTGCTGGATGCGCGCGTACGCCCGCTCGTAGATGCGCGGTACCGATATCAGTACGGTCGGGCGCACCCGGCGCAGGTCCTCGCCCAGATCCTGCACCGAGCGTGCGAACGCAACCGTGCCTGCACTCATCATGGGGAGGTAATAGCCCACCGTGCGCTCGAAGGCATGCGAGAGTGGCAGGAAGGACAGGTACAGGTCCTCGCGATAGGACGGCACGAGCGCAAGCACGGCCGCGGCGTTCCACAGGATGCTGGCATGCGACAACATCACGCCCTTCGGAGGGCCGGTCGTTCCAGAGGTGTAGATCACCGTCGCGATCGCCGTCGGATCGCGCGAACCGGTTTGGAACTCATCCTTCGCCTCCGCCAGCCACGGTCCGACGGGCTGCCAGCCGATGCCGGGTTCCGGGCGCGGCGGAGGCTCGGTCTGCAAGCACAGCACCTGCGCGAGCGCGGGGAATTGCGAGCGCAAGGGGGCGAGCCGGCTCCATTGGTCAGCACTGTCCAGCAGCAGAACCCGGGCACCGGAGTCGCGCAGGATGTGGGCCAGGTTGCCGGGACTGTCCGTCGTGTAGAGGGGGACGACAATCAGCCCGAAAGCCTGTGCCGCCAGGTCGAAGCACACCCATTCCACGCTGTTGCGCAACAGGATTGCAGCGCGCTCGCCGGGGTCGAGGGACAGCCTGGAAAGACACGCGTGCCAACGTCCCACCAACGCGTGCATCTCGCTCCAAGTGAAGGCGCGCCATCGCGCCGCGCGGTCGTCGTACTGGCGGTATGCCTCGGCTAGAGGAGTGCGCTCGCATCGCCGCTCGAACAGACCCGGCAGCGTCCCGGCTTCCGTCGGCGAGATCAGATCCCGGTGCAGGCGCCGCATTCGTCCTTGATCTCGGAGCTGCACCTGGGCTCAGGTGATATGCCGTTCGTCAGCCGCCCGCCTCGCGCCGTCGCCCTTACCGTAGAGCGATAGCCACTTGAGGATGTCTTCGCGCCGCACCAGCCCGCGCACCCGACCGTTCTCGATTACCGGCACCTGGTTCACGTCCTTCTGCGCGAGGACGGCCAGCGCCTCGAAAGCGTCCTGCCCGGGGTTCAGCCAGGTCACGCGCTCCAGGGGTGTCATGATGTCTCGGACGCAAGTGGAGCCCCACGCCCCCCGGTCCAGCGCGCGCACGTCGCGCAAACACACGATGCCGATCAGCTGTTCTTTGTCCAACACCGGGAACGCGCGCTGGTCGCTGCGCAGCACGTGCTCCTCGACCAGTGCGTTCACCGTCATGTCCGGCGGCACGACGGCGAAGCGGGTGAGCATGAGGCGCGACACGGGCACGTCCTCGAGGGCCTCGCGAACGAGCAGCTGGCGGTAGCTCACGAGCGCGGCATTGTTCAGGAACCAGCCGATGAAGGCGAGCCACAGCCCTGCGATCGGCCCGGTCCCGAAGAAGGGGACGCGCGCGCCGAGCATCATGGACAGGCCCAGGCCGATCAGCAGCCAGGCGAAGCCTTGTCCGGCGCCGGAGGCCAGCTGCGTCGCCCGGCGCAAGTTTCCCGTCAGGCCCCACATGACGGCACGCAGCACACGGCCGCCGTCCAGGGGAAAGCCGGGAACCAGATTGAACAGTGCAAGAACGAGATTGACTTGACCCAGCCACAGCAGCAGCGTGGGCAGCACGCCCAGGGCAGCGAACACCCGTTGCGGATCTTGCATGTCGATCGAGACGTCGCTGACAAACGCCGCCGCAGCGAGCAGGCAAAAGAGCGCCAGCGCCAGGCTGGTCGCGGGGCCGACGATGGCCATCCAAAGTTCGGCGCGCCACTGATGGGGCTCGCGCTCGAGCTGCGCGACGCCACCGAACACGAACAGCGTAATGCGCCGTATAGCGATTCCCTGCATACGCCCGACGAGAGCGTGGGACAGCTCGTGTATCAGCACGGAGCCGAAGAACAGCACCGCCGCGGTGACCGCAACCAGCCACGAGAGCGCAGCGCTCCAATCCGGATGCCACGCAGGGAACAAGCCCAGAGCAAGGCTGGCGCTGATCAGGAGGAAGACGATAAGCAGACTCCAGTCGATGTGGACCTCGATCCCGGCGACTTGTCCCAGGCGAAACCCGCTCATTGGACGCGTGGCGTGTGACTCATGCATCCGTGCGCAAGGCTGCGCACCGGGTCCTGCATCATCGATGCGCCGCGGCGCGCTTAGCCAGAGGTGATCGCGCCAGCTCGAGCGCCAAGTCCGCGATGCGCTCGGCCCCGTCGCGTCGACCGAGCTCCGAGCTGCGTTGCTGGATCTGTGCGAGCCGGGCCGGATCGGACACCAGGGACTCGATGTGTGCTGCCAGCCCTTGCTCCCGCACCAGCCCTCCGATGCCGTGCGCCTCCAGGAAGCGCATGTTGAACCCCTCCTGGCCGCGCAGCCCTTGAGCCACGACCAGGGGCCGGCCGCAGGCCATGGCCTCGGCCACGGTCAGGCCGCCCGGCTTGCCGACGACCACATCGGCGGCGCGCATGAACACCTCCATGCGCTCGGTCCAGTCCCATACGCGAAACCTTGCCCGGTGCTGCGTCTGGAGCGCAGCGAGCGCTTGTTGTGCCGCGCGGTTACGCCCCGCCACTACCGCGATCTGCCAACCGCGCGACGCGCTCGCGAGCCGCGCCGCGACCGCATCGACGCCGATGCCGAGGCCGCCGCCGGGGATCAGCACCACGGGCGCCGCCGGATCCAGCCCGAGCTGCCGCCGGGCCTGTTCGACGGAGGGCGGCTGTCGGAATCCAGGCATCAGCGGGATGCCGGTGACCCGTACCCGTGCCGCGGCAATCCCAGCGTTCGGGGGGACCGCGACCGATTCATGGGCCACGCAGTAGCTGTCGATTCCCGGCTGGATCCAGAAGTCGTGCACACCGAAATCGGTCAACACCCCGATCGTGGGCGTATCCAGCGCGCCGCGCTGCTTCAGGAACGAAAGCAATGCGGCGGGAAGCATCTGAGTGGCGACGATCACATCGGGCCGGAACGCGCGCATCCGCGACGCCAGCCGCTGCGCCAGGCGTGTGAACGCCCACACGGTCAGGGCCGGGCGCAGCAGGGCATTGGCCGCTGCCGCGGTATGGCCGATGAGAGCGTCGCGCAGACGCCGAATCAGCATGCGGTCCGACGCGAATCGGCCGTCTCGTGGTACCCGCTGGTTGCGGCTCTCGAAAATCGAGGAGAACAGTGTGATCACCTCGGCCACGGCGTCAGGTAGCGGTTTGCTGCTCTGAAAGATGTGTCGCCAGGTCCCCTGGTCGAGGCGGTACAGGCGATCGTGCAGGTCCGAACGATCCTGCACCACGCGCAAGTACGTGTCGCGTCCGGCCTCGGCCACGCATTCGTCCATCAGCGACCAGAAGTCGACTGTCTCCGCGCTTGCCGACGGCGCCCGGTCGAGCAGTGCGGCGTGAACCGCTTGCGCGGCCCTGACGTGACCCGACCCCAGGCTGGAGGTCAGCAGGAGCAGGCGCGGCGCATCCGCCCCGCGAGAGCGGTCGACGGCGCGTGCGTTCGCTTCTCCATACGAGCGTACAAGTTCGGGCGACAGCTCCTCCCCATCCATGCGCACACCCCTCCTCCTCGAGACCGACTCGGGTGCCGGACGTCACCCGATCGGCATTGGTCGTGTTCTTAACAGGTTGCCGTTCTCGCAACAGCAGGCGCACAGCGCCCAGCAAGCGCCAGGCGTCGGGCAGCTGCTGGCCCCAAAACTCCCCGGAGAAGACGTCGCCAAAAGACAAGTCTACATGTCCCAGGATACGCCGGATGACGAACACTTGCGCCCGGGATGCAGGGACCGCCCGGCTCAGCGCCAGACTCTCGGTGTAGGGGATCAGCGGGTCGTTCATGCCATGCACCAGGATCAGGCGAGCGGACAAGCCGCTCAAGTCCTTGCCCTGCAGGCTGAGCGCCTGGATCGCCGCGATCAGCGGTTGCGGCAGCTCGGCGAGCAATCGCGCGGTCTCGCGCGGATCGCTGTTGACGAGCAGCCGGTAGACAGCGAGCCCTTCGGGACCCAGCCCTTCCGCGAGGGCCGAGACGTCGGCTTCGCGGTCTTCGAGCTTCGCCTCCACCATCGCATCGAGCGCCGCCCGATCGTTCTCCCGGCTCAGATAGTCGAGCGCGGTGCGCGCGAACACGAGACGTCCGTAGTCTTCGGGACGCAGATAGCGCGGCGCTCCCTCCTCCTCGAAGTAGCCGGTGGTGAGGAAGCGTATCGCGACCCGTAGATCGTAATAGCCTCCGACGCCGAGTACGAACCGCACCCGCTCGCGGATGTCGTCCTGCATGGCGGCGAGGACTGCCGGCCCGACCGCGTAGCTGATTGCGCCGATGCCGGCACGCCCTTGCGGCGCAAGGGCATCCCGACTTACCAGGTAGTAGAAGGCGTCGGCCACCTCGCGGGCGTGGGCGGGCCGTACCTTGAGCTCGCGGTACCCGCTCAAGTCGGGCGTCAGCACGGCGAAACGCGCCCGCGCCAAGGTCGTTGCCAGCGCGACCAGGCGCTCGTCGTCCTTGCCATCCGGAACGGCGCCGGGCACGAGCACGATGCCGGCCTCGGCTTTGCCCGTGCCGGGCAGGTACAGATCGCCGGCGCCGGCCCGGCCGGAGACGGTGTAGGTCACCGGCGTGCGCGAGGGCACCGGCGTGAGCTCCTTCAAACGGCTTGGGCCTGCGCCTGCGCCGATGTCGCCCAGCACGAGCCAGGCGTCGCGGTCGAACGCGGCGCAGCCGGCCAGCCAGAGCAGGCTCAACAGGAGCGCCCGGCTCCCGAGGGATCTCCGCGGCGAGCGTTGGGCCAGGCTCATTCTCGTAAAGCCGAGCGTTGCGGCCATGGCGTATGCGGCTGCCGGCGATGCGCACGTCCTGCCCGGTGTCGGTCGGATCGCCGGCCGAACAGCTCAGCGCGGCCTCCGCGGCCAACCGACCGGGACCAGGTAAAGCGGTATTTCCCCGGGCGCGAGAAGCAGCACGCGCGCCAGCTCTTCGTCGTCGAACGCACCGACCGGCACAGCGTCGAGTTCCAAGGAAACCGCCGCGAGCAGAAGATTTTGCGCTGCGTGCCCGGCTTCCATCTGCACATAGCGCGCTCCCCGATTGCCGTACTGTCCGGTCGTGCGCGAGGGGACGGCGCAAATGGAAAACACGCAGGGCGCGCCGGCCAGCCAGCTCTGTCCGACGGCGGCGCGCGCCAGGTCGAGCCGCACGTCGCGTGCAGCCCGCTGCACCAGGGTGTGGTCGGCAGGCCGGTAACGGTATAGGCCGGACGCAACGGCGGCATCGAGCTCAAGCGGATAAAGCGCGCCGGCCGACGGCACGGTGCGTAATCGACCGACCTCATCGGTCACGCCTTGCGCGGCCCACAACAGTTGACCGACTTGTGTCCAATCGAGCCCTCGGCCGGCGAACTCCCGCCGCGACCGACGGCGCCCGAGCGCGAGCGCCAGCAGCATCCCGCCGATCTCATCCGGCGGTGGAAGCTCGATCCGGTCCGCCATGATAGGTCCCTTTCTATCGTTGCGGGAGCTTGCGCGTCCGGGAGACGGGGCTGACCCCTGTCGCGAACATGTTCGCCGTTGTCCCCGGTCGGCTCCCACACTAACGAATTGCAGACCCGCGGCGCTTGACGCGCATCAAATCTCAGCGTCGGGTGCGACGGGAAGTCTGCGGAATACCGCGCGCGTCCCCGGCCACGGAACGAGTTCGTCAATGCTCGGCGGCAGGGACTCGTGAATGCCGACGACAAGTGCGCCGCCTACGTGCAATGCGCCGGCTATGCGCCGGACAACGCGGCGTTGCAGCTCGGGTTCGAAGTACGTGAGCGCGACATTGCGGCACAGGACGAGGTCGAAGCGTTCGTCGGGGACCTCCTCGCGCAGGTCCTGGCGCGCGAACGCGACCATGGTGCGGAAGCGCTGGCGCACGCAATGGGTGCCGTCGCGCCGCTCGAAGCCCTGCTCACGCCATTCCGCCGGCACTTCTCTCAAGCTGCTCCAGCTGTAGCACGCGATCGCGGCGCGTCCGAGCAGTCCCTCGTCGACGTCGGTCGCGAGCACCCGGAACGCGAGGCCCGGGTGGCGTTCCGCCAGCCGCAGCCGCCACAGGATCGCCAGAGTGTAGGGCTCCTCCCCGGAAGCGCAGCCCGCGCTCCAGCAGTTGAGGGTGCGGCCCGGACGCTCGGCGGCAGCGCCGGCAAGTGCCGGCAGGACGGCGTGCTCGAGCGCGTCGAACACCCCCTGGTCCCGATAGAACCGTGAGATCGGGATCGAACACAGCGCCCGCAGCGACGCCCACTCATCGGGATTTGCGCCGAGATAGTCCCGATAGGCGGCTAGCGTCGCAAGCCCGAGCGCGCGGCGCCGGCGATCGACACGCTTGCACACTACGCCTCGAACCTTCCGGAAGCCGGGCCAGTGGAGGTCCATGCGGGGCAGGGCCCATTGCAGGAAGCCCACGCACTCGAGGTTGTTCATCGGGCGGCGCCGAGCAAGCAGCGGCGATCGGGCGACACGCGTTGCGGGTGGGGTGCTCGCCCCATCTCAATGGCCGGAGACAGGCCGCGCTGCATTTGGCATGATGCGCCGACGACGACTCGATCCGGGAGGAGGGCGATGGACGCGGCCATGCATTCGCGAATTGTCGGTCTCATGAAGCGCCATAACGTGATGACGATTGCCACCGTGCGCAAGGACGGCTATCCGCAGGCGACTACGGTGACCTATGTGAACGACGGGCTCAACATCTACTTCGGCTGCGAAAGGACCGCTCAGAAGGTCAAGAACATCAGGCGCTGCGCAAAGGTGTCGCTCACCATCGATCGGGACTGCCGCAACTGGAACCAGATCAAGGGGCTGTCCTTGGCGGCCGACGCCGAGGTGCTGACCGAGCGGGACGAGATCCGCCATGCGGCGGCGCTGCTGGCGAAGAAGTTCCCGCAGTGGGGCCAGGTTCCACTCGCGGATGTGAGCTTCGTGAAAGTCGTGCCGAAAGTGATCTCGGTGCTGGACTACACGCGGGGCTTCGGGCACACCGATCTCGTGCGCGCCTCCCCGGCACGGGCACCGCGAGCTGTGTGACATGGACCTCGTCGTATCGGTGCATCCGGCGATATTACCCCGACGTTCGAGCGTTCGGTCTGGCCTCGCCGACTGCGCCGGAGCCGATCAGCCGCATCAGCCGCAGCGCGTTCATCGGCGCGTGCCCGAAAGCGTCGTTATCGAAGTAGACGTGGATGTCGCATCCCTGCCCTAGCCAGTTGCGGACGCGGCGGGCCCAGGCGCGCAGCTCGGCCTCGGAGTAGTCGGATGCATAGGTGAGCGTGTGCCCGTGCAGGCGCACGTAGATTAGATCGGTGGTGACCGCATCCCACATCGGCCAGTCCGCGGCGTCCGACTGGCACACCGCAAGACGATGCTCGCGCAGACAGGCGGCGACCCCGTCGTCGAACCACGACTCGTGACGGAACTCGATCGCGTGGCGCGCAGCCTGCCAGGTGCGCAGCGCCCGCGCGAACCGTTCGAGCCGTTCCAGGTTCCTGTGCAGATTGCGGGGGAGCTGCCACACCACCGCGGCGAGCTTGTCGCCCAGCCGCGATGCCCGCTCGCGCTCCATGCGGATCGCGGGCAAGGGATCGTTGAGCTTCTTGTTGTGGGTCAGGTAGCGGTGCGCCTTGATGGCGAAGCGAAAGGCGGGAGGGGTTTCGGCGCGCCAGCGCTCGAAGGTCTCCCTGCTTTGCAGGCGGTAGAAGGTGGCATTCACCTCGATCGCGCTGAAGCGTTGGGCACAGAAGCGCAGCCACTCCTTCCTGGGTCTGCCCTCGTAGAACACCTCGCGCCAGGAGTCGTAATTCCACCCGCTGGTGCCCACGTACGCGCCGGGGCTCACGGGACGCCCAAGGCGAGCACGCAACCGCGCTCGCCGCGCCGGCCGGTGCTGGCTACAGCGCTCGACGCACGGGATACGCCAGCTGTGCGAGAAACCCTTCCGGCACCGGGTGGCCGCGGATGCCCAGCTCGGGGGGCCATTCGCCACCCGGCAGGTGATATGTCCGAAACAGCCGGTCCAGCCAGGGAAAGTGCACGGCGAAGTTCTTGTCGACCGGGGCCACCGCGTGATGCCAATGGTGGAAGCGCGGGGTGACCAGCAGCGCCTCGACCCAGCGCAAGCGGAAGCGCAAATTGACGTGGTTGAACACCGCGTGGAAGGCGACGATGACGAGCCAGGCGTAGAGCGCGGACTGCGCGAAGCCGAGCAGGAACAGCGGCACCAGGATCAGCGCTCGCGTTACCAGCACGTCCACCAGGTGCAGACGCGAGCCCGCCAGCCAGTCCATCGCGCGGCTCGAGTGGTGCACGGCGTGGAACGGCCACAGCAGCGGAACGCTGTGGAACGCACGATGCACCCAGTACTGGGTGAGGTCCGCCACCAACATGATCTCGAGCACCTGCAGCCAGAACGGCTGGCTCGACACCGCCTCGCGCAGCGCCGGCTGCACCAGCTGCGCCGACAGGACGGTGGCCGGCAGTAGGGTGAGGAAGGTGAGGATCTGCACCGCCACGTGGCTCACCAGGAAATACAACCCGTCGGTGGTCCAGCCGACGCGGAACACGCTCTGATCGGGC
>DATBMG010000182.1:0-17219 GCA_036554965.1 Burkholderiales bacterium
GCTGCCGCGCGGTCTGGTGCTGGTCACGGGTCCCACCGGGTCCGGCAAGTCGACGACGCTCGCGGGCATGGTGAATCACTGCAACGACAACCGGCCCGATCACATCATCACGATCGAGGACCCGATCGAGTTCGTGCACGAGTCGAAGCGCTGCCTGATCAACCAGCGCGAGGTGCACCGCGACACCCTCGGCTTCGCCGAGGCGCTGCGCTCGGCGCTGCGCGAGGACCCGGACGTCATCCTGGTGGGCGAGATGCGCGACCTGGAGACGATCCGCCTGGCGCTCACCGCCGCGGAAACCGGCCACCTGGTGTTCGGCACGCTGCACACCAGCTCCGCGGCCAAGACCATCGACCGGATCATCGACGTGTTCCCGGCGGCCGAGAAGGAAATGGTGCGCGCCATGCTGTCCGAGTCGCTGCGCGCGGTGATCTCGCAGACGCTGCTCAAGACCAAGGACGGCGCCGGGCGCTGCGCAGCGCACGAGATCATGATCGGCACGCCGGCGATCCGCAACCTGATCCGCGAGAACAAGGTGGCGCAGATGTACTCCGCGATCCAGACCGGACAGCAGTTCGGCATGCAGACGCTGGACCAGAACCTGACCGAGCTGGTCCGCCGCAATGTGGTGCCCGCCTCCGAGGCGCGCGCCAGGGCGGCCAACAAGGACCTGTTCCCGGGCTGACCGGGCGCGACCGAAGCGCGAGGAGGCGCCAACCATGGAACGAGACCAGGCAATCAAGTTCGTGCACGAGCTGCTGCGCGTGATGCTGAGCAAGAAGGCCTCCGACCTGTTCATCACCGCCGGCTTCCCGCCCGCCTTCAAGGTGGACGGCAAGATGACGCCGGTGTCGAACCAGAGCTTGACGCCCACGCACACCATGGAGATCGCGCGCGCGATCATGAACGACAAGCAGGCCCAGGAGTTCGAGGCCACCAAGGAGTGCAACTTCGCCATCAGCCCGCCGGGCATCGGCCGCTTCCGGGTCAACGCCTTCGTGCAGCAGGGCCGCGTCGGGGTGGTGCTGCGTACCATCACCACCACCATCCCGCGGCTCGAGGACCTCGGCCTGCCGGACGTGCTCAAGGACGTCGCCATGACGAAGCGCGGCCTGGTAATCGTGGTCGGCGCCACCGGCTCGGGCAAATCCACCACCCTGGCGGCGATGCTGGGCTATCGCAACGAGAACAGCCATGGCCACATCATCACCATCGAGGACCCGGTCGAGTATGTGCATGACCACAAGAACTGCCTGGTCACGCAGCGCGAGGTGGGCGTGGACACCGAGTCGTGGCATTCCGCACTGAAGAACACGCTGCGGCAGGCCCCCGATGTGATCCTGATCGGCGAGATCCGCGATCGCGACACGATGGACTATGCCGTGGCCTTCGCCGAGACTGGCCACCTGTGCCTGGCCACCCTGCACGCCAACAGCTCCAATCAGGCCCTCGACCGGATCATCAACTTCTTCCCCGAGGAGCGGCGCCTGCAGCTGCTGATGGACCTGTCGCTGAACTTGAAGGGCATGATCTCCCAGCGCCTGATCCCGAGGCGCGACGGCCCCGGGCGCGTGGCCGCGATCGAGATCATGTTGAACTCGCCGCTGATCTCCGACCTGATCTTCAAGGGCGAAGTGCACGAGATCAAGGAGATCATGAAGAAATCCCGCGAGCTGGGTATGCAGACCTTCGACCAGGCGCTGTTCGACCTGTACGAGGGCGGACTGATCAGCTACGAGGACGCGATGCGCAACGCCGACTCGATGAACGAACTGCGCCTGGCGATCAAGCTGCACGGCCACGAGGCCAAGGAGAAGGACATGCTCACCGGCCTCGATCACCTCAACATCGTGTAGCGCCTTACGCCCTGCGCCTCACGCCTTGCGCCCGCGCATGCTGCCCGCGATCAGCTCGAACACGTACAGGCGGCACTCCAGGGCGCCGTTGTACAGCGGGATGCGGCGCGCGGGCTTCAGCCCGATCAGCTTCGGCAGCCGCAAGTCGGCGGTGAAGATGCACGCGCGCCAGCCCGCGAAGCGCTGCTTGAGCGCGTCGCCCAGCCTGGGGTAGAGATCGGCGAGCGCCTGCTGCTCGCCCAGGCGTACGCCGTAAGGCGGGTTGGTCACCAGCACGCCGGCCGCCGCGGGCGCGGAGATCTCCAGGGCATTGGCCTGCTTGAGCTGGACCACGCCCTCCAACCCGGCGCGCGACAGGTTCTCGCGCGCGAGCTTCAGGGCACTGCCGTAGAGATCGCTGCCGAAGATCGGCAGCGGCTGCGGCGGGCGCTCGGCGGCCTGCGCCTGCGCCCGCACCGCCGCCCAGCGCGCCGCTTCGAAGTTGCCGAGCTTCTCGAAGGCGAAGCTGCGGCGGCTGCCCGGCGCGCGCTGCAGCGCCGACTCGGCGGCCTCGATAAGAAAGGTGCCGCCGCCGCACATCGGATCGAGCAGCGGTGTCCCGGGCGACCACCCTGCGAGCCGCAGGATGCCGGCGGCGAGGTTCTCCCGCAGCGGTGCTTCGCCGGCCGCCGCGCGCAGCCCGCGCTTGAACAGCGGCTCGCCCGAGGTGTCCAGATACAGGCTGAGCGTGGCCGCGTCGAAGTAGGCGTGGATGCGCACGTCGGGATTGGCGGTGTCCACGCTGGGACGCCGGCCGCAGTCCGCCCGGAAGCGGTCGCAGACCGCGTCCTTGATGCGCAGCGTGACGAAGTCCAGGCTCTTGAGCGGGCTGCCGGTGGCCGACACGTTCACGCGGATGGTGCATTCCGGCGCGAAATGCTCGCGCCAAGGGAGCGCCGCCACGGCCCGATAGACGTCGTCCTCGTTGCGGTAAGGCGCGTGCGCCAACCGCCACAGCACGCGGCTGGCGATGCGGCTGTGCAGGTTCACCGCATAACACAGCTGCAAATCGCCGGCGAAGCCGACACCGCCGTCGCGCGGTTCCAGCTCGAATGCGCCGAGCGCCTCCAGCTCCGCGCGCAGTACCTGCTCGAGACCGCGCGGACAGGGCGAGAAGAAATGCCGGCGGCCGTCGTCGGGGCCGGATCGCGTGCGGCTGCGCGGACGTTCGGGCATGCGCGATTATCGCGCACCGCGCCCCGTCACAGGCGCAGATAGACGTCGATCTCGAGCTTGAGCCGGTGGTTGCGGTACTTCCCTAGCCTGGCGATGCGCGCGCGCAGCGGGTTGCCGCGGTCGAGCTGGCGCGCCACCGAGGCGTTGTCCGCGCGCGGCAGATAGCCCAGCACACGGCCGTTCCACTCGACGCGCACCGCGTTGGGATCGTGCGGATTGTCGATCTCGCGCACCAGTGTCACCTCGTCGCCGGGCTTCATCTGCGCCCATATCGCTTTGGCGTCGTGGTGCCGCAGGCCCGCGGCGAGCGTGCTGTGCACCATGATCTCGCTGGCGACCTCCGCAGCGGGCGCCGGCAGCGTGGCGAGCACCAGAGCGGCTGCGAGGAGGGCGCGCGGCATCTAGGGACGCTTCCCTAGATCAGAACGGCTTGACCACCACCAGCACCACCACCGCCAGCAGGATCAGCACCGGCACCTCGTTGAACCAGCGGTACCAGACGTGGCTGCGGCGGTTGTGCCCGCGGCGGAAGTCGCCCAGCAGCTTGCCGCACCACAGGTGATAGGCGACCAGCACGGCAACCAGGGCGAGCTTGACAGTCATCCAGCCGCCGGCGTCGCGGAACCATTGCAGCCATAGCCACACCCCGAACACCAGGGTGAGCACCGCGCCCGGCGTCATGATGCCGTAGTACAGCTTGCGCTCCATCACCCGGAAACGCTCGATGCCCTGCGCATCCTGCGCCATGGCGTGATACACGAACAGGCGCGGCAGGTAGAACAGGCCGGCGAACCAGGTGACCATGAACACGATGTGCAGCGACTTCACCCAGAGCATCGCGCAAGCTTACTGCAGCAGCCGGCGTCGCGTCAGGACGAGGGCCGCGTAGAACCCGGCGGCGGCGTAACCGAGCAGCACGCTGACGTGCAGCGCCGCTCCCTCGGGCGCGCGGCCGTTCACCAGTGGGCGCACCAGGTCGATCGCATGGGTGAGCGGCAGCGCGGCCGAGACCTGCTGCAGCAGCGGCGGCAGCTGAACCACCGGGAAGAACACGCCGCACAGCAGAACCATGGGCGTGATCACCAGCGTGAAGTAGTAGAGGAAGAAATCGTAGCTCGGCGCCAGCGCGGTCATGGTCAGGCCCAGCGTGCCGAAGGTCAGGCCGATGAGCAGCGTGAGTGGCACGATCCACAGCGTGAGCGGGGAATGCGACAGCGCGAGCGCCCAGATGATGATCAGGATGGCGATGCCGGACAGGAAGCTCTTGGAGGCGGCCCACAGGGCCTCCGCCAGGACGATGTCGTCCAGGCTCAGCGGAGCGTTCATGATCGCATCCCAGGTGCGCTGCACGTGCATGCGCGAGAAGCCGGAGTACAGCGCCTCGAAGGTCGCGCTGTTCATGGTGCTGTAGCACACCGTTCCGGCGGCGAGGAAGGTGATGTAGGGGATGCCGTCCACCTGCGGCAGCAGACCGCCCAGCCCATACCCCAGCCCGAGCATGTAGAGCATGGGGTCGGCCAAGTTGCCCAAGATCGACGTGACGGCGAGCTTGCGCCACACCAGGAAATTGCGCCGCCACACCTGAACGAAGCGCGCCGACACGCGCGGTGGGCCGAAGTGCTTGGCTGTCATCTCCTTCCGCCTCAATCGCGCAGATCGCGGCCGGTGAGCTTGAGGAACACATCTTCCAGGTTGGCCCGGCGGTGCAGGTAGCGCACGTCGGGTTGTCCCTCGAGCGTGCGCAGCACCGGCTCGCCGTCCCCGGTGTAGCAGAACACCGTCTCGCCGGTGCGCTCCCAGCGCTGGCACAGGCGCTGGGCATGAGCCTGCGCCCAGGCCGAGGCGCCCTCGCCGTATACCTCCACCACCTGCGGTTCGATGTGGTGCGCGATCAGCTCCTGCGGCGTGCCGGTGATGATGACGCGCCCGTGGTCCATCACGCTCACCCGGTCGCACAGGCGCTCGGCTTCGTCCATGAAGTGCGTCGTGAGCAAGATGGTCTTGCCTTGAGCGACGAGCTGCTTCAGGCGTTCCCAGATCAGGTGCCGCGCCTGGGGATCGAGGCCGGTAGTCGGCTCGTCCAGGAAGATCAGGTCCGGGTCGTTCACCAGCGCGCGCGCCAGCGACAGCCGCCGTTTCATGCCGCCGGACAGCGCCTGGATGCGCGCGCGCGCGCGGCCCTCGAGCCCGGCGAACTCCAGCAGGCGCGGGATGCGCGCCTCGATCGCGTCGTCGGGCAGGCCGAAGTAGCGCCCGTACACCAGCAGGTTCTCGAGCACGGTGAAATCCGGGTCGAGATTGTCGAGCTGCGGCACCACGCCCAGCCGCAGGCGCGCCTCGCGCGCGCGCCGCGGAATGGGCTCGCCCAGCAGACTGATACGGCCGGCGTCCGGATCGGTGAGCCCGAGCGCGAGGCGCAGCGTGGTGGTCTTGCCCGCGCCGTTGGGCCCGAGCAGCCCGTAGCACTCGCCCGCGCGCAGTTCCAGATCGACGCCGCAGATCACCTCCTGCCCGCCGTAGGACTTGCGCACGCCGGCCAGGCTCAGCATCAGCAGGCGCAGCTGTGGTTGACTACGCGCGCGAGCTCGACCAGCTTGCCGTGGAAGAAGTGGCCCGCGCCGGGCATCACCACCACCGGCAGGCTTTGCGGCCGTGCCCAGTCGAGCACTGCGCGCAGCGGCACCACGTCGTCTTCGTCGCCGTGGATCACCAGGGTGCCGGCCGGCACCTGCTGCATCGCGAAGCGGTTGACGGCCGGGGCCACCAGCACCAGCCGCGCCGGCGCGAGCGTGCGCGCGACTTGCACCTGCACGAAGGCGCCGAAGGAGAAGCCGGCCAGCACCAGGGGCAGGTCGCCGAAGCGGCCCTGCATGGTGCGCCCCACGTGCAGCCAGTCCTGCGTCTCGCCGACACCTTCGTCGAACGTCCCGTCGCTCGCGCCGACTCCGCGGAAGTTCATCCGCACCGCGACGTGGCCCTGAGCGTAGAAGCAGCGCGCCAGGGTCTGCACCACCTTGTTGTCGAGCGTGCCGCCGTAGAGCGGGTGCGGATGGGCGATGAGCGCCAGCCCCCTGCGCGCCGCGCCAGGGTCGCTGACCACGATCTCGAGGTTTCCGGCGGGCCCCGGCAGCAGCGCTCGTTCGTCGCGCGCCGGCCTCAAAGCCGCAACCGCTCGACAATGCGGCCGTGCCGCAGGTGCTCCTCGATGATCTCGTCCACGTCGGCCCGGTCCACGTAGGTGTACCAGACCTCTTCCGGGTAGACCACGATCACCGGCCCTTCTTCGCAGCGGTCCAGGCAGCCGGCCTGGTTGACGCGCACCTTGCCCGGCCCGGAGAGGCCCAGCTCCTTGACGCGCTGCTTGGCGTAGTCACGCATCTGCTGCGAACCGTGGTTGTTGCAGCAGGCCTCTCCAGCCGCGCGCTGATTGCAGCAGAAGAACACGTGATGGCGGTAGTAGCTCATGCGTCGCAATTATACGTGCGGGCGCAAGGCCTCACCGCACTGCGCAAAGGCGCTTTGCGCCTTTGCTGTGAAGGGGCAGGGAGGGGGGTACTGCAGTACTACGCGGCGGCCTTGGGGTCGCTGTGCACGACGCGCTGGGCGTTGGCTGCGTCCAGATGCTCCAGCCGGTACCCGTAGCGGTACACGGCGGCCAGCCGCCAGCCGAACTCGGGAGTCAGCCCGAGCTTGTTGCGGATGCGGCTGACGTGCGTATCCAGGGTGCGCGAGGTGACCACCGCATTGGGCCCCCACACGGTCTCGCGGATGTGACCGCGGGACAGCAGCCGGCCGACGTTGCGCAGGAACAGCACGGACAGATCGAAGTCCTTCGCCGTGAGATCCACCTGCTTGCTGTTGCGCAGCACCGTGCGTGTCTGGCAGTCCACCTTGAACACGTCGAGCTCGATCACCTCGGCCTGCTCCGGGCCGTGGCGGCCGCGGCGGGACAGCGCTTCCAGGCGCGCAAGCAGCTCCAGCCGGCGCACCGGCTTGATCATGTAGTCGTCGGCCCCTTCGCGCAACGCGGTGACCACATCGTCCTCGCGGTTGCGTCCGGTCACGAACAGCACCGGCACCGAGGAGTGCAGCCGCTGGCGCACCCGCTTGAGCACCTCGACCCCGCTCAGGTCGGGCACGTTCCAATCGAGCAGCAGCGCGTCGAAGCTCTCGCGCTCCAGCGCGCGCAGCAGGTTGGCACCCTGCTCGAACGCGTGCGCGTTATGTCCGGCGAGCTGCAGCCAATGGCTCAGCAGCTCGGTCTGAGAGATATCGTCTTCCAGAATTGCGATTCGCATGGGCTGGTTGGGGGCGAGTCCAGGGAAATTGTCTGTCGAGCTCTGGAGGACCGGGCTAGTCGAAGCGCACCTGCAGCCGCTTCAGATAGCGCTCCATCGTGGTGATGTGCACTGCGATCAGCTCGGCGTCGGCGGCTCTGGCGGCCAGCTCGAACTTGGCGCCGAGAATGGACAGCTCGGGAAAGCCGAACCCTTCGCCGGCTCCCTTCAAATCGTGGCCGAGCTTGCGGATGGTCTCGAAGTCGGCGCCGGACAATGCCTGACGCAGGCGCGCGAGCTCGTCCTCCTTCCTGCGCAGGAAGCGCGTCACCAGCTGCTCGAGGTCCTTCTCGAGCCAGACCACGCGCGGCTGCAGGCTGTCGCGCGTGATCTCGGCCGGGTTGGTGCGCCTGGTCCCTGTCACAGGACACCTCCGGGGCGAGCCAGAACGCTCTGCACGTGCGCCCGCAGCACATCGCTGCGGATCGGTTTGGCGAGCAACGCATCGCAGCCGCTCGACAAGGCGCGCTCGGCCTCCGGCCCTTCGCCGTGACCGGTGAGCGCGTAGATCGGCTTGGTGTAGCCACGCAGACGCAGCTCCGCGACGGCCTCGAATCCGGTCATCACCGGCATGTCCATGTCCATCAGGACCAGGGCCGGCTGCCGGCTGAGCGCGAGATCGAGCGCCGTGCGCCCGTTCTCGGCCTGGAGCACGTTCACGCCCATCCGACGCAGCTGATGGACCACGAGCTCGCGGATGTCCTCGTTGTCCTCGGCCACCAATACGGCCGGTTCTGCCTGGGTCATGTGTTCTGATGTCGACTCGGTTTGGGTCCTGTGCCAGTCGAAGGCCCGTAGAGGGCGATCAAGCCGGCATATTGCGGGGGAACTTTTGCAAGACGCGTGCCACGGGAATCCGGGGGATCCGGCGTTCCGGGGCTCCTCGGCCCCTAGCGCGAGGCGGCGCGATCGATCCCCGGGCCGGACCGGATCAGGCGGGCAGCATCAAGCCAGCGGAAACAGCTCCTTAGACAATACTTTGACGATTGCGCGCCTCATACGGCGGTGCCGGCGACGCACATCAGCAGGGTCTGGCGGCCCGCGGAGCGGTCCCCGGTCTGCTCGGACAGGCGCGCAAGCCGGCGCACATGGCCGTTAACCGTATGCCGCCCCGCGAACTCGGGGAAGGTCCTCTCCACCGCCTCGAGCGGTGCGTTGATCAGCAGCCCGTACTCCTCTGCACCCTCGCTGCCGGCAGGGGCAAAGTAGAAGGCGCTGATCAGCATCCCGCGCACGGCGCCCGCAGCGGGCAGGGAGATCAGGACCCCGTCCCGGCGCGGATCGACCAGCTCACCATAGCGGCCCATGTCCAGCCGGCATTCGCTCACTTCGCGGAAGAAATCGTCGAAGGAGGGCAGCACGGCCAGCGCCGGAGCCGGGAGCAGCCACGAGGAGAAGATCAAAAGAGCGAAGTACCAGCAACGCATGAGCGCACGCCGAACCTGCACCGCGGATCTAGCATAGCTCATTCCCGGGCTTGCACCGATATGTCGAAGGGCATGCCCAGCAGCCACAACAGGTAAGCGCAGGCGACCGCGGGCCAGAGCGTGGACACCAGCCGCGTCAGGCCGCTGAAGCTGAGGAAGTGGCCGTGCTGCCAGGTCTGCACTGCGGCCTCGATATAGGGATTCTCGGGCGCGATGCTCACCAGGAGGGCGCCGCCGGCCAGCAGCAGCGCGCTCGCCAGCAACATCCCCCGCCGCGGCAACCACAGCAGCGCCAGGTACAGCATCAGACCGGCCGGTATGCCGAGCATCGAGCCCGGCGTGAGCCACAATGCGGCATCCCCGGGCACGAACAGCGTCAGGGCGGCGGCGCTCTTGAGCGCGAGCGCGACGCTAATCAGGCCCAGCAGCGGCCCGCCCACGCCTTCGCCGGGCTTGGCGAGCGCGGCGATAAATAGACAGATGGCGGCCAGATTCGCGGCGGTGACGGCGGTTTCCAGCCAGCGGTAGGACGCCGGGGTGAACTGCAGGTTGGGAGCGAGCGTGAGCAACCAGCGCAGATCGCCGTTGCCGAACAGCCAGACCTCCGGGTTGAGCTGCGTGAACAACCACGCCACCAGCATCACGAAGCCGACATCCACCGCGGCGCCCGGGAGGAATACCCGGTGGCGCAGCCGGTGCAGGTTTCCGCTCAACAGCCAGCGCTCGCCGACGGTCATGGCGAGAACGCCGCCGAGCATGCTGCCCAGGCTGTTGGCGAGCAGGTCGAGGTTGGACGAGACCCGTGCCGGCATGAACTGCTGCAGGGACTCCATGCCGAAGCTGAGCAACGTCCCCGCCAGGGTGGCGAGGACCGCCCCGGTGCGCGCGCTGGTTCGCGGCAATACGGCCAGCCCGGCCAGGAAGCCGAAGGGAAAATAGCTCAGGACATTGAGCACCACGTCGGCCACGGTGTAGTAGCGCGGCCAGGGTGCGACGAGGAACGCGAACCAGGTCTCCACCGGCTCGCGCCACGGGTGAAACGGGTACCAGCTGGCGTAGCAGATGAGCAGCGTGTAGCCTACGAGCAGGTAGCGCACCAGACGGGAGGGCCGTCCGTAGGCGGGCAGCGGCGCGTGGATCAGCGCCATACGGCACGCGCCCCCGGCGCGCCGGGCGATGCACACCAGCGCCCCGGCGGTTTGCGGCCCGCATCGATTGCCCACCAGATCGCGCGCGAAAAGTGACCGCCTACGACATCTTCAACGGCGACGCCGACGGCCTGTGCGCGCTGCGCCAGTTGCGTCTGCACGAGCCGCGCGACGCCGTGCTGGTGACCGGCGTTAAGCGCGATGTCGCGCTGCTGTCGCGCGTCCAGCCGCGCGCCGGCGACGTGCTTACCGTGCTGGACATCTCCCTGGAGGAGAACCGCGAGCCGCTGCTGCGGGCGCTCGCGGCCGGCGCCGAGTGCACCTACTTCGACCATCACTTCGCGGGCGAGATTCCGGCCCATCCGCGCCTCACCGCGCACATCCGCTATGCGCCCGACACCTGCACCAGCCTGATCGTCGATGCAGTCCTGGAGGGGCGCTACCGCGCCTGGGCCGTGGCCGCCGCCTTCGGTGACAACCTGCCGCAGGCCGCCCGGCATGCCGCGCAGCCGCTCGGGCTTGCGCCCGAGCGCGTCGAGCTGCTGCGCGAGCTGGGCGAGTTGCTCAACTACAACGCCTACGGCGAGTCCGTGGAGGAGCTGCACTTCCATCCTGCGGCATTGTATGAGCGCGTGTCCCGCTTCCGGGACCCGCTCGAGTTCGTCGAACAGGACGCGGCGTTCCAGACCCTCATACGCGGATACCGGTCCGACATGGCGCACGCCGCGCAGGTGCGACCGCTGGTCGAGACTGCGGCGCACCTGGCGGTGGTGCTGCCCGACGCGCCCTGGGCGCGGCGCGTCAGCGGCGCCTGGGCCAATGCACTGGCAACGCGCGCGCCCGAGCGCGCGCATGCCGTGCTGGTGCACCATGGCGATGGCCTCACCGTCAGCATCCGTGCCCCGGTGGCGCAGCCCGGCGGCGCCGACGCCTTGGCGCGCAGCTTCCCGACCGGGGGCGGGCGCCCAGGCGCGGCTGGAATCAACACCCTGCCGGAGAGCGAGCTCACCCGCTTCCTGACCGCGTTCCGCGAAAGCTTCACCAGCGCCGAGCGCTGAGCGCCGCCCACCGGAGATATGCAGCGCAAGAGGCGATCCTCGCACCGGTTACTTGGGCACCGGTCACTTGGCTTTGATCTCGGTCCAGATCCGGTTCATCAGCCGCCGCTGCTGGCTGTTCAAGTCGGTTAGCATCTCCAGCTTGCTCGCGGTCTGCTGGTCGGGAAAGATCGCGGACATAGCCTTGATCTCGGGCTTGATGAACTGCATCGCCGCGCTGTTCGGGTTGCCCGAGCCGATCATGTTGGTCAAGTCCGACGAGTTCTTTCCGTCGAGCATGAAGTCGATGAAGCGGTGCGCCAGGTCCGGCCGCGGCGCGCCTTTGTGGATGACCATGGCATCGAGCGCCAGCACCGCGCCCTCCTTGGGCATGGCGTGCTTGATGCGGAACTTCTGCTTGGCCTCCTGCGCGCCCAGGTCCGCCTGGTAGATGTCGTTCGAGTAGCCGTGCACCAGCCAGATGTTGCCGGCGGCGAGCTGCTCGATGTAGCCCGATGCCTTGAACGCCGCCCAGTAGGGCTTGGCTTTCAGGATCGTGTTCTTCGCCTCCTGCCAATGCTTGGGATCGCGGTCGTTGACCGAGTAGCCCAGGTACTTGAGCGCGGCGGCCATCAGCTCGCTCTGGCTGTCCAGCACGGTGACGCGACCCTTGATCTTTTCCAGGATCCTGGAGTCGAAGATCGCCGCCCAGGAGTCGATGGCGAGCCCCAGCTCGCGCATCTTCTGCTCGTTGTAGCCGAGCATGGTGATGGTGTAGGCATACGGCACCGAGTACTTGTTGCCGGGATCGAACGAAGTGTTCAGGTACGCCGGCATGATGTTCTTCAGGTTCGGCACCTTGCTCTTGTCGATCGGCTGCAGCCAGCCGGCCTTGGCCATGCCCTGGATGTAGTTCGAGGTGGGCACCAGGATGTCGTAGCCCTTGGCGCCGGCGGCGAGCTTGGCGAGCAGTTCTTCGTTGTCCGAGAAGTAGGTCTGCGTGACCTTGCAGCCGCAGGCCTTCTCGAAGCGCTCCACGGTCTCGGGAGCGATGTACTGGTTCCAGTTGTACAGGTGCAGCACATCGTCCTTGGCGGCCGCGGGCAGGCCCGCCGGCAACAGCAGCAGCGACAGCAGCGACAGCAGTCTTCTCATGCTCGGCT
Organism: Burkholderiales bacterium; assembly: GCA_036554965.1. Taxonomy (GTDB): domain Bacteria; phylum Pseudomonadota; class Gammaproteobacteria; order Burkholderiales; family SHXO01; genus SHXO01. The sequence continues at coordinate 12,184 of DATBMG010000182.1, forward strand.
CCTTAATCTCAAGAGTCTTGCGTTTTGCGGCCCCGCGCTTCAGCCCCCGGCCCGCAGCGCGCCCGGCGACAGGCGCATCGCGACCACGATCAGCACCAGGGTGACCAGCATCAGCAGCGTGGACACCGCGTTCACCTCCGGCGTGACCGTGATCTTGACCATAGTGTAGATCTTCAGCGGCAAGGTCATGGCCCCAGCGCCGGCGGTGAAGTAGGTGATCACAAAATCGTCGATCGACAGCGTAAACGCCATCAGCGCTCCGGCGATGACACCGGGCATGATCAGCGGCAGCGTCACCAGGCGGAAAGCCTGCGGTGGGGTCGCCCCCAGGTCGCGGGCGGCCTCCACCAGGCTCTCGTCCATGCCGGCCAGGCGCGCGCGCACCACAATGGCGACGAAGCCGATGCAGAAGGCGATATGCGCGAGCGCGATCGACACCAGCCCGAGCGTGAGGTTGATGGCGACGAAGAAGATCAGCAGGCTCACGCCCATCAGGATCTCGGGGATGGCGATCGGCGCCAGCACCAGCACCGGCAGCAGGCGCAGCCGCCAGCGGTGCATCGCGTAGCCGGCCATTGTGCCCAGCACGCTGGACACGACGCTCGCGGTGAGCCCGATGACGAGCGAGTTCCAGGCGGCGGTGAGCATCTCCGCGTTGGCGAACAGCTTGCGATACCAGCCCAGCGTGAAGCCCACCCACTGGGCGTTCATGACGGAGTCGTTGAACGAGTAGGCGACCACGATCGCGAGCGGCCCGTACAGGAACAAGAAGGCGGCGAGCGCCGCGAGCCAGAGCGTGCGCGAGCGCCTCACAGCCGCGACCTGCGCGCGAGGAGCGCCGCCAGCCCGGCCAGGGCGATGGCCATGACCGTGAGCATGATCGACAGCACGCTGCCGAAGGGCCAGTCGCGCGTGTCCAGGAACTGCTGCTTGATCACGTTGCCGATCATGATGCCGCCGGTGCCGCCGAGGATATCGGGGATGGCGAAAATGCCGAACGCGGGGATGAACACAAGCGCCGCGCCGGCGAACACGCCGGGCAGCGACAGCGGAAAGGTGACACGCCAGAAGCGGTTCCAGGCGTTGGCGCCCAGGTCCTGCGCGGCGTCGAGCAGCGCCGGATCGTGCTTCTCCAAGTTGGCGTAGAGCGGCAGCACCATGAACGGCAGGTGCACGTACACCAGCCCCACGATCACCGCGAACGGCGTGTACAGCAGCGTCAGCGGCTCGAAGCCGAACACGCCGATCAGGCGATTCAGCGCGCCGACGAACACCGAATTCGGACCCAGGATGATCATCCAGGCGTACACCCGAATCAGGAAATTGCTCCAGAACGGCAGGATGACCAGGAGCACCAGCAGATCGCGCTGCTTTTTCGGACTGCGCGCGATCAGCATCGCCAGCGGGTAGGCGATCACCAGGCACAGCAGCGTGGTCAGTGCGGCATACCAGAACGACTTGAGGAACAGCTGCAGGTACAGGACATCGGAGAAGAACCGCGTGTAGCTCTCCAGTGTGACGTCGAGATGCGTGCCGGTCTCGTCGCTGTAGATGAGCGGCGCCAGGCCGCCAAAGTCGCCGGGAAGGCGGAACGAGGCCACCACCATGATCAGGCTGGGGATGGCGAAGAACACCAGCAGATAAGCGAGCGGCGGACCGCTCACCAGCCATCTCGCGAGCCGAGTAGATGGTCCAACCGCAGCACCGCGCGCCGGCGCGGCAGCCGCCCTCTCGGCCGCAGCGGCAGCATCGATCGAGCTCGCCGGGCCGGAAGGCGTTTGTTTGCGCACCTGCGCTACTCCGTGAGAAAGCGGCCGGCGTCGAAGCGCCAGCTGATCTCGACCGCATCGCCGGGCTCGAAGAACTTGGCGCGCCCCGGCGCGGAGTTGGGCAGCATCGCCTCGACGCGGGTGCCGTTAGGCAGCTCCACCACGTACACCGTGACGTCACCCAGGTAGAGGAAGTCGAATACGCGTCCCGCGAAGTGATTCTCGTCGGCATCGGGTGCGAGCCGTGTCCCGATCGCGACCTGCTCGGGCCGCAGCGCGAGCACGCCGCGCTGCTTGGGGCGAGCGGAGTCGGTGCGCAAGGCGTCCACCTCCCCCAGCCCGGCGATCTGCAACCGCATGCGCGGTCCGTCCGCGCGCAGCACCTCCGCCTCCAGGATGTTGCTGGTGCCGATGAAGTCGGCGACGAAACGGTTCTTCGGGAAGCTGTAGAGCTTGGACGGCTCGTCGAGCTGCTCGACCCGCCCGTGGTTCATCACCGCAATGCGGTGCGCGAGCGCGAGCGCCTCTTGCTGGTCGTGGGTCACGTACACGAAGGCGATCCCCACCTCCTTCTGCAACGCGATCAGCTCGAGCTGCATGCGCTCCTTGAGCTTGGCATCAAGCGCGGCAAGCGGCTCGTCCAGCAGCAGCAACCTGGGCCGGTTCACCAGCGCGCGCGCTACCGCCACGCGCTGGCGCTGGCCGCCGGAGAGCTCGTTCGGATAGCGCCCGCTCATGCCGGTGAGCGACACGTCTTCCAGCGCTTCATTCACGCGCCGCGCGATCTCCCCGGGATCGACCCGAGCCATTCTCAGCGGGAAAGCGATGTTGTCGGCCACGCTCATGTGGGGAAACAGGGCGTAGCTCTGGAATACGGTGTGGACGTTGCGCGCTTCCGGCGGGATGCCGGTCATGTCCCCGCCATCCAGCCAGATCGAGCCGCCGTCGGGCGCGTCGAACCCGGCGACCATGCGCAGCAGCGTCGTCTTACCGCACCCGGAAGGCCCGAGCAGGCAGAAGAACTCGCCGGCCTCGATACTGAGGCTGACGTCGTCCACCGCTACGAAGTCGCCGAAGCGGCGGGTGACGTTGCGGATCTCGAGCAGGGCCATGGGCTGGGCGCGATTGTAACAAACAGCCCCGCGCGGACCGCAAAGGAAAACGGCCGCACAGCTTCAAGCTGTGCGGCCGCTCTGCGCCCGCTGCTGGGGAGGACCGCAGCGGGGCGCTAGACGCTCAGAAGTACACTGCAGCGCGCAGCGTGATCGCCTCCTCGTCGTCGGTCGTGCCGCCGCTCACCGCCACCGGCGTGTCGAAGTCGGTCTTCACGTAGTTCAGGTAGAAGCGCACGTTGGTCACCGGAATCCACTTCACTCCGACGGTGTAAGCGGTGGCCTTGTTGGTCAGGCCGGCGCTGGCCGGGAAGTCCTCCGCGTCGAAGTCCGTGTAGCGCACCCCGATCTCCCAAGCGCCCCATCCACCGCTGCCGAACGCATTCTTGGGCTTGATAGCGGCGTAGGCGCCGCCGCGATAGGCGTCGGCGTACTTCTCGCCGGTGATCAGCCACATCGCCTCGGCGTAGTAGGCTTTGATGTCCCGGTCGAAGCCGATGCCGCCCGCGGTCCAATCGAAGTTGGACTTGACGTATTCGCCCTGCGCCTTGATCGGTCCCCAAGCGAGCGACAGCTCACCGCCCATGCGCTCGCGGTCGACGTCGTCGGTGGCGGCGCCCATGACGGCGGTGTTGAAGAACGTCAAGCCGCGCCCTTCGGTGCGCACTCCGGAGCCCACCGGGGACACCCCTCCCGGGATCGTGCCCGTGCTGTAGGCGCCGGCCACGTGCAGGACCATGTCCTTGTTGCCCAGCCACTCCGCAGCGTTGGCGCCCAGCCGAGCGATGACGTCCTTCGAGTCTTCGATCGCGCTGCCCTCGTTGGCGTTCTTCCCCGCCCCGTTCGACAGGGCCACGCCATAGAACAATCCCGTTCCGGGCGAGCCGTGCAGCATCGCGCCGCGTTCCTTGGCCGGGACCAGCGAGTTCACTAGGGAGCGCTCCTGGAAGTCGATGAACCGCGAACTGGTCAGCTCCTCCAGGCTGAAGGGCATCTTGAACTGTCCAGCCCGCGCCTGGATCGGTTTGTAGCGGCCCCAGTTAAGCCACGCCACGTCGAGTTGCGGCGCGCTGGTCTGGGCCACGTCGGCGGTGACATCGAACGTCCAATCGTTGTAGAACTTGCCGGTTACGCCGATGTAGGCGCGGCGCACGTCGAAGGTGTCGGCGGCGTTGGCGTTGGTCGAGTCCTCGGAGAACGAGCGGTAGTCCGCGTGGACACGGCCGTTCACCGAAATGGAGTGCTGCTTGTCGCCGGACTCGAAGGTGAAGCCGTCGCGGAAGCGGCCTTTGAGGGTCGTCTTCTCCTCTTCCTTGGCCTTCTCCTGCTTCTCGACCGTTTGCGCCTCCTCAAGCGCCTGCTTGCGGCGCTCGGCGCGCTGCTGCGTACGCTCCTCGTCGCGCGCTTGTTTCAGTGCGTTGTACTCGTCCTGGCTCAGCACGCCCTTATCGCGCAGCTTCTCCAGCAGGTCGTCGAAGATCTCGGACTGCGCCCGCGCCGGCTGCACGCCGACGAGCAGCGCGGCCACGAGGGCGGTGAGCGCGAGCGTGGTGCCGCGCGTCTGGTGGTTGCGTCGCATGGATTGTTCTCCTGGTTGGGGATCCTCTCCCGAGACGCGTGGCGCGGTGAGCTGAAGCGCCGTGCACGGCAACTCGGGACCTGTGCTCAGGACTCGCGAGGCGATTTTGCGCAACCAACATGACAGTTTGATTAAACTGCCAAGCCCTCGCGGCTGCGCCAGGCGCGCGGCGGTCAGCCGAGGGCGGCCAACAGGAGGAGCAGGACCGTGAGAGCCAGAAGCGAAGCGATGGCGATCAGCAGGCGGTTCTGCGTGCGTTGCCGGGCGGCAAGCTCGTCGAGCTGGACGCTCCGGGGGCGCGCGTCGCGCTCGGACAGGGCACGATGCACCAGGCGCGGCAGCTGCGGCAGCACCGAGGCCCACTCGGGGGCTTCCTGGCGCAGGCGGCGCAGCAGCCCGCGCCAGCCCATCTGCTCGGACATCCAGCGCTCGAGGTAGGGTTTGGCGGTCTTCCACAGATCGAGGTCGGGGTCGAGCTGGCGCCCAAGGCCCTCGATGTTGAGCAGCGTCTTCTGCAGCAGCACCAGCTGCGGCTGGATCTCCACGTTGAAGCGGCGCGAGGTCTGGAACAGGCGC
>DATBMG010000056.1:0-14430 GCA_036554965.1 Burkholderiales bacterium
CCGACGCCGAGCGGCCGGCGCTGTCCAACGTCTCGCTGCACATCCAGCCCGGCGAGACCATCGCTCTGGTGGGTCAGTCGGGCAGCGGCAAGACCACCTTCGCCAACCTGATTCCGCGCTTCTATCACCCCAGTGCCGGCCGGCTGCTGGTGGACGGCCACGACATCGAAGACATTACCCTGGCGAGCCTGCGCGCCAACGTCGGGCTGGTGAGCCAGGACGTGGTCCTGTTCAACGACAGCATCGCCGCGAACATCGCCTATGGCGGCAAGGCCGGCGCTTCCGAAGCGGAGATACTCGCCGCGGCCAAGGCCGCACACGCCAGCGAATTCATCGACGCGCTGCCCGACGGCATGGACACGCTGGTGGGCGAGCACGGCGTGAAGCTGTCCGGCGGGCAGCGCCAGCGCCTGGCTATCGCCCGCACGCTGCTGAAAAACGCGCCCATCCTGATTCTCGACGAGGCGACCTCGGCGCTGGACTCGGAGTCCGAACGCCACGTGCAAGCCGGACTCGACGCGCTGATGCGGGGCCGCACCACCATCGTCATCGCGCACCGCCTGTCCACCATCGAGCGCGCCGACCGCATCGTGGTGCTGGACAAGGGCGAGATCGCGGAAATCGGCACGCATCGCGAGCTGCTCGCGCGCGGCGGCATCTACGCACGGCTGTACCGCCTGCAGTTCGCGGCAGGTGAGGCGCTGCAGGAAACCCGCTAAGGCGCCTCGGCCCTCTCGCCGCTGTTGTCCGGCCGCTGAGCTCAGCCGGTTGGGCAGCACATGACGCCTGGAAGCATCGAGCGATACGTGGGAGGGGAAAAGCTGTGGCGTACGATCACTTGAAGGTGCACCAGTCGGACGGCATCGGTTGGCTTGAGTATCACCGCCCGCCGCGCAACGCCATCCACTGGGAAATGCTGCGAGAACTCCCGATTGCGCTAGACAACTTGCTCGCGGCCCCCGACGTGCGCGTGATCGTGATCGCGAGCGCGGTTGAACGGTACTTCTCCACTGGCGCCGACCTCAGTGTGTTTCAATGCATGACCCAAGAGGATGTTGGTTTGTGGGTCAAGACCTGCCACTCCATCGTTCGCCAGATCCGGGCGGCTCGTAAACCGCTCTTGGCGGCGATTCATGGGACGGCGGTGGGGGGTGGACTGGAAATCGTGCTTCATTGCGACGTTCGGTTTGCCGCCGCCGACGCCAAGCTTGGACAACCTGAGATAAACATCGGATTCATCCCTCCCGTGGGCGGAACGCAAGGTCTCGCCAGGCTCCTCGGTCGAGCACGGGCGCTTCGACTCCTATATGAAGGCGGCATCATTTCCGCGCCGCAGGCTCTGGACATCGGTCTCATCGATCTCATGGTTCCGCCAGAGGATCTCCGAACCCGGGTACAGGAGTACGCGTTATCGCTTGCCAGAAAGCCCGCGGGCACACTGGCAGCCATTCGCCGGTGTGTCAGCGAGGGACTAGAGGTGTCGTTCGAAGAGGGGTTGGAGATCGAGTTCGAGGCCGCTCTAGAACTCGGAGGTCATCCGAATTTCGCAGAGGGCGTAAGCGCTTTCCTTGCGAAACGGGCGCCGAAATGGTTGTAGCCTGCAGGCCAAAATGCTCCATAACCTCTTTGTCAGTCACTCGTGCGTCGAACGTTTGAGCTCGCTAGCCATCTGAGGGAGATAACATGATCATCGACTTACCGACGTTCACGTTGATTCATGTTGTCATCAGCGTCCTGGGAATCGTAGCGGGGCTCATTGTCATCGGTGGGCTCATGGCTGGCGCACGGCTGGCTGGCTGGACGGCGTTCTTCCTCGCCACCACGATTCTCACTAGTGTGACTGGGTTCGGCTTTCCGTTCACGAAGATCGCACCACCGCACGTCGTGGGGGTGCTGTCGCTCGTGGTGCTGGCCGTCTGTCTTGCGGCGCGATACTGGAAGCAGCTGCAGGGCGGGTGGCGGGCGACGTATGTGATCAGCGCCGTGGCGGCTATCTATCTCAACGTCTTCGTGCTGGTCGTGCAGCTCTTCGCCAAGACGCCCTCACTCGCTCAGCTGGCGCCCACGCAGCAAGAGATCCCCTTCGCGCTGACGCAGGCTCTCGTACTTGCTCTTTTCGTATGGCTTGGATGGGCGGCGTTGCGGGGGTTCCGGATGGAGAAGGCAGGGACGCCGTGATGGACCAAGCGAGAGGCGCAGGTGCCATGGTGGTCAAGGCGGCACACGACACCTTCTGGGGTGGCTACGCTGGCTACTTTCAGGACCCGGACGGATATCTTTGGGAAGTGGCGTGGAATCCCCAGTGGCTTGTCCAGGACTGAGGCATGACCAGTCTCGACCTCAAAATCCCACCACCCGCGGTTGCAGCGCTCATCGCTGGCGCCATGTGGGGAATCTCCCTGGTTACCCCCTCGATCGACGCGCCCGAGCGCATTCGTATCGTCGCAGCAGTCCTGATCGCGCTGGCAGGTGGTGTCTTCAGTGTCGCGGGTATTATCTCGTTTCGACTTGCGCGAACGACAGTCAACCCGATGAAGCCAGAGACGACCTCGTGCCTGGTACGTTCGGGCATATACAGGTTTACCCGAAACCCAATGTACCTTGGTCTTTGCTTCCTTCTTGTTGCATGGGCAATATTTCTGGCGTGCCCTTGGGCATTGCTCGGGGTGTTGGCATTTGTGCTCTACATGACCAGATTTCAGATCGGACCGGAAGAGCGAGTGCTTTCAGCGCTGTTTGGCGAGGAGTACGTCGCCTACAAATCAACAGTTCGTCGATGGCTTTGAGCACGATCTGCGCGTGAACACGGACCTTCGGCAGCGGTGCTGTGGCAGCCGCGTCCTGCGGGGTGTCGCGTAACGGGTAAGCGCATGGAGAGTCTTCTGCTCCTCGGTGTCTGCACCATGGCATGGCTGGCCTAGCTTGCACATCGTTCTGCTGCTCGTCTTCCTCGGGTCCTCGACACTTTCAGCGTTCAGGCTCAGAGCCAAGGCAGGTCGGCCGCGATAAGACCGGGTGAGCAATTCAAACGCGGCTTGACTGAGGACCGAATTGACATGCTGAAAGGTGGTTGCTTCTGCGGGAACCTCCGGTACGAGGCAGCAGGCAAACCGTCGCATGAGACGAACTGCCACTGTTCCATCTGCCGTCGTACCACTGGGGCTGCGTTCGTCACTTGGTTCACGGTCCCTCGCTCCGCCCTTCGGTTCACGTCTGGCGAACCCGCCAGATTCAAGTCGACTCCGAAGGCCGTGCGCACCTTCTGTCCGCAGTGCGGCACGCAACTGACCTTCGAGCACGAAGACTTCGCGGACGAGATCGACGTTACCACCTGCAGCCTCGACAACCCCGAAGCGCTGCCGCCCACGGATCACACGTGGACCCGCAGCAAGCTGAACTGGATCGAGCTGGCCGATGTTCTTCCGCAATACGCCAAGCGCCGGGACGCGGGCTGAACTCCTCTAGTGGGGTGCGCCGACCTCAATGGGCGCGGTCCCAGTTCGGACCCGCTCCGACGTCGACCACCAGCGGCACGCTCAACTGCGCCACGCCACTCATCAGTCCGGGCAGCGCCTGCTCGACCCGCGCCAGCTCCGCGTCATGGGCTTCGAGCACCAGTTCGTCGTGCACCTGCAGGATCAACCTGGTCTGCAGCTTCTCCTCCTGCAGCCAGCGATGCACTGCGATCATCGCCAGCTTGATCAGATCGGCGGCGGTGCCCTGCATCGGGGCGTTGATCGCCGCCCGCTCGGCAGCAGCGCGGCGCTGGTTGTTCGAGGCGCGGATGTCCAGCATATACAGCCGACGCCCGAACACCGTCTCGACGTAGCCCCTCTCGCGCGCGCTGGCACGCGCCTGGTCCATGTACGCCTTCACCCCGGGATAGCGCGCGAAGTAGCGATCCATGTACTGCTGCGCGGCGCTGCGCTCGATGCCGAGCTGGGAGGCGAGCCCGAACGCCGACATGCCGTAGATCAGGCCGAAGTTGATGGTCTTGGCGTAGCGCCGCTGCTCGCTGCTCACCTCGGCGCCCGGCAGGCCGAAGATCTCCGAAGCGGTGCGCCGGTGCACGTCCTCGCCGGAGTGGAACGCGGCCAGTAGCGTAGGGTCCTGCGACAGATGCGCCATGATGCGCAGCTCGATCTGCGAATAGTCGGCCGACACCAGGTGATAGCCGGGCGCGGCGATGAACGCTTCGCGGATGCGCCGCCCCTCGGCGTTGCGGATCGGGATGTTCTGCAGATTAGGCTCGTTGCTGGACAGCCGGCCGGTCACTGCGGTGGTCTGGCTGAAGTTGGTGTGCACCCGCCCGGTGCGCGGGTTGACCATGCGCGGCAGCTTGTCGGTGTAGGTGGACTTCAGCTTGGACAGCATGCGGTAGTCGAGGATCAGCTTGGCGATGGGATGATCGAGCGCCAGCTCCTGCAGCACTTCCTCGTCGGTGCGCGGCTGGCCGGTGGGCGTCTTCCTGGTGATCGGGATACCGAGCTTGTCGTGCAGGATCTCCTGGATCTGCTTGGGCGAGTTCAGGTTGAAGGGCTGCCCGGCCGCCGCGCGCGCCTGCTGCTCGATGTCGAACATGCGCCGGCCCAGCTCCAGGCTCTGCGCCTCCAGCAGGCCCGTGTCCACCAGCACCCCGCTGCGCTCGATGTCGAACAGCACCTCCATCACCGGCATCTCGATCTCGTCGTAGATGAAGGCCAGCTTCGCGTCGCTTGCGATGTCCGGGTGCAGCACGCGGTGCAGCTGCAGTGTGACATCGGCGTCCTCGGCCGAATACTCGGTGGCGCGCTCCACGCTCACCTGGTCGAAGCCGATCTGCCCCGCCCCCTTGCCGGCCACCTCTTCGTAGGCGATGGTCTTGATGCGCAGATGGCGCTGCGCCAGGCTGTCCATGTCGTGCGGTTTGTGGCTCTCCAGCACGTAGGACTGCACGCAGGTGTCGTGCTGCACGCCGCGCACGCGCACCCCGTGGTTGGCGAAGATGTGCATGTCGTATTTGGCGTTCTGTCCCACCTTCGGGCGCGCCGGGTCCTCCAGCCACGGGCGCAGGCGCGCCAGCGTGCCCTCGAAGTCGAGCTGCGCAGGTGCGCCCGCGTACCTGTGAGCGAGCGGCAGATAGGCGGCCCGGTGCGGCTCCACGCTGAAAGAGACGCCGACCAGGCGCGCGAGCTGCGGATCGAGGCTGGTGGTTTCGGTGTCGACGGCCGCCAGCTCCGCCGCCTCCAGGCGACGCAGCCAGACGTCGAGCTGCTGCTCGGTCAGGATGGTTTCGTAGGTACGCGCAGGCCGGGGTGTTTCGACGGCCGTCTCGCTGCGCGTCTCGGCCTGGACATCCTCACCCAGCTCGCGGCGCCAGCTGCGAAACTCGTAGCGGTCGAACAACGCAGCGAGCCGCGGTTTGTCGGGCGGGCGATGCAGGAGCTGGTCCAGTTGCGCGGGCAGGGCCACATCGCGCCGGACGGTGAGGAGGCGCCGCGCGGTGGGCAGCCAGTCCCGGGCCTTTCGCAGATTCTCGCCCACCGCACCACCGATCTCATCGGCGTGGGCCAGGAGGTTGTCCAGGCTACCGTACTCCTGCAGCCATTTGGCAGCGGTCTTCGGCCCGACCTTGTCCACCCCGGGGATGTTGTCCACGCTGTCGCCGATCAACGTGAGGTAGTCGACGATCTGGTCCGGCCGCACGCCGAACTTGCCCAGCACCGCGGCCTCGTCGAAGGTCTCGTTGGACATGGTGTTGACCATGATCACCGCCGGGTCCACCAGCTGCGTGAGGTCCTTGTCGCTGGACGAGATTACCGTGTGTATGCCTTGCGCCTCGGCCCGCGTGGCGAGCGTGGCGATGACGTCGTCGGCCTCCACGCCTTCCACCTGCAGTAGCGGCCAGCCCATGGCACGGATGCATTCGTGCAGCGGTTCGATCTGGGCGCCCAGGTCGTCGGGCATCGGCGGGCGGTTGGCCTTGTAGCGCTCGTAGATGTCGTCGCGGAAGGTCCTGCCCTTGGCGTCGAAGATGCACGCGCTATAATCCGCGCTCACGTCCTTGTGCAGGCGGCGCAGCATGTTCAGCACGCCGAAGATCGCGCCGGTGGGCTCGCCCGACTTGTTGCGCAGGTCGGGCAGCGCATGGAACGCGCGGTACAGGTAGGACGAAGCGTCAACCAGCAGAAGGGTCTTCATCTCTCGAACAGGCGCGGGAGGACGGGCGCGGAATATGCTCTCGCTGGTGCGCGGGCGGCTCGCCGGCCGCTGCGTTCCTTGCACCGGTCGGCCGATCGCACCGCCATGAACCACACATCACCCGCATTGTAGATCCGGCCATGTCGGTCTTCACCACGGTCACGCCCGAGCAGCTCTCCGCCTGGCTGCGCAACTACTCGATCGGCGTGCTCACGGATCTGCAGGGGATCCTGGCGGGGATCGAAAACACCAATTATTTCGTCACCACCACGCACGGCCGCTACGTGCTCACGCTGTTCGAGAAGCTGCAGCCGCAGGAGCTGCCGTTCTACCTGAACCTGATGGCGCACCTGTCGGCGCACGGCATTCCTTCGCCGCAGCCCATCGCCAACTTGCGCAACGCCTATCTGGGCGAGCTCAACGGCAAGCCGGCCACCATCGTCACCTTCCTCGAGGGCAAGCCGGCGCTCGATGCTTCGCCGGAGCACTGCGCCCGCGTGGGCGAGGTGCTGGCCGAGATGCACCTGGCCGGGCAGACGTACAAGGGGCATCTCGATAACCTGCGCGGGCCGAAGTGGTGGTCCAGCGTCGCGCCCGAGATCTATCCGTTCCTCGCGCCCGAGGATGCGGAGCTGCTCAAGTCGGAGATCCGCTTCCAGGCGCAGCACCGCCACGATCGGCTGCCGCGCGGCGTGATCCATGCCGACCTGTTCCGCGACAACGTCTTGTTCCACGACGGCACCGGTCCGCGCCGGCTGGTGGTGGGCGGGCTGATCGACTTCTACTTCGCCTGCGTTGACGTGCTGATCTACGACGTGGCGATCACGGTGAACGACTGGTGCACCGGCCAGGACTGCGCGCTCGATCCGGTGCGCACCGAAGCGCTGCTGAAGGCTTACCAGGCGGTGCGGCCGTTCACCGAGGCCGAGTGCGAGGCCTGGCCGCTGATGCTGCGCGCCGGCGCGCTGCGCTTCTGGGTGTCGCGGCTGTACGACTACCATCTGCCGCGCAACGGCGAGCTGACCCACAGGCACGATCCCGAGCGCTTCCGCCTCATCCTGTTGCATCACGTCGGCAACGCGCGCCAGCCGCTGCGGCTGACGTAGAAGAGCTCGGCATGCCTTTCCGGCGCGTCCCCTTCTCCCACGGCTGGCGCTGGATCGCGCAGGCGTTTTCGTTGTTCCGGCGCAATCCCCTGATCTGGATCGTGCTCAACCTGGCGCTGCTGATGATCGTGCTCGGCGCCGACCTGCTGCCGGTGATCGGCATGTATCTCATGTATCTGCTCATGCCGCTGTTCTTCGGCGGGTTGATGACCGCCTGCCGGGACGCGGAAGCCGGCCAGGAGATCGAGATCGCGCACCTGTTCGCCGGCTTTCGCCAGAACGCCAGTCAGCTGGTGACCGTCGGCGGAGTGTACCTGGTCGGCAACGTGGCGATCGCAGGGGTGGCGATGTACGTCGGCGGGGCGGAGCTGCGGGAAGCAGTGCAGGCCGCCGCCGAAGGTGCGCCGGAACGCATCGACCCGGAGGTGGCGAACCAGGCGATGCTCGCCGTGTTGCTGGCCGCAGCGCTGTTCGTGCCGCTGGCGATGGCGGTGTGGTTCGCGCCTGCGTTAGTGGTCCTGGATCGCGTGCCGGCGCCGCGCGCGCTCCTGCTCAGCATGCAGGCGTGCCTCGCCAACCTGCTGCCGTTCCTGCTCTACGGCGCGCTGATGTCGGCGCTGTTTGTCGTGGCGGCGCTGCTGCTGTTCGTCGGGCTGGCGGTATGGGTGCCGATCGCGGTGATCAGCGCCTACACCAGCTACCGGGACGTCTTCGCCCCGGCCCCTACGCCGGCGTGAGCTTGGCGTACTCCAGCGCCAGCCACTTAAGGCCCTGGCTGCGGAAGTTCACCTGCACGCGGGCATCGGCGCCGCGTCCCTCGGCGCTGACGATCACGCCGGGGCCGAACTTGGGATGGATCACGTTCTGGCCGATGCGCCAGGGCGAATCGGGCGGCGCCGCGTACGGCCCCGTGCTTGCGGCTCCCATGGGACGCGCGACGCCGGGCGCAAACGTGCCCGCGGCGCGGCCCCGGTTTAGCCGCTTGACCAGCTCCGCAGGCACTTCTTCCAGAAAGCGCGAGGCGATGCTGTAGCGCGTCTGGCCGTGCAGCATCCGGCTCTGGGCGAAGCTCAGGTACAGGCGGCGGCGCGCGCGCGTGAGCGCCACGTACATGAGACGCCGCTCCTCCTCCAGGCTTTCCGGCTCGTTGCGGCTGTTGTCGTGGGGGAACAGCCCTTCCTCCAGGCCGCTGATGAACACCGCGTGGAATTCCAGGCCCTTGGCCGCGTGCACGGTCATCAGCTGCAGGGCATCGGCGCCGGCGCCGGCCTGGTGCTCGCCGGCCTCCAGCGCCGCATGGGCGAGGAAGTCGTCGAGCGCGCGCAGGCGCGGATCGGCCTCGGTGGCTGCCGCCGGTTCGTCGTGCGCAGCGAAACCACCCTCGGCGTGGAAGCTGGCGGCGGCGGTGACCAGCTCGTTCAGATTCTCGATGCGATCGGCGCCGTCGCGCTCGGTCTCGTAGTACGCCTTGAGGCCGCTGCGCTCGATGGTGAGTTCCACCATCTCGGGCAGCGACAGGCCCAGGCAGGCGCGGCGCAGCTCCTCGATGCGCTGCACGAAGGCGCTGACGCCGGCTCCCGCCTTGCCGCCGAGCGGCGTGGTGCAGGCCGCCTGCCACAGGCTGATCCGGCGCATGTGCGCCGACTCTTGCATCTGCTCGAGCGTGCGCGCGCCGATACCGCGCGCGGGCAGGTTGATCACGCGCAGCAGGGCGCCGTCGTCCTGTGGATTGGACACCAGCCGCAGATAGGCGAGCGCGTGCTTGATCTCCTGGCGCTCGAAGAAGCGCAGCCCGCCGTATACGCGGTACGGCAGCCCGGCGTTGAACAGCGCGTGCTCCAGCACCCGCGACTGGGCGTTGGAGCGGTACAGCAGCGCGATGTCGGAGAGCGGCACGCCGTCGCTGCGCAGGCCCTTAACCTCCTCCAGGATGAAGGCCGCCTCCTCGATGTCGGTAGCGGCTTCGTAAAGGCGCAGCGGCTCGCCCTTGCCTTGGGCGGTCCACAACTCCTTGCCCAGCCGGCGCTGGTTGTGGCGGATCAGCGCGTTGGCCGCATCCAGAATGTTGCCGTGACTGCGGTAGTTCTGCTCCAGCTTGATCACGCGCCCCCTGGCGAAGTCGCGCTCGAACGCCGCCATGTTCTGCGCCGAGGCGCCGCGGAAGGCGTAGATCGACTGATCGTCGTCGCCCACGGCGAAGACGGCGCTGCCGCCGCCTGCGAGCAGCTCGAGCCAGCGGTATTGCAAGCGGTTGGTGTCCTGGAACTCGTCCACCAGGATGTGCAGGAAGCGCTGCTGGTAGTGGCCGCGCAGCAGCTCGTTGCGGTCGAGCAGCTCATAGCAGCGCAACAGCAGCTCGGCGAAGTCCACCACCCCCTCGCGGTTGCACTGCCGGTCGTACTCGGCGTAGAACTCGTTGAGCTTGCGGCTGTAATCGTCGAACGCCTCCACCTGGCTGGCGCGCAGACCCTGCTCCTTGTTGCCGTTGATGAAGTACTGCAGGTCCCGGGGTGGGACCTTCTCCTCGTCCACGCCCAGCGACTTGAGCAGGCGCTTGATCAGCGAGGCCTGGTCTTGGGTGTCCAGGATCTGAAACGTCTGCGGCAGCCCGGCGTCGCGGTAGTGCGCGCGCAGCATGCGATTGCACAGCCCATGGAAGGTGCCCACCCACATTCCGCGGGTGTTGATCGGCAGCATGGCCGAGATGCGGGTCAGCATCTCGCGCGCGGCCTTGTTGGTGAACGTCACCGCCAGCAGCGACTGCGGTCCGACCTGGCCGGTTTGAATCAGCCAGGCGATACGGGTCGTGAGCACGCGCGTCTTGCCGCTGCCGGCGCCGGCGAGGATGAGCGCGGATTCGTGCGGCAGGGTGACGGCGGCGCGTTGCCGTTCGTTGAGACCTTCGAGGAGGTTGCTCGGCACGAAACCAGGGGACGTGGATGTGTGCCCCGATTATACGGCAGCGCTGCTGGCCGACGGGCAAGTTTGAACCACGCGAGGCACAGAAAGCCGCAGTGGCGTGTTGAGATGACTCTTTCGGGGTTTTCCTCCGTATCTTCGGTGTCCTCTGTGGTTCGCGCGCTACTTCAGCGTTAGATCAGCGACACGCTGACGTCGGTGAGGCCGAGCTCGGACTTGAGCCTGATCGCCACCGCCACCCCGTCGGCCTCGCTCAGCAGCCCGCCGATGCGCACCTGATAGACGGTCGTGCCTTCCTTCTGGGTCGGGTGAATCGTCGCTGGGTAGCCGGCCTCGCGCAGCCGGTCGTACACGGCAAGCGCTTCATCCTGGGTGCGCACGCGCGCCGCGTACACGCGCCACCGGCCGCCCTTTCCTGCGGCGCCCTGGCCCGGCGCGATCTCGGTCTCGGCGGCGTAGACGGCGAGCGCCTCGTCGGAAATCTGCTCCACCGGCAGCACGCCGGCGTTGCGCAGCGCCTGATACAGGCTTTTGGGCTGATCCAGGTCGAGCGGCGGGGTCCCGCGCCGAGTAACGGTGATCCGGCCTTCGATCAGCGCGACAATCTCGCGCTCCGCGGTCGCCTTGCCCCACAGATCGGTGCCGCGAATGCCGGCGGTGACGGTGGGAAAGCGCACTTCGACTTCGCGCCTGCCGCGGAACTTGTACAGCGCCGTGGTGGTGAAGCGGAACGCCCCTTCCAGCACGTTGAGCGTGGCTTTGAACACGCCATCGGCACAGCAGCGCCCGGGGGGAATACCGTCCAGCCTGAAGCGCGCCTTCTCGCCCAGCTTCACCAGGCTGCCGTCGGGCAGGCGCAGCAGCGCGCGCGACCCGGCGCCGGTGTCGATGCGATCGCCGTTGCGCAGCCGGGCGCCGGGCGCGAGCGGCGTGCGCTGGCCGTCGCGCGTGAGCCAGGCGGGCATTTGCAGCGCCTCGACCTCAGCATCCGGTGGCGCGGCCAGGGCCGGCAAGGCGGCGGCCGCCAGGAGCAGCGTCAGGCGCGCAGCCGATCGTAGCAGCATGGTCATTGCATCTCTCCGTGACGTTGTAGCCGATGCGTGCATGAGATACGGGCCGGGCGGCGCACTGGATGCGCTGCGCATAGCGTTTTCATAGCGGTTTCGGGAGCGCGAGCCGCCTGGGTATAATTCCGCCCTTGCCCTTACTTCGCGCAGTGTAGACGAATGCAACCGCAGTATCGCCCGGCAGACATCGAGAAGCAGGCGCAGGCCGAATGGGACGAGAAGCGCGCCGCGCGGGCGGTCGAGGACCCGGCGCGGCCCAAGTATTACTGCCTGTCCATGTTTCCCTACCCCTCCGGCAAGCTGCACATGGGGCACGTGCGCAACTACACCATCGGCGACGTGCTGGCGCGCTACCACCGCATGCGCGGCCACAACGTGCTGCAGCCGATGGGCTGGGACGCGTTCGGCCTGCCCGCAGAGAACGCCGCCATGGCCAACGGCGTGCCGCCGGCGAAGTGGACCTACGACAACATCGCCTACATGAAGCAGCAGCTCAAGTCGCTCGGCTTCGCCATCGACTGGGAGCGCGAGCTGGCTACCTGCCGGCCGGAGTACTACCGCTGGAACCAGTGGCTGTTCTTGCGCATGCTGGAGAAGGGGCTCGCCTACAAGACCACCGGGGTGGTGAACTGGGATCCGGTCGACCAGACCGTGCTCGCCAACGAGCAGGTGATCGACGGGCGCGGCTGGCGCACCGGCGCGCCGGTGGAGAAGCGCGAGATCCCGATGTACTACTTGAAGATCACGGCCTATGCGGACGAGCTGCTCCAGGGCCTGGAGGCGCTTGCGGAGTGGCCCGAGCGCGTGCGCCTGATGCAGTCGAACTGGATCGGGCGCAGCGAAGGCGTCGAGGTCGCGTTTCCCTACGCCCACGATCCCGTGCAGGCGCTCAAGGTGTTCACCACCCGCGCGGACACGCTGCTCGGCGCCACCTACTGCGCGCTGGCAGCGGAGCATCCGCTCGCGGCGCAGGCCGCGCGCGACAAGCCCGAGCTGGCCGCATTCGTGGAGGCGTGCAAACGCGGGGCGGTGATGGAAGCCGAGCTCGCCACCCAAGAGAAGAAAGGCATGCCCACCGGGCTGCACGTGCTGCATCCGCTCACCGGCAAGAAGCTCCCTCTATGGGTGGCGAACTACGTGCTGATGGGCTACGGCGAGGGTGCGGTGATGGCGGTGCCGGCGCACGACCAGCGCGACTTCGAGTTCGCCACCCGCTATGGCCTGCCCATCAAGCCGGTCATCCGCACCAGCGCCGGTGAAACCACGCCCGCTCCCTGGCGCGACGCGTACGCCGAGCACGGCACGCTGATCAACTCCGGCAAGTACGACGGTCTGGACTTCCAGGGGGCGGTGGACGCGATCGCCGCCGACCTGGCCAGGAAAGGCCTGGGGCGCAAACGCATCCAGTACCGCCTGCGCGATTGGGGCATCTCGCGCCAGCGCTACTGGGGCTGCCCGATCCCCATTGTGCACTGCCCGCAATGCGGCGACGTGCCGGTGCCCGACGCGCAGCTGCCGGTGGTGCTGCCCGAGGACTGCGTTCCCGACGGCACCGGGAATCCGCTCAACCGTCGTGCCGACTTCGTCAACACCCGCTGCCCCAAATGCGGCCAGCCGGCCCGGCGTGAGACCGACACCATGGACACCTTCGTGGACTCGTCCTGGTATTACATCCGCTACGCCTGCCCGGACAACGAACGCGCCATGGTGGACGAGCGCGTGCGCTACTGGCTGCCGGTGGACCAGTACATCGGCGGCATCGAGCACGCCATCCTGCATCTGCTGTATTCGCGCTTTTGGACGCGCGTGATGCGCGATCTCGGCCTGGTGCGCTTCGACGAGCCGTTCTCGCGCCTGCTCACCCAGGGCATGGTGCTGAACGAGATCTTCTTCCGCAAGCGGGGCAGCGGGCGCATCACCTACTACAACCCCGCCGACGTGGACATCCGCACCGACGAGCGCGGCAACCGGATCGGCGCCGCGCTCAAGGCGGACGGGCTGCCGCTGGAGTCGGGCGGCATCGGCACGATGTCCAAGTCCAAGAACAACGGCGTCGACCCGCAGGCGCTGGTGGATCAGTACGGCGCCGACACCGCGCGCTTCTTCATGATGTTCACCAGCCCGCCGGAGCAGACGCTGGCGTGGTCCGACTCCGGCGTGGAGGGCTCCTACCGCTTCCTGCGCCGGGTGTGGGCGTTCGCCGCCGACTACCAGGGCAACGTGCGGCCGCAAGTCCGGTCCGGCGCGCTGGCGCAGGTTGCGCTCGACGCAAAGCTGGCCGCCGTGCGCCGGGAAGTGCATCTGAACGTCAAGCAGGCCAACTACGACATGCAGCGCCAGCAGTTCAACACGGTGGCCTCGGCCTGCATGAAGATCCTGAACGCGCTCGAGGGCGTGCCGCGGAATCCGCCTGCGATCGGGGCCGGCGCCGCGGCAGTCATCGAGGAAGGGGTCTCCATCCTGCTGCGCCTCCAGGCGCCGATCACGCCGCATCTCAGCCACCACCTGTGGCGCGAGCTGGGGTTCGGTGAGGACGTGTTCGACGCGCCCTGGCCCGAGGCCGAGGAAGGCGCGCTGGAGCAGAAGGAGGTCGAGCTGGTGCTGCAGATCAACGGCAAGACGCGCGGCAGCATACGCGTGCCGAGCGACGCCACCCGGGAAGCGATCGAGCAGGCCGCGTTGGTGAGTCCCGTGGCCCAGAAGCATATCGCCGGCATCCCGGTGAAAAAAGTGGTGGTGGTGCCTGGCCGTCTGGTAAACGTGGTCGCTCAATGAAACCGACCCGGCGCATGCGACTGCTGACCCTCGTCGCCCTGGCTGCGCTCGCGGGCGGCTGCGGCTTCAAGCCGGTAGCGCCGGCGAGGGTGCCGTTCCACAGTCTCTACGTGGTGGCGCCGGACTATTCCTCGTTCGGCGCGCAGTTCAAGCGCTACGTGGAGAGCTACAGCAAGACGCGCCTGGCTTCCAGCCCGGAGACGGCCGAGGCGGTGCTGGAGATCCTGAGCGAGACGCGGGAAAAGCAGATCCTGTCGCTGTCCACCGCCGGGCGCGTGAGCGAGTTCCTGCTGCGCTACCAGGTGACCTTCCGGGTGCGCGACAAGAGCAGCCGCGAGTTGGTCCCGGCCAGCACCATCGCGCTGGAGCGCGATCTCACCTAC
>DATBMG010000057.1:0-10858 GCA_036554965.1 Burkholderiales bacterium
GTTCGCCCGGATCGTCGGGCGCGAGAACGTCATCGCCGGTGCCGACTGCGGTTTCGCCGCCTCGGGCGTACGGTTCAACGACACCCACCCGAGCGTGGCCTGGCTGAAGTTCGCCGCCCTGGCGGAGGGCGCCCATCTGGCCAGCCGGCAGCTCTGGGAACGCTCGTGAGACCGCATGCCGTCGCTCGGCGGACGTTCTTGGGAGCTGGCGTCGCGAGCGCCGTACTTGCGGCGGGCGCCTCGGCCATTGCCCAGCAACCATCGCCCGCGCAGCAAGCGCCGCGCGTCAAGGGGCCGCCCGTGTGGCTCGACATGGACCAGGCCGAGCTGGATGCAGCCTATGATCAGAGCAAGTACGCGCCGAACATGGCGCAGATCATCGAGCGCTACGCCGCCAACAGCGAGGCTGTGCGCGCCCGATTAGGTGCGCCCCAGCGCCACGCCTACGGCCCCACCCCTGACGAAGCGCTGGATGTGTACACCACCAAGCGCGCGAACGCGCCGATCAACATCTTCATTCATGGCGGCGCGTGGCGCAGAGGGCTGGCCAAGGACTACGCCTACCCGGCCGAGCTGTTCGTCCACGCAGGGGCGCACTACGTGGTGCCGGACTTCATCAATGTGACGCAGGCCAACGCCAGCCTGATGCCGATGGCCGAGCAGGTGCGCGGAGCGGTCGCCTGGGTATATCGCAACGCACGGAGCTTCGGGGGTGACCCGGACCACATCTACGTTTCCGGTCACTCGTCAGGTGGGCATCTCGCCGGCGTTGTCCTGGTCACCGACTGGCGCAAGGACTTCAACCTTCCCGCCGACACGGTGAAGGGCGGGTTGTGCTGCAGCGGCATGTTCGACCTCAAGCCGGTACGTCTCTCGGCGCGCAGCTCTTACGTCAGCTTTACCGACGAGATGGAGCACGCGCTGAGTTCGCAGCGTCACCTCGACAAGCTCAACTGTCCCGTCATCGTCGCCTACGGCACGCTCGAGACGCCGGAGTTCCAGCGCCAGTCGCGCGACTTCGCTGCCGCGGTGAAAGCAGCGGGCAAGCCCGTGCAGCTTCTCGTTGCCGAAGGCTACAACCACTTCGAAATCCTCGAGACGCTCGCCAATCCCTACGGTCTCCTGGGCCGCGCGGTGCTGGCGCAGATGAACCTGTCCCATGCGTGATCGCCGATTCGACGGTCTCGTTGGGCTCACAACGAGGGTCACGCCATGAACGCCGAAGCCATGCTCTCAGACGGTGGCTGCACCTGTCATTTCGTGCGCTACCGCATGACGACCAAGCCCCTGTTCGTCCACTGCTGCCATTGCCGCTGGTGCCAGCGCGAGACCGGGGCCTCTTTCGCCCTGAATGCGCTGATCGAAGCCGATCGCGTGCAGCTGCTTCAAGGCGAGGTCGAGGTCGTCGACACCCCCTCCAACAGCGGTAAGGGACAGAAGATCTCGCGCTGCCCCAGGTGCCGCGTTGCGGTGTGGAGCAACTACGCGGGGGGCGGAGACGCCGTGCGCTTCGTGCGGGTGGGAACGCTCGACGATCCCGACCAGTTCCCGCCAAGTATCCACATCTACACGGCGTCCAAGCAGCCTTGGGTAGTCCTCCCGGCCGACACACCCGCCGTAGCCGAGTACTACAAGGTCTCGGAGCGCTGGCCCAAGGAGAGCCTGGAGCGACGCGCCGCATTGCTGGCGCGCACACGGCAGCAGTAGCAGTAACGGGCGTTCACTTGCCGCCCGAAAGCAGCTCGCGCTCCATCAACAGATAGGTGTTGTAGGCATTGCGCCGGTTGGCGCCTTCGAAGGCCGGCAGGTGGGAGAAGCGCGTCCAGTCGGTTGCGGCGTAGGCCTCCTCGAAAGGTACGAAGGCCTCCACCGCTTCCCCCATCTTGCGGCGCAGATAGACCAGGTATTCGCGCGTGAGCGCGAGGTCGCGCGCGGCGTCGCGGGACATCGCGCCGTGTCCGCCCACCAGCACGCCGGGCCGGTACTTCTCGAGCTTGTCGATGGCGGCGAGCCAGGCCCTGCTGTCCGCATCGCCGACGAAAGGAATGCGTCCGCCAAACATGAGATCGCCGGCGAAGAACACGCCCTCTTCCACCACCACGAGCGCCAGGTCCTCAGGGGTGTGCGCGGGGCCGACGTGATGCACATTGAAGGTGATGCCGCCCAGCCGGAATGCGGCATCCCCCGCGACCCACATGTCGGGTTCGACGATGCGTGCCGTCTCGTCCACCCAGGGCGCCAGCGAGCGGCGCCGCTCCTCCAGGCGCAACCGCGGCGCATCGGAGGCGAGGTAAGCCCGCGCCGCCTCATGCGCCCAAACCTCCGCGCCTTGCGCCTTGAGCGCCTGCAGCCCATAGAAGTGATCGGCGTGATAGTGCGAGACGATCACGCGCCGAATCGGCTTGTCGGTCACGCTGCGGATGGCGCGCACCAGCGCGTCGCCCAGCGCGGGGGTGCCGAGCGCGTCGAACACCACCACGCCCTCGTCGGTGACCACGAACCCGGCGTTCGAGTTGAAGCCCTGGTTGTCGTGCGAGACCTCGCCCGACATGCCCTGGACGTAGTAGGCGTGGGGCGAGATCTGGATAGGCGTGACGGGGACGGTGGCGGGCTGGGCGGCGAACGCAACGGTTGCGCAACAGCCAAACAGCGCGAAGAGCAGGCGGTGGCTGGATCTCATGCCGCCATCCCCGGATCGCCTTCCACGCCCACTAGTTTCGGCGCGTTCAGCTTCGGTGGCGCGATCACCTTCTTGTCCTTGAGATACGTTTCCACGACTTCCCACACCGGCTCACCCTTGGCGCCTTCGGCCACCGGCGCCCAGCCCGCGACCCGGTAGGTCTTGGTCGGCTCGATCGGTGTGTCGCCCAGGCGCATATCGCGGATGCGGTCGCCCATCTTCGCCCTGGGCTCGCAGGTATAAGCGAGCCCGCCCACGCGCACCATGTCGCCCCCTTGCTGATAGTAGGGATCGGGGTTGAACAGGTTGTCGGCCACGTCCTCCAGCACAGCTTTGATGGTCTCGCCGCTCATGTCGGTCAGCGTCACGTGCGGATAGGTGATCGCCGTCTGGTCCATCACATGCTCGCGTGTGATGGTCTGGCCCGGCAGCAGCGACGTGCCCCAGCGAAACCCGGGCGAGAGCGCGATCTGGGCGCCCTTCACCGCGATCAGCGCATCCAGGATCACCTGGTCGAAGCTGCCGTTGAAGTTGCCGCGCCGGTACAGCAGGCCCTCGGTCACCGCCAGGGGCTCGGCCAGCTTCTGCGCGTACGGCGCGCGTTGCCGGGTGATCAACGCGGCCATCTGCGCATCGGCGGGCAGCAGGTTGGCGAACACCGGCAGCAGCCGGTAGCGGTAGTCGACAACCTTGCCGCCCTTGACCTCGAAGTCGAGCACCGCCAGGAACTTGCCGTTCGAGCCGGCGTTGGTGACCAGCGTCTTGCCACCCGCATTGCTCACCAGGGTCGGCGCCGGAACGCCGTCGTGCGTGTGGCCGCCCAGAATCGCATCCAGTCCGCGCACCCGGCTGGCGAGCTTCAGGTCCACGTCCATGCCGTTGTGCGACAGCAGCACCACGACCTGCGCGCCCGTGGCGCGCGCCCGCTCGATCGCCGGTTGCAGGCTCTCCTCCTGGATGCCGAAGCTCCATTCCGGCACGAAGTGGCGGGGATTGGCGATCGGGGTATAGGGGAACGCCTGGCCGACGATCGCTACCGGCACACCATTGACCTCGCGGATCACGTAGGCGGGAAACGCCGGATCGCCGAAGTCCGCGGTCTTGACGTTCTGCGCGACGAAGTCGAGCCTGCCTTTGAAGTCGTTGTCGATGATCTGCTGCACGCGCTGCGCGCCGTAGGTGAACTCCCAGTGCGCCGTCATCACGTCCACGCCCAGCGCGAGGCAGGCGTCCACCATGTCCTGCCCCGCCGTCCACAACGCCGTGGCCGAGCCCTGCCACGTGTCACCGCCGTCGAGCAGCAGCGCCCCGGGCCGCTCCGCCCGCAACCGCTTCACCAGCGTCGCGAGATGCGCGAACCCGCCAACCTTGCCGTAGGTCTGCGCCGCCTGGGCGAAATCCAGGCAGGTGAAGGCGTGCGCCTGAGGCGTGCCGCGAGCGATGCCGAAGTGCGCCAGCAGCGCTTCGCCGACCAAGTGCGGCGGCTTCCCGGCCGCCGCGCCGACGCCCAGATTGACGCTCGGTTCGCGAAAATGGATCGGATTGAGCTGCGCGTGGCAATCGGTGAAGTGGAGCAGGCTGACGTTGCCGAAGCGCGGCACGTCGTACAGCGCGCCGCCCTCCCCCGCTAGCGCATCGCGCCGGTCGAGCGCAAGCCTCGCGGCGGCCGCGGCCGCGAGCAACTGCAGGAAGTCCCGGCGATTCATCGGTGGTCACGAATCCTGAATCACGCGCTCGTCACTGGTTCACCGGCGACTCGGGATCCAGCAGGAACGCCACCGCGTCGGCGATCTCCTTGGGCGTGAGCCAGCGGTTATGGCCGAAGCGCGGCATGCTGGAGCACGCGACGAAGGCTTGCGCGTTGTAGATCTTGGCGTACACGTAGCGCACCGCTTCGGGGGAGGTGCCGCGCACCTTGGCGTAGTTGCTGAGGCTCGGGCCCAGATTGCCGGCGGCGATCTCTTTCTTCGCGATGGCGTGGCAGGCGTAGCAGTTGCCGCCCCGGCGCGTGCCCGCGCGGTCGGGCTGGATGCGGCCGATGTGGCCGCCGGTGCCGATGGAAGCGAGCTTCTCGCCCTCCTTCCAGTCGCCCATCAGCTTGCTGTCCTCGGGCAACTCGAGGCTCGCCTGGGACAGCTCGATGATGCGCGCGGCGACCTCGGGCGGCGGATTGTTGCGGTGCTTGCTGCACAGCGCGTTGACTTCGTCCTGAGCGAGGCGCGCGGCCCACTCCTCCGGGCTGGCGCTGGAGAACGACTTGCGCCAGACCTCCTCGGCCTGTGCGGTAGCATCACCGGCGCGCGAGGGCAGCGACAGCGCCGCAAGCGCCGCCAGCACGAGAACGCAGCGCGGAAGCATCGGGAGCAGCGAGCAGCGGGCGACTCGATCCATGTCGCGTCTCCTCAGCGCTTGATGCCCGGCGCTTCCAAGGTCGCGCCGCTGGCCTTCTTCTGCATGTACACCTGCAGCGCGACCACCGCGTCGGACAGGTAGTCCGCGTCGGGAAAGCGCATCTGCCGCATGCAGTCGATCAGGCGCCGCTCCATGGTCCACACCGCGCTCTGCGACACGCGGTAAGCCGGCCACTGCGCCATCGACGCTTGCGCGCCCTGCGCCGTGGTGAGATTGGGCAGCTCCTGCAGCCGGATGCGCTTGTCGTCCTGACTATGGCAGGTGGCGCAGGAAAAGTCGAGCGGGCCCGAGCGGCGGAAGAACAGCTCCTCGCCCACCGCGTACGCCTCCGCCTCGCGCGGATGGCGGGCGGGCACATCGATCTTCGCGCCCTTTGACTTGGTGGCCACGAAGGTCACCAGCGCCTCGATGTCGGATCCCGGCCGGTACCAGTTCTTGGTGGCTTCCTCGATCGGCACGCCCTGCAGCGTGGTCATGCAGGTCACCAGGCGCGACTCCGCGTCCTGCACTTTGCCGGTGTCGACGAAGAAGCGCGGCAACTGCGCATACGCCCCCTCGAGCTTGCCCGGCCCAAGGCCCAGGTCGCAGCGCTCCAGCGTCGCGCCGAGCGGGCCGCGCGGCGTCGTCCACAGCGCTTCGCCGTTCATTTCCATCAGCTCGGCCGGGTTGCCCTCCTGCAGCATCTGGCGGTACTTCTGGATCTCCTCCATCGCGTTGTCCTGGGCGACGGCGGCCACGGCCAGCGTGAGGCATGCGCCCGCCGCAACGGCGGCGAGCGGGCGAGGAATAGTCGGCATGCGGTTCCCAGTCTCGTTCGTGGTGCGGATGCGGTGCGGTGCGATCGGTGAGCGCCCGCCTGGATTCCGCTTCGCTGCATCCAGGCTACGCGACTTCGTCGAGCCTGGCCACCCTCAATTGATCAGCGTCTCGTCCGAGCGCGAATCGCCCTTGCTATCCACCCAGGTCACCGTGACCTTCTCGCCTTTCTGCCCGCCCTTGAACTTGAAGGACAGGAAGGGATTGGCGGACACCGCCGGTCCCCATTGTGCGGACAGCACGGGGCGGCCATTGCAGGTCGCGTTCACGGTCTGGATGAAATGCGCGGGGATCGGCTCGCCCGCCTGGTTCTTGCGCTGGCCCGTCTCCATGATGTGGCTCATCAGCACCTTGACCTCGACCACGTCGCCGTCGGCCTTGGCGCGGATTTTCATCGGGTTTCCCATTTCGTTGCCTCTCAGCCTCTAGTCCATCGCCGGCACCGGTCAACCGCCGCATCCGCCCAGCGTGATCTTGATTTCCTTGGCGGCGTAGTAGAACTTGCCGTCTGCCTTGACCAGCGCGAACACGTTCGAGGTCTGCGCCATCTTGACGCGGGTCTGCACCTCGGGCAGCGTGCCCTGCGGAATGGCGAAGGTCGCCGCGAGCACGTTGGGATTCTTCTCCACCAGGATGGCGATGGCCGAGGTCTTGTCCAGCTTGCTGACGACGCCGACGGGAACCACAGCACCGTTCTCGGCGATGTCCGGTGCGACGATCGCGACCTCTGCGCTCTCCTGCGCAGCGTTGCCGCCGAGCACCTTGACCAGGTCCTCCAACTTCTTGGTCTCGAACGCCGCCTTGTTCCACTGCTCGGCGGCCACCTCTTCGGGCCGCAGGAACCCGGCGGCCAGCAGCAGCCCGAGCAGGCCGCCGCTCGATCTCAGAAACTGCCTTCTCGACTTCTCCATGTCGCGCTCCTCACAAACAACGCTCTCATTTCGCGCCCGCCAGCACCCAGTCGATGATCGCGACCAGGTCGGCTTCGGCCACTTGCGGCTGACCGGGCATCGGGATCGCGCCCCACACGCCCGCACCGCCGTCGCGCACCTTTCGCATCAACGCCTGCCTTGCGGTTGCGTCGCCGGCGTACTTCTGCGCCACCTCCTTGAAGCCCGGACCCACGATCTTCTGCTCGATCCCGTGACAGGCGATGCAGGCGTAGTGCTTGGCTAGGTCGGCAGCCGATTGCTGCGGTGTGGCCGCGGCGGCTACCTGCCCCGCCAATGCCTGACGGGCGGCCGCGAGCGGACCGATCGGCTCCGGCTTGCTGGTGTCGGCGCCGCGGTAGGGTCCGACCACGCGGAACTGCGTCGCCAGGTTGCCCTGCGCATTGCGCGCGTAGTCGGGGATGCGGGAAGTAACTTTGCCCTCGATCGGGCAGTCGCGCATGCAGGCGCTGGCCTGCACGTCCGGCTTCCCGTCGCGGCGCAGGAAGCCGTGCTGCGTGGTGAAGCCGTCCCGGTTGGGCATCTGCACCTGCAGGATCGAGGTTTGGTCCAGCGTCGCGTCCTCTGGAACGATCTCGTTCAGATACAACAGGTAGGCGGTCAGCGCGTAGACCTCATCGGCGGTCAGCGACTTGGGTGCCTGGAACGGCATGGCGCGGTTGATGTAGTCCCACAGCGTGGCGGCGTAGTTAAGCTTGCTGCCGGTGGTGCGCACCGGGTTGTCGCCGCGCAGGCTGCCTACGCCCCCCGCGAGCTGCATGTATTGGTTGCTCTCGCCGAAGGTGCCGTGGCAGGACGCACACTTGGCGTCGTAGATTTCCTGCCCCTGGGTCACGCTGCCGCGACCCTTCGGCAGACCGCTGCCGTCGGGCTTGACGTCGATGTCCCAGGCGGCGATCTCCCGGGGAGTCGCCGCGCGCCCCAGTCCCGACCACGGCTTGTCCCCCGCGCCGAGCGCCATGAACGAAACGGCGCAACCCACAGAGAGCACGGAGAGGGCACGCAGCAGCGCTTTGCGCTTGCCGCGCAGGCAGTTCGCGGGTGCGTTCCCTTGTTCTGCATGGCGAGCGTGCTCGTCAGTACACCTGGACATTGCTCACCTCGCCGCTCTCGGCGATCTGCCAAGACTGAATCGCATTGTTGTGGTAGATGGCCCGCGTGCCGCGCACCGCGCGCAGCTGCCGGATTTGCGGTTGGACGTAGCCGGTTTCGTCGATCGCCCGGCTCTGGACGATCGCGGGGCTGCCGTCCCACACCCAGTCGTAGCGAAAACGCGTCAGGCATTTCGTGAGGACCGGCTCCTGCAGCCTGGCGTCCCGCCAGTTGCGGCCGCCGTCCACCGACACGTCCACGCGACGCACGCGCCCGCGCCCGGACCAGGCCAGGCCGGTGATCTCGCAATAGCCGCGGTCGAGCAGCACCTGTCCGCCCGAGGGCGAGGTGATCACCGACTTGCACTCGTTGATCCAGGTGTACTGGCGGTGCACACCGTCGGGCATGAGATCGATATAGTGCAGCGCTTCCTCGCGCGTGTTCCACGGCTCGTGGCCGACCTCGAGCCGGCGCAGCCACTTGACGCTGGACACGCCCTGCACGCCCGGCACCAGCAGGCGCAGGGGGTAGCCGTTCTCGGGCCGCAGCATCTCGCCGTTCTGCCCGTACACCACCATCACATCGTCGAGCGCCATGTCGATGGGCACGCTGCGGGTGAGCGAGGCGCCGTCCGCGCCCTCGGCCAGCACGAACCTGGCCTTGGCCGCGTCGAAGCCCACGTCGTCGAGCAGCGTGGACAGCGCTACGCCGGTGAATTCGCTGCACGAGAGCATGCCGTGGGTGTATTGCACGGTGGGCACGGCCACGTTGCCCCACTCCATACCGGTGTTCGCCCCGCACTCGATGAAATGCATGCGCGACACGGATGGCAGGCGCATCAGGTCGTCCATGGTGTACACCTTGGCCTGCCGCACCAGGCCGTGGATCATCAGGCGATGCTGCGCCGGATCGATGTCGTGCCAGCCGGCGTGGTGCCGCTCGAAGTGCACACCGCTCGGGGTGATGATGCCGAACAGGCTCTGCAGCGGTGCGAAGGCGATGGACGAGAGGGAGGTGCGAGTGAGGCCCGGGCTCTCGCGCCGCTGTACGTTGCTCTCGTGCTTCGAGGGTACACCGTAGCCGCGCGCGGCGACCGGCTGGCCCAGTGTCTTGCTGTGCTCGGGCAGCTGCAGGATCGGGTCGGGCGCTTGCGCCGACGCCACACCGGCGGCGCCCGCGGCGGTCAGCGCGCCACCGAGCGCGAGGGATCGGCGCAGGAAGCGTCGGCGCGCGATATCCTCGAGGGTGAGAAAGTTCTCGGGCGCCGGCTGGATGCGGCGGCGCCGGGATACTCCTTGGTATATTCCCTGGGACATGGCTTGGGGCGTGCTCTGGTCCATGCTGCGCTCGCGCGGCTTACTTCTGGCGTTGCCCGTTGCCGGGCATGAACTTGAGCAACGCGCGCTTCAGCGGCCGCCGCTCCTCGATCCGGCTGGCGATGCGCACGCACGCGGCGCGGCACAACTCCACCAGAGTGGTGTCGGTAACCCGGTAGAACACCATGCTGCCGTCCTTGCGCCGGGCCAGCACGCCGCGTGCGTACAGCGCGGACAGCTGGCGCGACACGTTGGTCTGGGTGAGCCCGGTCTCCTTAACGATCTCGCCCACCGACAGCTCGCGCTCGCAGATCGCGTGCAACACCTTGAGCCGCGTCGGCTCCGACAGCAGGCTGAAGTAGGACGCGACCGATTCCAACACCTCGTCAACCTCATGCATGGGGAGTCCGCTCCGATCGAATAATCCAGCATATGCGCATATGCGCATACGGTCAAGATAATTCGATTCTGCGCTGCAGCACGCGGGCGCGCTGCAATCAGGCCGCTAGAGGCGGTACCCGATCGTCATCCACACTTTGCGCGTATCGGCCAGCGCCGCGCGCGGATCGGCCGCGTGGTAATCGGCGTACTCCACACCGGCGGTCAACCGCGCCGTGAAGGACCACGCCAGCCCGAAGTCCCACTCGGTGCCGAGGTCCCATTCCCTGAAGTCGGAACGAAAGCGATGGTATTCGAGATGCAGCGTCGCCTTCGACACCTGGACGCCAATCTGCGCGCGCCGGTCTTCGAGGCCGCGCGCCGGCGTCGTAGCGAAGATGTCGGCGCGGCCGGTGAACAGTTGCGTGCTGCCCAGTGGCGTCTGAAACCCGTATTGCCCGTCGTTGCTGCCGAGCAGTTCCCGGTCCACCCTGAGATAGCCGCGCTTCGTGGCCACCCCGGCGCCCACGCGCCGATAGGGTGCATCGATGCGCGGATCCCCGTCAGCGTAGTCCCGCTGCTCGGCGAGCTCTGCGCTGTACAGCAGCTCCAGTGCTTCGGTCATCTTCCACCCGCCCCACAGGCGCCCGCCGAGGATCTGGTTGGAGCTGTCGGCAAAGCCGGTCGCCGAGCCGGTGTAGGGCTGATCCTGCAGATAGGCGTAGCCCGCGACCTTGAGCAGCGGCGAGGGCTCGTAGCGCGCGTTGAGAACCACGGTGTCGGTATCCGTCCGTTCGGCGAAGGCGTTGCGCACGCGCGCGAAATAGCCGGCGGTCAGGCGTACCTGCGACAGGCTTGCGTTCTCCACCAGCAGGCCGTCGAACGCCTGCGGCAGCTGCGCGAAATCGTAGTCGCCGACGAAGCGCTGGTTGTCGATACGCACGAGCTGCCGGCCGGCGCGGATCAGCGTGTGCGGCACGCCGGCGTAGTCCAGGTACAGCCGGTTGAAGTCCGTGGTCTGCTCGTCGGCCACCAGGGGGTAGTAGCCTGCGCCGTACAGGGCGGCAACGCTGCCCGGGCCGACGCCGGGCGTGTCGTCGTAGTCGATCGCGCCGCTTTCGGCGAAGCGCGCAACGTTAATGCCTTCGATCACCGCGCTGAAGCCGCGGTACTCGAGGGTCTTCCAGCCCAGCCGGGTGCGCAGGCTGCCCCAG
>DATBMG010000094.1:0-1728 GCA_036554965.1 Burkholderiales bacterium
ATCGGCCAGCGGCACATCGCGGGTGAGCTTCACGGTGAGCGCCTGGGCGTGGCAGCGCATGGCGCCGATGCGCACGCAGATGCCGTCCATCGGGATCGGGTTGCCGGCCCGCCCCAGGATCTTGTTGCCCTCGGCCTGCGCCTTCCATTCCTCGCGGCTCTGGCCGTTGCCCAGGTCCTTGTCGATCCACGGCAACAGGCTGCCGGCCAGCGCGAAGCCGAAGTGCTCGCGCGGCAGCTTCGGGTCGCGCAGCGCGCACGCCACCGCCCGGTCGATGTCGAGGATCGAGGACGCCGGATCGTCCAGCAGCCCGTCCACCGCCTCACGCACCGCGCCCATCTGCGCCACCAGTTCACGCATGTTTTGCGCGCCGGCGCCGGAGGCCGCCTGATAGGTCATGGCGGTGATCCACTCGACCAGGCCGGCCTTGAGCAGACCGTGCATACCCATCAGCATCAGGCTGACGGTGCAATTGCCGCCGATGTAATCCTTGATCCCGCGCGCCAGCGCGTCGTGGATGACATGCAGGTTGACCGGATCGAGGATGATGACCGCGTCGTCGTTCATGCGCAGCGCCTTGTCGGCATCGATCCAGTACCCCTTCCAGCCGGAGGCGCGCAGCCGCGGCACGATCTCGCCGGTGTAGTCCCCGCCCTGGCACGAGATCAGCACGTCGTGCTGCGCGAGCGCCTTCACGTCGCGCGCGTCCTTGAGCGGCGGCACCTCCCGACCGATGGCCGGGCCCTTGCCGCCGGCCTGGGAGGTGCTGAAAAACATCGGCTCGATGTGCTCGAAGTCGCGCTCTTCCCGCATGCGTTGCATCAGCACCGAGCCCACCATGCCGCGCCAGCCGATGAAACCCACCCGCATCATTCTTTCCGACTCCCTGCCAAGACGAACCGCCGATCACGAAGGGCACGAAGATACACCAAGCGCACGCAGAAGAGCATATTTCCCTTCGCGCGCTCGAAGTCGAAGCGACGCGGCCGGCTAGCGGTGCGCGAGGGCGGACACCACTGCGTCGCCCATCTCGTCGGTGCCCACTTTGCGCGCACCTTCCTGCCAGATGTCGGCGGTGCGCAAGCCCTGGCGCAGCACCTGACGCACCGCGCCCTCGATGCGCTCGGCCGCGTCCGCGCGCTTCAACGTGTAGCGCAGCATCATCGCGGCCGACAGGATGGTGGCGAGCGGGTTGGCGACCCCCTTGCCGGCGATGTCGGGCGCCGAGCCGTGGATCGGCTCGTACAGGCCCTTGCCGTTCGCGTCCAGCGCCGCCGAGGGCAGCATGCCGATCGATCCGGTGAGCATGGAGGCCTCGTCGGACAGGATGTCGCCGAACATGTTGCCGGTCACGATCACGTCGAACTGCCTGGGCGCGCGCACCAGCTGCATCGCGGCGTTGTCCACGTACATGTGCGTGAGCTCCACCTGCGGATAGTCGCGCGCCGTCTCGCTGACCACCTCTCGCCACAAGATGCTGGTGTCCAGCACGTTGGCCTTGTCCACCGAGCACAGCTTGCGGCGACGCTGCAACGCGGTCTCGAACCCGACGCGCGCGATGCGCGCGATCTCCGACTCGCCGTAGCGCATCGTGTCGAAAACCTCGCGCTCCCCGTCGCCGGTGCGCTGCCTGCCGCGCGGCTGGCCGAAGTAGATGTCGCCGGTCAGCTCGCGCAGGATCATGATGTCCAGCCCGGCCACCACTTCCGGCCTGAGCGCCGAGGCGCT
>DATBMG010000105.1:0-18275 GCA_036554965.1 Burkholderiales bacterium
TCGCGCGCCTCGATCAGGCGGCCGGTCGGGTGCGCGAGCAGGTGCACGCGCGGGTTGTCCAGGGCCTTGAGGATGCGCGCGGTCTGTTTCGCCCGCGGCAGCTCGAAGCGGCTGTGCACGGCGGCGATCACCACGTCGAGCTTGGACAGCACCGAGTCGGGCAGGTCGAGCGTGCCGTCCTCGAGGATGTCCACCTCGATGCCCTTCAGCACGGTGATGCCCTCGAGCCTCGCGTTGAGCCGGTCGATCTCGTCGCCCTGCTTGGCCAGGCGCACCGGGTCGAGCCCGCGCGCGACGGTCAGGCGCTTGGAGTGCTCGGTGATCGCCAGGTACTCGAGCCCGTGCGCCTTCGCTGCGAGCGCCATCTCCTCGATGGTGTGGTGCCCGTCGCTCGCCTTGGAGTGCGCGTGCAGGTCGCCCTTGAGATCGGCGAGCTCGATCAGCGCGGGCAGCGCGCCGCGGCGCGCCGCCTCGATCTCGCCGCGGTCCTCGCGCAGCTCCGGCGCGATCCAGGGCAGGCCCACGGTCTTGTACACCGACGCTTCGGTCTTGCCGGCGATGCGGCGCTCGCCACGGAACACGCCGTACTCGTTGATCTTGAGACCCTTGTCCTGCGCCATGCGCCGGATCGCGATGTTGTGCGCCTTCGAGCCGGTGAAGTACTGCAGCGCCGCGCCGTAGCTCTCCTCCGGGACCACGCGCACGTCCACCTGCATGCCCGACTTCAGGATCACGGTGGCGCGCGTGGGTCCGCTCGCCAGCGTTTCGCGCACCTCCTCGTAGCGCGCCAGCCGCTCCATGACCTTGGCGCTGTCCGCGGCGACCACCACCAGGTCGAGGTCGCCGACGGTCTCGCGCATGCGCCGGTAGCTGCCGGTGACGTCCACGTGCAGCACGCCGGCGGCGGCGCGCAGATACGCGGCCAGCGGCTCGGCGTACTGGGCCGCCACCGCCAGCTTGACGCGCGGCGCCTGGGCGAGCTGGCGCTGCGCAGCGTCCAGGATCTTCTGCTCGGTTTTCTCGCCGAAGCCGGGCAGCTCGCGGATGCGGCCGGCCTGCGCGGCCTTGAGCAGCTGATCCATGGTCTGGATGTCGAGGTCCTTCCACAGCGTCTTGACGCGCTTCGGCCCCAGCCCCGGCAGGCGCATGAGCTGCGTCACCGCGGGCGGCACGTCCTTCTGCAGGCGCTTCAGGAATTCGCAGCTCCCGGTGTCGACGATCTCGGTGATCTTGTTCGACAGATCCGCGCCGATGCCGGGAATGTCGGTGAGCGGCATGCCGCGCGCCATCAGCGTCTTCACGTCCGTGCCCAGCTCGCCGATGGTGCGCGCGGCGTTGCGGTAGGCGCGCACGCGGAACGGATTGGCGCTTTGGATGTCGAGCAGATCGGCGATCTCGTCGAAGATCGCCGCGATGGCGGCGTTGGTGACGGCCATGCGGGCAACTTAGCACATCAGCAGGCTGGAGTACGATGGAGTCTGATCGCAAACCATCGATGCGTCCCATCTTTCATCCCGAGCTGGTCAACGGCGTGTACGGCGACCCGGCGCTGTACGTGGACCTCATGTTCGAGAAGCGCGGGCTGCTGTTCGACCTCGGCGACTTGCGCGCGCTCGCTCCGCGCAAGCTGCTGCGCATCTCGGATGTGTTCGTGTCGCATACGCACATGGACCATTTCATGGGGTTCGACTGGTTCCTGCGCGTCAACCTGGGGCGTGCGCGCACGGTGCGGCTGTTCGGGCCGCCGCGCTTCCTCGACCAGCTGCGCGGGCGCTTGAGCGCCTACACCTGGAACCTGGTGGAGAACTACGACGCGGACCTCATCCTCGAAGCCACCGAGCTGCAGCCGGACGGCGCCGCACGCACCGTGACGCTGCGCTGTCGCAACGCCTTCGCGCCCGAGGGCGAGCGCCGGCACGCGATCGCAGACGGCGTGCTGCTGCGCGAGCCGATGCTGGAGGTGCGCTGCGCGTTTCTGGACCACAAGATCCCGGTGCTGGCCTTCGCGCTTCAGGAGAGCGCGCACGTGAACGTCTGGCGCAACCGGGTGCTCGAGATGGGGCTGCCGCTGGGACCCTGGTTGCGCGAGCTGAAGCACGCGGTGATGGAGGGCGAGCCGGACACGGCGCCCTTTGCAGTAGCCTGGCGCGACGGCGCCGGCGAGCAGCGGCGCGTGTTTTCGCTCGGCGAGTTGAAGGCGCGCATCCTGCGCACCGTGCCGGGACAGAAGCTCGCCTACGTCACCGACACCGCTTACCATGCCGCGAACGCGGCGCGCATCGTCGATCTTGCGCGCGAGGCGGATCTGTTGTTCATCGAGTCCGTCTATCTGGACGCCGACCGCGAGATCGCCGCGCAGCGCTTTCACCTGACGACGCGGCAGGCCGGCCTGCTGGCACGCGAAGCCGGCGTCAAGAACCTGGTGCCGTTTCACTTTTCGCCGCGCTATCACGACTGCGAGCAGCAGGTGCGCGCGGAGGTCGCGACGGCCTTCGGCCGGCCGATCGAGACCTGGCCTCAGTCCTTGCCGTAATCGAGCGGCCAGTGCGCCGCCAGGTAATCCAGGATCTCCAGGTTCAGGCCGTGCGATTCCTCGGTCCACACCGGCGCGTTCTTGTGCAGCTTGCCCAAGCGCCGGTGCTTGACGTTGACGTCCTGCACCGCGAGCTCGGCCTGCTCGTAGGCCGAGGCCTCGGCGTCGCCGCCCGGACCGCCGCGGAACCACAGCCATTCGTTGGCGAAGGCGTCCTGCAGCCGCTCGAGCTTGTGGCAGATGTCGTCCTCCACCGGGATCGGCTTGTCCAGCCGCGGCTCCTTCTTCTTCGAGTACACGTAGCGCCAGCCGCCGTAGATGTCGGAGTTCGCCGTGGCGAGGAACACGGTGTCGCGCTCGGAGAAGAAGTTCTCCAGCTTGAAGAACGCCGAGGGATACTGGTAGTCGCGGAACCCGATCCACCAGCCGTACACGTGGTCGCCCTCGACGAAGTACACCACGGCGCACTCCAGCCCCGGGCCGCGCGGGGCGTAGGCGATGTAGTGCTCGGGCTGGGTGGCGAGATAGGATTCGGGGGTGGTCATGGCATGGTCTTTCGAGAGGCGCGCCGCGCGCATCTCGAAGCAGACTAGACCCGCCCGCCCCCGAGCGGTTGACTCAGATCAATGGCCGTTCAGGCAAGCAGGGCGTGCCCCCGCTCGTAGATCCAGAACAAGCTCACGGCGGTGCAGCCGAGCGCGACGCCGGCCCGGACACGCAACTGCCACGGGCCTGCGCGCTGGAGAGCGACGACCGCCAGCAGCCATACCACGGCGGCGAAGGCGATCTGGCCGATCTCCACCCCCACGTTGAAGGACAGCAGACTCAGCCACAGGTGGGGGCCCTCGAGCTGCAGCATCTCGCGCAGCGAGAACGAGAAGCCGAAGCCGTGGATCAAGCCGATCGCAAGGGTCAAGCCGGGCATCAGCAGGCGACCGCTGGCGCGCCGGAGCAGCAGCAGGGCCGCCAGCGCAATGGATACGGCGATGGCCGTCTCGACCGCGGGAATGAACCAGGGGGCTTGCGGTGCGAAGCCGAAGAAACCCGCGATCAGCGTGATCGTGTGTCCCACGGTGAAGCCGGTGACGCGCCAGGCGAGCTGCACCAGGGTGGCCGAGGCGAGCGTCAGGCACAGCACGAACAGCAGGTGGTCGGCTCCGTGCAGGATGTGGGCGACGCCCTCGCGGACGAAGGTCGCTGCGGCACTCCATGCGGAGGGATTGATCTCGATCGGGGTATCGAGCAGCCCGGTCCGGCGATACACCACGGGCGCCTCGCGGTGATCGACCAGGAGGTTTTGCACGTCGGGCTGCCCGATCACGCGGTTCACCAGCGTGCTGCTCAAGCGGAAAGGCGCGCTCGATGCGGGGTAAACCAGGTGCGCATCCACCGCGACGTACGCGACATCGGTGTCGAGCGCGGCCTGCGGATAGACCTCGCCGGGCGCGGTGGCGGACTTGACCTCGGCCAGGGTGTTGAAAGGCGGCACGTAGCCCTTCGGATAGACGCGGACGGAGCGCACCTGCGGCACCAGCACGCCGGCATCCGTTTCCAGCCGATGGCCGTCGGCAATGAGGCGGGCCAGCGCGAGCGGCTCGGCGCGGATGCGCTCGACGTCGGGATAGTAGAAACCGTGATTGCTCTCGATGCGCAGCACCGTGAACGGCGCCGGCTCGTGGTTGCCGTCCGCGCGCTTCGGCCCCAGGCCCGCGGCCACGACCAGCGGCAGCGTCAGGCGAAAATAGGCGTGCAGGCCGTCGCCGGCGTGCTCGAAGTGCACCGCGCGCAAGTCGTACCCGGCGGGAAAGTGCGCGTGCGCGGTCGCGCCGCCGAGCAGCGCGACCGCCAGGAGCAATCCCGCCAGCAGGCGGTGAGCTTGCTGCATCACTTGGCCGGATTGGCCGGGTTCCACAGACGGGTCTTGTATTCCTTCTCGTAGGCCTTGCCTTTCGGGTAGCTCACCAGCTCGAGCTGCATGCCCCAGGGCGCCATGAAGTAGACCCAGGTCTCACCCGCGGTCGGTCCGCTGCCCATCACCGTCGGCTCGCCCAGCAGCTTCACGCCGTTCGCCTTGAGGTGCGCCACCCCCTTGGCCATGTCGTCCACGTAAAAGGCCAGATGGTGGCCGCCGATGTCGCTATTCTTCGGCGGCGCCTTGTTCTGATCGGGCGAGCTGTACTCGAAGATCTCCAGGTTCGCCCCGTGGCCGCAGCGCACCAGCCGCATGCTCGGAATCTCGGCCCGCGGATTGACGGCGAGGTGGACCTGCATCCAGTCGTCGTCGGCCTTGAACGGGCCCATCTTGTAGAAGGCTTCGCAGCCGATGACGTTGACGAAGAAGTCCACGGCTTCGTCCAGCTTCGGCACGGTGATGCCGAGGTGGTCTGCGCCGCGCAGGCCGGGCAGACCGGCTGCCAGAGCGCTCATCGGCGCGCACAATGCCAGCGTAGCGAACAGCGTCTTCAGCTTCATTTCTTGTACTCCTCCCGGTGACGTGGTGGTGAATGCGCGCCGCTGGCGCGCGTGCGGTGAGCCGTGCCCTCCCGGCCGCGTCAACCCTGCGCCGCGCCCAGTCCGATGGGCGCGGGGGCGAGGTTGACGATGCGCGTGAAAAGCCGGCGAAACTCTTCTTCGCTGTCTGCCGCGTAGTTCGGATCGCGGTTGGCGCTGAAGGCGGCGTGGATATCGCGCCAGTCCTCGTCGGTGAGGACGCGCTCCGCGACCGGCAAGACGCGGTCCTCCTCCTTCTGCATGTGCTGCCAGTAGAAGTCGGCGAACTTCTCCACGCTCGCGGCGAAGCGCTCCAGGCCGTTCTGGACGCCGGCCTCGTACACGCTCAGCGCCACGGTGAGGTCGTTGAGCAGGCTCTCGCCCTGCGCGTGCTCGCGCTCGAGCTCGGCGATCACCGCATCCGTCTCGTGGGTGCGGCGCTTGAGCGCGGCGAACAGGTGCTGGTCTTCCTTCGGATGGTGCAGGCGCTCGGGGAACTCGCGGATGTAATAGAGCATGGCGTGCAGCAGGCGGTAGTCCGGCGCATGACCGCGGTCGCGGATCTCGCGCAGCAGGAACTGCATCGCATGCACGACGGCGCCGAGCGAACGGTGCTCGTCGCGGATGATGGTGGCGGCTTCGTGTCTCATAGCTGGTCCTCCAGGCTGTGTATCGTCGTTCAGCCCACCTTCAGTCTGATGCCCTCACGTTGCAGCGGCACCGCTTCCAGGCTCGCCCCCTGGCAGGGGCCCTCGTAACAATACCCGTCATGCACGCGGAACATGGCGGTGTGGTGCGCGCACATGAGTATCTCGCCGTCGAACGTGTGAAACACGTCCGGTTCGTAGTTGAGCGGCTGCGAGTAGTGCGGGCAGCAGTTGCGGTAGGCCCACACCGAGTCGCCGCGGCGCAGCAGCAGCACGCCGAAGGCGTCCTTGCCTTCGCCGAAGCTCACCTCCTTGGCGCCGCCCTCCGGGATGTCGTGCACCTCGCACAGCGCGGTGCCGGGCGCCGGCGCGAAAGGCAGCGCGCGCCAGTCGCTCATGCCGCCTTCGCCGCTTTGCTCGGCGTCAGGCCGAAGTCGTAGCGCACGGTGTAATAGGTCCGGTCCATGCGCCGCCCGTCCGGGGCGACGCCCGGCGGATGAGAGGCGAACTTCACCACCAGCGAATTCTTCACGGCGAACACGGCGTCGGATTCCAGGTACTGGTCGCCCTCGACGAACAGGTGCGTGGTCACCGGCTCGTAACCGGGCGCCGAGACGATCATGTGCGTGTGCGCGGGCCGGTAGGGGTGGCGTCCGGTCTTGAGCAGCATCTTGCCGACCGGTCCGTCGGTGGGGATCCCGTAGCTCACCGGTTTGATGGTCCAGAACGCGTAGCGGCCTTCCGCGTCGGTCTTGATCTTGCCGCGCGCGCGCATGCCCCTGCCTTCGCGCTGCACGTCGTACCAGCCCTCGCCGTCGGTGGACCACAGGTCGAGCGTCGCGCCGGCGATCGGCTTGCCCTGCGGCGTGAGCACGCGGCCCGAGAAGTAGGTCGGCTCGCCGGCCACGCCCTCGGCGATGTCGGAGCCGCTGGGCAGCTCGGGCGCGCCGGTCACGTAGAACGGGCCGAGCACGGTCGATTCGGTGGCGCCGCCGGGCTTGCGATGGTTCATCGCGTCCACCAGCATCGACACGCCCAGCGTGTCCGACAGCAGGATGAACTCCTGGCGCTTGTCGTCGCACTTCTGGCCGGTGGCGGTGAGGAACTGGATGCCCGCGAACCACTCCGCCTCGGTCAGCTCCACTTCGCGCACGAAGGCGTGCAGGTGCTTGATGAGGCTCGCCATGATCTGCTTGAAGCGCGCGTCCTGGCAGCCGTCGAGCTTGGCGAGCACGGCCTCGGTGAGGTTCTGTTCGGTGAGATTGCGCATGCTGGTCTCCTAAACCCGTTCGATCACCATCGCGATGCCCTGGCCGACACCGATGCACATCGTGGCCAGCGCGTAGCGTCCGTTGCGGCGCTTCAGCTCGTAGGCGGCCGTCATCACCAGGCGCGCGCCGCTCATTCCCAGCGGATGGCCGATGGCGATGGCACCGCCGTTGGGGTTGACGTGCTCCGCGTCGTCGGGCACGCCGAGATCGCGCAGCGCCGCCAGCACCTGGCTGGCGAAGGCTTCGTTGAGCTCCAGCACCGCCATGTCCTGCACCTTCAGCCCCAGGCGCGCGAGCAGCTTCTTCGACGCCGGCGCCGGGCCGAAGCCCATGATGCGCGGCGGCACGCCCGCCGTGGCGGTGCCGGCCACGCGCGCGATGAGCCGCAGTCCGTGCCGCTTGGCGGCGGCCTCGCTCGCCACGATCAGCGCGCAGGCGCCGTCGTTTACGCCCGAGGCGTTGCCCGCGGTCACCGACAGCTCCGGCGCGTTGATCCCCTTGAGCTTGGCCAGCGCCTCGAGCGTCGTGTCCGGGCGCGGATGCTCGTCGGTGTCGAACATCGTCGCCTCGCCCTTCTTCTGCGGGATCGCCACCGGAACGATCTCCTCCCTGAGCTTGCCGGCCTCCTTGGCGCGATGCCAGCGCTGCTGGCTGCGCAGCGCGAACTTGTCCTGATCCTCGCGCGAGACCTTGAACTCGGCGGCGACGTTGTCCGCGGTCTCCGGCATCGAATCCACGCCGTACTTCTCCTTCATCAGCTTGTTGACGAAGCGCCAGCCGATGGTGGTGTCGAACACCTGCGCGCTGCGCGAGAAGGCGCTGTCGGCCTTGCCCATGACGAACGGCGCGCGCGTCATCGATTCCACCCCGCCGGCGATCATCAGCTCGGCCTCGCCGGCCTTGATCGCGCGCGCGGCGATGTTGACCGCGTCCATGCCCGATCCGCACAGCCGGTTCACGGTACACCCCGGCACTTCCACCGGCAAGCCGGCCAGCAGCCCGGCCATGCGCGCGACGTTGCGGTTGTCTTCGCCGGCCTGGTTGGCGCAGCCGTACACGATGTCGTCCAGCGCCTTCCAGTCGAGGTCAGGGTGGCGCTGCATCAGCGCCTTGATCGGCAGCGCCGCCAGGTCGTCGGTGCGGAGCGCGGACAGCGCGCCGCCGTAGCGGCCGATCGGCGTGCGCACGCCGTCGCAGAGGAAGGCTTCAGCCATGGGAGGTTTCCTTGTCGGGTTCGCGCAGCACCAGGCGGCGCTGCACCGGGAAGAAATGCAGGTCGAAGCGCTGCGACAGCCAGCCCCACAACCCGCGCGGGAAGCGGATCGTGACCACGATCGCGAGCAGGCCTAGGCCCACCAGGTACCAGGTGCCGAAATCGGAGAAGAACTTGCTGAGCAGGTAGAACAGGATCACCCCGATGATCGGCCCCTCGATGGTGCCGATGCCGCCGATCAGCACGATGAAGATCGAGAACGCGGTCCAGTTCACCGTGAACGCGGCGTCCGGCGAGATGCGCAGGTTGCCGAGGAAGTACAGCGCACCGGCGAGCCCGGCGCCGAGCGCGGCGACCAGGTACACGCCGAGCTTGGTGGCGCGCACGTTCACGCCCTGGCTCTCGGAGGCGATCTCGCTGTCGCGGATGGCGAGCAGCGCCAGCCCCTGGCGCGAGCGCAGGAACCAGTACACCAGCGCCACCGACGCCACCGCGCCGGCGAGACAGAGCCAGAAGGTGACCGACTGGCGCGTGGCCTTCTCGATGCCGCGCAGCGCGGTGAGGCTGGTGCCCGATCCGCCGCCGACCGCGGACACGTTGGCCACCGACAGGCGGAACACCTCGGCGATGACCCAGGTGCCGATGGCGAAGTAGCCGCCCTGCAGGCGGAAGGCGATCTGCGACACGGGCAGCGCAACCAGCATGGTCAGCACTGCCGCGATCGGCACCGCGACGAACGGGTTCACGCCCCAGAAGTTGCCCATCACCAGCAGGGCGTAGCCGCCCAGCCCGAGATAGGCCTGCTGGCCGATCGACACCATGCCGCCGTAGCCGGCAAGCAGGTTCCACATCATGGCGAAGATGAGATAGCAGGCCATCTCGTTGAACTCGCGCATCCAGCCGGCGTCGGCCCAGAACGGGAAAGTGGCCAGGCACAGCAGCAGCAGCACTCCCAGGAAGGCGCCGGCACGGCTCGCGGTCGTGGCGCGTGAGACGTCGAACTGCGGGGCGGTGAGCGCGTGCGGCGTCATGGCTCAGCGCGTCTTCGGGAACAGGCCGCTGGGGCGGAACACCAGCATGGCGAGGAAAACGATGTGACCGAACCAGATGCCCCAGCCCGGATCGAAGCGGAAACCGATCGCCTGGGTGACGCCCAGGATGATGCCGCCGGCGAGCGTGCCGTAGAACGAGCCCATGCCGCCGATGATCACCGCCTCGAAGGCATAGAGCAGCAACGCCGGTCCGTCGGCAGGCGATACCGTGGTCTTCATCCCGTGCAGGGTGCCCGCCACCGCCACCAGCAGGAAAGCGATGCCGGTCGCGAGCGCGTACACGTGCCGGTGGTCGAGCCCCATCAGCTCGGCCGCGTCCTTGTCGTCGCTCACGGCGCGGAACGCGCGGCCGATCGGGGTGCGGTCGAACAGCAGCTGCATGCCGATCGCCATCGCCACGGCGAGCACGAAGATCAGCAGCGGCAGCGTGCCCACCGCCAGCCCGCCGCCGAGCGCTACGCTCGCGGTGTTCAGCCCGCCCGATTCGATCGAGCGCGGATCGGCGCTGTAGATCTCCTGCAGCAGGTTC
Source organism: Burkholderiales bacterium (assembly GCA_036554965.1). GTDB lineage: Bacteria > Pseudomonadota > Gammaproteobacteria > Burkholderiales > SHXO01 > SHXO01. Next base: position 9,736 of record DATBMG010000105.1, read on the forward strand.
TGGATCACGATCGCCACGCCGAAGGTCACCACCAGCGAGGGCAGCGGATCGTGGCTGAGCGTGCGGTTCAGCACCGCGCGCTGCAGGCCGTAGCCGGCGGCGAAGGCGATCGGCAGCATCAGCCCCAGCGCCAGCCAGGGCGCGGCGGCGGCCGGCAGGCCGACGGCCGCCGCCAGCGAGAACGCACCGAACGCGGCCAGGATGATGAAGTCGCCGTGCGCCGTGTTGGTGAGGCGCATCACGCCGAAGATCAGCGACTGCCCCATGGCGAACATGGCGTACAGCCCGCCGAGCAGCACGCCTTGCACGATGGTGTCGATCCAGCCCAGCATCTTCGTGCGCCTACACGCCGAAGTACGCCTGCGAGATCTGCTCGCGGGTGAGATCGCCCGACGGGCCGGTCAGCGTCACGCGGCCTTCCTGCATGCAGTACAGCCGGCTCGACACCAGCTGCGCCATGCCGACGTCCTGCTCGACCACGATCACCGTCAGCCCCCCAGCGCACACGCGCGGCAGGGCGTTGTAGATCTCCTTCACCACGATCGGCGCGAGCCCGAGCGAGATCTCGTCGCAGATCAGCAGCCGCGGATTGCTCATCAGCGCCCGCCCGATCGCCACCATCTGCTGCTGGCCGCCGGAGAGCGCCGTGCTGGGCGTGGCGCGCTTTTCTTTGAGGATCGGAAACAGGTCGTACACGGTCGCCAGGTTCCAGGGGCCGCTGCGCCGGGCATAGGCCCCCATCAGCAGATTCTCTTCGACCGACAGGCTCGAGAACAAGCGCCTGCCCTCCGGCACCATGGCGATGCCGCGCTGAACGATCCTGCCGGGCCGCAGCCCACCGATCGGCTCGCCGTCGAAGTGCACCGCCTCGCGCGCGGCCTTCAGCAGCCCGCAGACCGTCTTCAGGAAGGTGGACTTGCCGGCGCCGTTGGCGCCGATCACGGCGACGATCTCGCTGCGCTCGATCTCGAAGTCGATGCCGAACAGCGCCTGGAAGTCGCCGTAGAAGGCTTCCAGCTTACGGGTGGCGAGCAGAGCCATCAGACCTCGATGCCCATGTACACGCGCTTCACTTCCGCGTTGTTCATCACCTGCTCCGGGTGGCCCTCGGCGAGCCACTGCCCGAAGTTGATCACGAACAGGCGGTCGGCGACCGCCAGCAGCGCATGCACCACGTGCTCGATCCAGATCATCGTCACGCCGCGCGCCTTGATGCCCTTGATTTCCTCGACCAGCTCGCGCGCTTCGTGCTCGGTGAGGCCGCCGGCGATCTCGTCCAGCAGCAGCACCTTGGGTTCGGTGGCCAGCGCGCGCGCCAGCTCCAGGCGCTTGCGGTCGATCAGGCTCAGGCTGCCGGCGAGGCGGTTCGCTTTCGTGAGCAGTCCGGTCTCGCGCAGGATGTCCACGGCGCGCGCGTAGGTCTCGCGCTCGGGCCGGCCGGCGCCGAAGGAGGCCGCCGCCACCAGATTCTCGAACACCGTCATCGCGCCGAACGGCTGCGGGATCTGATACGAACGGCCGATCCCCAGCCGGCAGCGGCGATGCGGCGGCTCGCGCGTGACGTCGCGCCCGTCGAACTCCACGCGTCCCGCGTCGGTGCGGACGTCGCCGCTGATCAAGTTGAACAGCGTGGTCTTGCCGGCCCCGTTGGGGCCGAGGATGCCCAGCGTCTCGCCGGCGGTGACCGACAAGCTGATGTCGTCGGTCACCCGCAGCGCGCCGTAGTTCTTGGTCACGCCGTGCAGCGCGAGCATCGCGGACATCCCCGTCCTCCTCCCAGGCCCCTGCGGCGGGTAAGTAGCGCGCGCGCTCAGGCCATCGGCTTGAGCTTGCCGCCGACCGGGATGTTCGGCGCGGCCTGATTGTTGACGATCACCAGCTCGTACTTGTACTTGCGGCCCTTCACCCACTGGCCCAGCACCAGCGGGGTCTTGCTGACGTTCTTGAACGGGCCGCCGCCGCCCCACTTCACGTCGCCGACCACGGTCTTCAGGTTGGTCGCCTTGATCGCGTCGCGCAGCGAGGCGGGATCGCCCGGCTTCTGCGCGCGCTTGAGCGCGTCCACGGCGACTTCGAACAGCGCGTGCGCGAAGCCGATCGGCTGCGTCCATTGCTTCTTGGCGATGGACTCGTACGAGTCGGCGAGCTGCTTCGCGCTCTGCCTGGTGAGCGACGAGGTGAACGGGTGCGAGGGCGACCACCACACCTCGGTGCTCAGCCCGTTGCCCAGATCGCCCAGCGCTTCGATCGCGGCGGGGAACAGCAGCGCCTTGCCCAGCGTCACCACCTTCGGCTTGTAGCCCTGTTGCGTGGCCTGGGTCAGGAAGGTCTTCGCGTCGGGCGGGATCACCACGCCGGTGACGATCTCGCAGCCCGCCTGCTTGAACGCGGCGATCTGCGCCGAAAAATCGTTGTTCATGTTCTGGAAGCGGCCCGGATCGGTGAGCGTGAAGCCCTCCGCCGCCAGCGGCTTCGGGAAGCCCAGCTCCTTGTCGCCCCAGGCGTTGCCGTCGCCGTCGTTGGGGAAGAGCCCCCCCACCTTCTTGTTGGTCGATACCGACTTCCAGCCGGCGAGGAAATTGGCGATCACGTCCTCGAGGCCCCAGAACATGTGGTAGGTCCACTCGAAGCCCTTGGCGGGGTCGCCCTTTCGCCCGAAGAACCACGGCTGCCACGGCACCACCGAGGACACGCACGGCACCTCGTTCAGCTCGCAGGCGTCGGACACCGGGTTGGCGGTCTCCGGGGTGGAGGACACCAGCATCAGGTCCACCTTGTCTTTCAGGATGAGGTCGTTGGCCACCTCGCCCGCGCGGTTCGGGTTGGACTGGCTGTCCTTCTGCAGGATCTGGATCGCGACCTTCTTGCCGCCGATGTCGATGCCGCCGCCGAACAGCTTGTTCATCTGCTCGATGGTGAACTTGTCGGCCTCGCCGAAGGGCGCCAGCGGTCCGGTCTGCGGCGACACGAAGCCGATCTTGACGGTGCGCGCCTGCGCGAATACCAGGGACGGGAAGCCCAGCGCGGCGGCGCCGGCGAGCGTGCCTCCGGCCTGGATCAGGGCGCGGCGGCGACGGGATGCGATGTTGTTCTCCATTTAGTCCTCCAGGTCGGTTGTTATGGGCGCTGCGATCGATGCTCTTTCTCGCTACGGGCGGCGTCCTTCCCAGGCCGCCTGCAGCAGTTCCCGGATCGCGCCGCGATCGAGCGGACGGGGATTCCAGTACGGGTTGGTGACCGCCAGCTCGGCGGCGCGGTCGAGGCCGTCCGCCGGCATGCCGATGTCCTTGAGCGCCAGCGGCGCACCGATTGTTCTTGCAAGGTCGTACAGACCCCGGGCCGGATCGCTGGCGCCGAGCGCGCGGGCGATGCGCGCCATCGCCTCGGGCGCGGCCTGCGCGTTGTAGCGGGTCGCGTGCGGCAGCACGATGGTGTGCGTTTCCGCGTGCGGAAGATTGAACGTTCCCCCGAGCGTGTGGCACAGCTTGTGGTGCAGCGCCATGCCCACCGCGCCCAGCGACGCGCCGGCGAGCCAGGCGCCGTAGAGCGCCTCGCCACGCGCCTCCAGGTTCTGCGGCTCGCGTACCACGGTGGGCAGGCTCTGCGCCAGCGCGCGGATGCCTTCCTCGGCCATCAGCGAGGTCACCGGATTGGCGTCCTGCGCGTACAGCGCCTCGACGCAATGCGCGATGCCGTTCATGCCGCTCGGCCCGGCGATGCGGGCGGGCAGGGTGAGCAGCAGCCGCGGGTCGTAGATCACGGTCTTGGGCAGCATGCGCAGGTCGCGCACCGTTTTCTTCACGCCGTCGGCGGTGATGCCCTGGATCGGCGTCATCTCCGAGCCGGCGAAGGTGGTCGGGATCGCCACGATCGGCAGCCCCGAGGTGAGCGCGATGGCCTTGCCCAGGCCGGTGGTCGAACCGCCGCCGATCGCGACACAGCAGTCCGCCTTCAACTCGGCCGCGACGCGGCGCGCGGCCTCTGCCGCTTCGATCGGCGTGTGCATCACCGCCTTGTCGTAGATGCCGGCCGCGCGCGCACCGAGGCGCCTTGCGAGGTCTTCGGCGGAGGCGCGCTGCTCGGGGGTGCTCAGCACCAGCGCGCGCTGCGCGCCGAGCCGCTCGATCTCCTCGCCGAGCTTGTCCAGCGCCCCGACGCCGAACACGACCCGCGCCGGCAGCGCGGTGTAGACGAAGCTTCTCATGCCAGCGCGTGCTCGGAAGGCGCCTTGAGCGGCACGCCGGTGAGGCGCACCAGCTCCTCGAAGGCGAGGCCGTCCACCATCTCGCGCACGGCCAGCCCGCCGGGCGTCACGTCGATCACGGCGAGATCGGTGTAGATGCGATCGACGCAGCCGAGGCCGGTGAGCGGATAGGTGCAGCGCTCGACGATCTTGCTCTGCCCGCTCTTGGTCAGGTGCTCCATCATCACGAACACCTGCTTGGCGCCGATCGCGAGATCCATCGCGCCGCCGACCGCGGGACTCGCATCGGGGGTGCCCGTATGCCAGTTGGCGAGGTCGCCGGCGACCGAGACCTGGAACGCGCCCAGCACGCAGAAATCCAGGTGCCCGCCGCGCATCATCGCGAACGAGTCGGCGTGATGAAAGAAGGAGGCGCCGGGCAGGATCGTCACCGGCTGCTTGCCGGCGTTGATCAGGTCGTAGTCCTCGGCGCCGGCCGCGGGCGCGGGGCCCATGCCGAGCACGCCGTTCTCGCTGTGCAGGAAGATGTCGCGGTCCCTGGGCAGATGGTTGGCCACGAGAGTCGGCAGGCCGATCCCCAGGTTGACGTAGGCGCCCTCGGGAATGTCGCGGGCCACGCGCGCCGCCATCTGATCTCGAGTGAGACGCTTCATGCTCGCTTCCTCCTCGCCGGGTCGTTCACGCGGCCTCGCCCACACCCATCAGAGCGGGATTGGGCACGTGCACCACGCGCTTGACGAAAATCCCGGGTGTGACGATCGCCTCGGGGTCGAGCGCGCCGAGCGCGACGATCTCGCGCACCTGCACCACGGCGCACCTGGCCGCGCTCGCCATGATCGGGCCGAAGTTGCGCGCCGTCTTGCGGTACACCAGGTTGCCCCAGCGGTCAGCGCGCTCGGCCTTGATCAGCGCGAAGTCCGCGTGGATCGGATACTCCAGCACGTAACCGCGGCCGTCGATCAGGCGCGTTTCCTTACCCTTGGCCAGATCGGTGGCGTAGCCGGTCGGCGTGAAGAACGCGCCGATGCCCGCACCGGCGGCGCGGATGCGCTCGGCCAGGTTGCCTTGCGGCACCAGCTCCAGCTCGATCTCCCCGGCGCGGTACAGCGCATCGAAGTGATGCGAATCGACCTGCCGCGGGAAGGAGCAGATGATCTTGCGCACGCGCTTCGCCTTCAGCAGCGCGGCCAGGCCGGTTTCGCCGTTGCCGGCGTTGTTGTTGACGATCGTCAGGTCGGTGGCGCCCTGCGCGATCAGCGCGTCGAGCAGCTCGTTCGGCAAGCCCGCGGTGCCGAAGCCGCCGATCATCACCGTCGCGCCGTCGGGGATGTCCCGGACGGCGTCGGCGAGGGAGGGAACCAGCTTGTCGATCATGGAAGTGCTGGGGAAAGCGATCAGCGGCTGGGCAGCCAGGGATAGCGCCCGGTGTCCTTGCCGGCGTAGTCGGGATCCAGGTAGATGAATACCCGCTGGATCTTCCAGTCGCGGATCTCGAACACGTCGCACCAGCGCCCCGCACCCCAGTCGGGTATGCCGGCGCGCCACGGTCCGTCGCGATGCTCGCCGTGGCTCTCGCCTTCGCAGACGATCACATCCGATCCCGAGAAGATCCAGTGGAAGCTGGCGTAATGGTGCACGATCGACTTGAGCGTTCCGCCCACGTCGCCGAACAGCTTGCCGATCTGGTCCTTACCGGTGGCGAGGCCCCATTTCGGGAAGTACACCTGCGCGTCGTCGGCGAACAGATCGAGGATGCTGCCGCCGGTCGAGGTGACGCCACCCTTGTCGAACGCCTTCAGGTATTCGAGCGCGACCGACTTGCGCTGCTCGTCGGTCATCGTTTCGCGTGTCAGTGCCATGGTCTCCTCCTCGCTCTGTGCGTTGCAATCCCGGCCCGGCGGCCGGTCGCCGCCCATCACCTCGGGTAGTAGGGCGGAATCTGCGCGTCCACGTTCACCCACACCGACTTCGCTTCGGTGTAGTCGTGCATCGCTTCGAAACCCATCTCGCGCCCGTAGCCGGACCTGCCGATGCCGCCGAAGGGCGAGCCCGGGTTCACGCGCTTGTAGCAGTTGATCCACACCATGCCGCTGCGCAGCGCGGCCGCGGTGCGGTGCGCGCGCTGCAGGTTGCCGGTCCACAGCCCACCACCAAGCCCGTACTCGGTGCCGTTGGCGATCGCGATCGCTTCCTCGTCGTCGCGGAACGTGGTCACGGTGACGAACGGCCCGAACACCTCTTCCTGCGACACGCGGTCGGTCGGCTTCGCCCGCACCACGGTCGGCTCCACGTAACAGCCCCGGGCGAGATCGTCGCGCTCGGGCGGCTTGCCGCCGAGCAGCACCTCGCCGCCCTGCTCGCGCGCCACCTTGCAGTAGCCGATCACGCGGTCGCGATGCTGCTGCGAGGTGAGCGGCCCCATCTCGGTGGCCGGCTCGAGTGGATTGCCGAGCTTGATCGAGCGCGCCAGCGCGAGGAAGCCCTCCAGGAACTGATCGGCGACCTTCTCGTGCAGGATCAGGCGCGAGCCGGCGATGCAAGCCTGGCCCTGGTTGTGGAAGATGGCGAAGGCCGAGCCGTTGACCGCCGCCTTGAGGTTGGCGTCGTCGAACACGATGTTGGCGCCCTTGCCGCCCAGCTCGAGCTGCACGCGCTTCAGGTTGCCGGCCGAGGCCTGCACGATCTTGCGGCCGGTCGCGGTGGAGCCGGTGAAGGCGATCTTGTCCACGCCGGGATGCTCGGCGAGATACTGACCGGCCACGTTGCCGTAGCCCGGCACGATATTGATCACGCCTTTGGGGAAGCCGACTTGCTTCGCCAGCTCCGCGACGCGCAGCGTGGAGAGCGGGGTGAGCTCCGCCGGCTTCATCACCACCGTGTTGCCGGCGGCGAGCGCCGGGCCCATCTTCCAGCTGGTGAACATGAGCGGGAAGTTCCACGGCACGATCTGGCCGACCACCCCCAGCGGCTCGCGCAGCACGTAGTTCAGGAAGCCGGCCTCGACCGGCACCACGCTGCCCTGGAGCTTGTCGGCCATGCCGCCAAAGTAGCGGAACGTCACCGCGGTGCGCACCACGTCCAGCCCGCGCGTATCGCGCAGCGGGTGGCCGGTGTCCACGCTCTCCAGGCGCCCCAGCTCCTCGGCGTTGGCCTCGATCGCGTCGGCCAGCTTGAGCAGCAGGCGCCCGCGATCCATCGCCGCCAGCTTCGCCCATGCCGGGAACGCCTTGCGCGCGGCCTCGACCGCACGATCGACGTCGGCCTTCTGCGCCTCGCTCACCTCGACGATCAGCGAGTTGTCGTGCGGATTGAGGACCGGGATGCGCCCGCGCGCCTCGGCATCGACGAACTCGCCGTCGATGAACAGCTTGTGCTGAACGGCCTGCACCGGCGTCAGAAATCCACCGGCCAGGGCTTCAGCTCGCCGCGCTCGTAGCGCTTCGGCAGATCCGGCGTGGCGTTCTCCCACACCAGCAGCATGGAGCGCTTCTTGGAGTAGCCCTGGTGGCGAATGTCCGCCGGCATCGCCGCGACGTCGCCGGATTTCATCAACACGCGCGCACGCGGACGGCCGGTCTCGCGGTCGGTGACGTCCCACATGATCTCGTCGGACAGCTGCACGAACCACTCGACGCGGTCGTTGCCGTGGATGATCGGCAGTATGTACTCCTCGGTGGTCGGGCAGAACAGGCTCGCCTTGCACACCGAGGTCACCGACGGGTTCCAGGTCACGTCCGAGCGCGACAGGTACTTGAACAGGCTGAAGGCGTGCAGCTCCTTCTCGAAGCCGGGCTCGGCCTTGATCTGCGGCTCCTCCTGCGACACATCGGCGAAGGCGCGGTTGATCGGGAAGCCGTTGTCGTCGCCGCGCAGCGGGGAATCGCCCTCCAGCCCGGGCATGCGCTTGGTCGCCACGCGGAAGCGTTCGATCGCCGGCAGGTTGCTGCCGTTCTTCTCGCCGAACGCGGCATTACCGGTTTCGGCCGGGGCGGCGAAGGGATCGAAGCCGGCATTGGTCCAGTCGGCCAGGATCTCCTTGAACTTGGCCATCGCCTTGGGCGAGTCGAAGGTCTCGACGTAGGACAGGCCGTTCTTGTGGATCGCTTCGTTGTAGCGGCCGGCGAACAGCTCGACGCGCCCGTAGAGATTGCGCGTGCCGAACACCGCATCGAAGTTGACCAGGCCGTAGAAGAAACCCCAGGCGACGTCGCGCATGATGGCGCGCAGGAAGGCGTCGGCGCTCATCGTGTGCGACATGCGCTGGCCCTTGGCCGGCCAGGTGATGGTGACGAAGTACTCGTCGCGGGCGAAGGTGAATTCGCCCAGCGAGAAGGTC
>DATBMG010000119.1:0-21000 GCA_036554965.1 Burkholderiales bacterium
CCACCGCCGAAGACCAGCATGAACACCCGCGGCACGTTGTGGCCGAGCGCCTGCACCATGTCGGGGTGGGTAAGCGAGGCCTGGACGATCAGGCCGATGCGCGTGCGCGTGAGCACCAGGTACAGCCCGAGCAGCATCCCCACTGACACCGCCATCATGAACACCCGGTATGCCGGGTAGCTGGTGCCGAAGATCGCGAAGGCGCTGAAATCGAGCGCGGCCGGGACGCGATAGTCGACCGGCGCGCGGCCCCACACCAGGTGCACCATCTCCTCGATCAGGTAGAACAGACCGAATGTGAACAGCAACTCGGCCACGTGACCGTACCTGTGTACGGTGCGCAATCCCCAACGCTCGGTCAGAGCGCCGAGCACGCCGACCAGCAGCGGCGCCAGGGCGAGCGCCGGCCAGAAACCGAGGTGGCTGGAAAGCTGAAAGGCGAGATACGCCCCGAGCATGTAGAAGCTGGCGTGCGCGAAGTTGAGCACGCCCATCATGCTGAAGATCAACGTCAGGCCGCTGGACAGCATGAACAGCAGCAGCCCGTAGGACAGGCTGTTCAGCAGCTGGACGAGGACGAATTCCATTGTCGTTGTTGGTGACCCGCGCAGGCGCAAGCGTGCGCCGCCCGGGCGGTGCCGGGCACGGGGCTTGGTCGGGGAAGCGCCATTCTACCCAACGGCCCCGGCACGGCAAACGCGCGTTGTGTCGGAGCGGCCGCGCGCGGCTGCTAGAATCCCCGCGAAGCCCTGCAACTGGAACCCAGCGATACCCGGCAACGGCTGCGCGAGGAACACCCCATGAACGGCCTGATGATGAACACACCCCTGCAGATCTCGTCGCTCATCCGGCATGCGGACCGCTACCACGGCGACACCGAGATCGTGTCGCGCATGGTCGAAGGGGGCATCCATCGCTATACCTACCGCGATGCGCATCGGCGCGCGCGCCAGCTCGCCAACGCGCTGGGCGCGCTCGGCGTGCGCATGCACGACCGGGTGGGCACGCTCGCCTGGAACGGCTTCCGGCATTTCGAGCTGTACTACGCGGTATCCGGGATGGGCGCCGTGATCCACACCGTCAACCCGCGCCTGTTCCCGGAGCAGATCGCCTACATCGTGAACCATGCGCAGGACCAGTACGTCTGCTTCGACCTCACCTTCGCGCCCCTGGTCGAGAAGCTTGCCCCGCATTGCCCGGGCGTGCGCGGCTGGGTCGCGATGACCGACCGCGCGCACATGCCGAAGCTGCCGCTGCCCGGCCTGCTGTGCTACGAGGACCTGGTCAACGCCCATTCCGACGCCTATGACTGGCCGCTGTTCGACGAGTGGACCGCGGCCGGGCTGTGCTACACCTCGGGCACCACCGGCAACCCGAAAGGCGTGCTGTATGCCCACCGCTCAACCGTGCTGCACGCCTACGCGGGCTGCCTGCCCGACGCGCTCAACCTGTCGGCGCGCGACGTGGTGCTGCCGGTGGTGCCGATGTTCCACGTCAACGCTTGGGGCTTGCCGTATGCCTGCGCGCTGGCCGGTAGCAAGCTGGTGTTCCCCGGTGCGCAGCTCGACGGCGCCAGCATCTACCAGCTCTTCGAGCAGGAGAAAGTGACCATGTCGGCCGGCGTGCCGACGGTGTGGCTCGGCCTGCTGCAGCACGTGCAGCAAGGCGGCCTCGCGTTCAGCACCTTCAACCGCACGGTGATCGGCGGCTCGGCCTGCCCGCCGGCGATGATCCGCACCTTCGAGCGGGACTACGGCGTGCGCGTGCTGCACGCCTGGGGCATGACCGAGATGAGCCCGCTGGGCACCGTGTGCACGCTCAAGGCCAAGCATCTGGCGCTGCCCAAGGAGGAGCAGCTCAAGGTGCAGGACAAGCAGGGCCGTCCGCTGTTCGGCGTGGACATGCAGATCGTGGACGACCAGGGCAAGGCGCTGCCCTGGGACGGCAAGGCCTTCGGCGACCTGCTGGTGCGCGGCCCCTGGGTCACCACCGAGTACTTCAAGGGCGAGGGCGGCGACATCCTGCGGCGCGATGAGCGCGGCGAGACCTGGTTCCCGACCGGTGATGTGGCCACCATCGACCCGGACGGGTACATGCAGATCACCGACCGCTCCAAGGACGTGATCAAGTCCGGCGGCGAGTGGATCAGCTCGATCGATCTGGAGAACACCGCGATGGCCCACCCGGCGGTGAAGGAAGCCGCGGTGGTGGGCGTGGCGCACCCCAAGTGGGACGAGCGCCCGCTGCTGATCGTGGTGAAGAAGCCGGATGCTCAGCTCACGCGCGAGGAGCTGCTCGCCTTCTTCCAGGGCAAGGTGGCGAAGTGGTGGGTCCCGGACGACGTGGTGTTCGTCGCCGAGCTGCCGCACACGGCCACCGGCAAGCTGCTCAAGACCAAGCTGCGCGACGACTTCCGCGGGCACAAGCTGCCCGCGGAGTAGGGGCTAGGATTTGGGATCTAGGGGCTAGGGGGTGTTGTACGGCGAAGCCGCGCCTTTCCCTAGATCCGAACTCCTGGCTCCTAGCTGGCATCGATCTCGAGATTGTCGATGAGGCGCGTATTGCCGAGCCTGGCGGCGCCCAGGGTCACCAGCTCGGTCTCGTCGAGCTCGGGCTGCATCAGCGTGCGGCGGCTACGCACCACCACGTAGTCCACGTGCCAGCCGTGGCGCGCCAGCTCGGCGTCGGCGGCGAACTCGATGGCTTCGAAGTTGCGCTCGCCGCCCGCCACCTGCTCGCGCACGCGCTGCAGCACTCGCTGCAGCCGCGGCGCCTCCGCGCGCTCGGCCGTGTTCAGGTAGCGGTTGCGCGAGCTGAGCGCCAGTCCGTCGGGCGCGCGCACGGTCTCGGCCGGCACGATCTTCACCGGCAGCGCCAGCTGCTCCACCATGTGCCGCACGATTGCGAGCTGCTGGTAATCCTTCTTGCCGAACACCGCGGTTTGCGGCTGCACGATGTTGAACAGCTTCAGGACCACCGTGGCCACACCGCGGAAATGGCCGAGGCGGAAGCGGCCCTCGAGCTTGTTGGCGATCGCCGGCGGTTCGACGTGAAACGCCTGCGGCTCGGGGTACATCTCGCCCTCGTCGGGATGGAACACGATGGCGTTGCCGGCCGCCTCGAGCTTCGCGCAATCGTCCTCGAAGGTGCGCGGATAGTTCTCGAAGTCCTCGCCGGCGCCGAACTGCAGGCGATTGACGAAGATGGTGGTCACCGTCAGCGGGGCATGCCGGCGCGCGATGCGCACCAGCGACAGATGGCCGTCGTGGATGTTGCCCATGGTCGGCACGCAGGCGACGTTGTCCTCGCGCCGCAGGCGCTTTCGCAACCCGTCGATGGTGGTGATGACTTCCATGTGCGCTAGGATCTAGGAGCTAGGAACTGGGATCTAGGGGGCGTTGTGCGGCGAAGCCGCGCCGTAATCTTTCCCTAGCCCCTAGATCCTAGCTCCTAGTCCCTCCTCCTAGAAACAGTGCTCCGGCCCGGGGAACGTGCCCGCCTTCACCTCGGCGACGAAGTTGCGCACCGCCTGCTCGATCGAGCTGGCGCCGGCCATGAAGTTTTTCACGAATCGCGCCTTCTTGCCGGGATAGACGTCGAGCATGTCGTGCAGGATCAGGATCTGGCCGGAGCAATGCGGCCCGCCGCCGATGCCGAGCGTGGGGATGGCGAGCGCGGCGGTGAGATCCTTGCCGACCTCGGTCGGCACGCACTCCACCACCAGCGCGGCCGCGCCCGCCTGCTCCAGCAGCTTCGCCTCCTCGATCAGACGCCTGGCCGCGTCCTCGGTCTTGCCCTGCACGCGGAAGCCGCCGAGCTGGTGCACCGACTGCGGTGTCAAGCCGATGTGGCCGCACATGGGAATACCGCGGCCGACGATGAACTCGACGGTCCCGGCCATCACCGCGCCGCCCTCGAGCTTGACCATGTGCGCGCCGGCGGCCATCAACCGCGCGGCGTTGCGGTACGCCTGCTGCGCACTCGCCTGGTAGCTGGCGAAGGGCAGATCGCCCACCACCATCGCCCGCTTCGCGCCGCGCGCCACGCAGCGCGTGTGATACACCGCCTCGTCCATGCTCACCGGCAGCGTGGAGTCGTGGCCCTGCACCACCATCCCCAGCGAGTCGCCCACCAGCAGCATGTCCACGCCGCAGCCGTCCAGCAGTGCGGCGAAGCTGGCGTCGTAGCAGGACAACATGGTGATGCGCTCGGCCGCCTGGCGCATCTTCTGCAGCGTGGTGACGGTGACCTTGCTCGCCGCCGCAGGGGCTTGAACGCTCATCCGGATGGTCCTCGGCTCACTGCACGTTGAAGAACTCGCGCGGCCCGCGCATCTCGCTGATGCGTCGCAACAATAAAGCAAAATCCCCGGGGCGATCAACAAAATTCAGGTGCTCGCTGTTGACGATGAGCAGCGGCGCGGCGGCATACTCATGGAAGAAGCGCCCGTAGCCGACCGCCAGCCGCGCCAGGTAGTCCTCGCCGATGCCGCGTTCGTAGGCGGCGGCGCGGCGGCGTACCCGCGCCATCAGCGTTTCCACCGGGGCTTGCAGGTAGATCACCAGGTCGGGTGTGGGCACCTGGGGCGCCAAGTGATCGTAGATGCGCTGGTAGAGCGCCAGCTCGTCGTCGGACAGGTTCAGGCGCGCGAACAGCGAGTCCTTCTCGAACAAAAAGTCGGCCACCGTGGGGCGCTCGAACAGGTCGAGCTGCTTCAGCCCGGCGAGCTGGTTGACGCGCTGGAACAGGAAGAACAGCTGCGTGGCCAGCGCCCAGCGCCGCCGGTCCTGGTAAAAGCCGGCGAGAAACGGGTTGCTCTCCGGGCTCTCCAGCAGCACGTCCGCGGCGCTGTGCTCGGCCAGCATCCGGGCGAGGCTGGTCTTGCCGGCACCGATCGGGCCTTCGACGACGATGTAGCGATGCCTGCGGGCGGCCATCGGGTCGACGCTGCGGGTCAGTCCAGCCGTTCGATGCGCTGCCCGGCAAGCCCGTGCAGCAAGGTGCCGACCGGCCCGCGCCCCGGGATGATCAGCCCCGGGGTGACCTCCTCCAGAGGCAGCAGGACGAACGCGCGCTCATGCATCCGCGGATGCGGCACCTGCAATCCGTGCGCATCCAGGACTTCGTCGGCGTAGAGCAGCAGGTCCAGATCCAGGACGCGCGGCCCGTTGCGCTCACCGCGCACGCGCCCGTGGTGCTGCTCGATGGCGAGCAGCCGCTGCAGCAGCGTCGCTGGCGCAAGCGCGGTTTCCACCCGCGCCACCGCGTTGACGAAATCGGGCTGCTCGGGCCCGCCCACCGGCGCACTGCGATAAAGCGACGAGCGCGCTGCGAGACGGGTGGACGGCAAGGCGGCGAGCTCGTCGAAGGCGTCGCGCACTTGGCGCACCGGGTCGTCCTGGTTGCTGCCGATGCCGATGTGCGCGGTGCGGGGGGCGGGCGACCGGGCCACGCTCTGGAGCCGATTGCGTTGCGAGCTACGCGGCCGGGCCTACGGGCAGCGCCTGGCCGTCGGCGGCGAGCGCCTCGCCGGTCTCCTCGCCGCGCGGTCCGCGCCGGCGACGGCGCCGCCGCTTGCCGCCGGGCTTCTCGGGCAGCAGCATGCGCGCGCGCTCTTCCTCGCCCGCGCGCATGAAGCGCTCCCACCACTGCGCCGCTTCCAGGTCCACCTCGCCGCTCTCGCAGCGCAGCTGCAGGAAATCGTAGGCGGCGCGCAGCCGCGGGTGCTCCAGCAGCTTGTACGGGCGCCGCCCGCTGCGCTGGAGCAAGCGCGGCTGCAGCGCCCACAACTCCTTCATGTCGGTGGTGTAGCGGCGCGGAATCGCCAGGCGCTCGACCTGGGCGGCGACCACTTCCTCCATCGCCAGGTGCAGCGCGGGGATCGGCTTCATGCCGTCGTCCTCCTCGTGCCGCCTGCAGGCCGCCAGCACCTCGTGCCACAGCAGCGCGGCGAACAGGAAGGCGGGCGACACCGGTTTGTCCTCGCGCACGCGCTCGTCGGTGCGGTTGAGCGCCAGCATCACGAAGCGCTCGCCCATCGGCTGCTCGAGGATCACGTCGAGCATCGGCAGCATGCCGTGGTGCAGGCCCTCGTTGCGCAGCTGCAGCAGACACTCGGTGGCGTGGCCCGACAGCAGCAGCTTGAGCATCTCCTCGAACAGGCGCGCGGGCGGGACGTTGTGCAGCAGCTCGCCGAGCATGCGGATCGGCTCGCGCGTGCGTGGCTCGATGTGCCCGCCGACCTTGGCCGCCAGGCGCACCGCGCGCAGCATGCGCACCGGGTCTTCGCGATAGCGCTCGAGCGGCTTGCCGATCATGCGGATGACGCGCTTGCGCAGGTCGGCAAAGCCGCCGCAGTAATCCAGGATTTCCTCGGTCTGCGGGTCGTAGAACAGGGCGTTGATGGTGAAGTCGCGGCGGAAGGCATCTTCCGCCTGGCTGCCCCACACATTGTCGCGCAGGATGCGGCCGTGCTGGTCGCGCACCTGATCTTCGTCCTCGCCCGCGGCGCTGCCGCGGAAGGTGGACACCTCCACCGTTTCCTTGCCGCACATCACGTGCACCAGGCGGAAGCGCCGGCCGATGATGCGCGCGCGCCGGAACACCGCCTTCACCTCCTCGGGCGTGGCGCTGGTGGCCAGGTCGAAGTCCTTCGGCTCCAGGTCCACCAGCAGGTCGCGCACCGCCCCGCCGACCACGAACGCGGCATAGCCCACCTCCTGCAACCCGGCCACCACTTTGCGCGCGCACGGGCTGATGCGCTCGCGCGCCACGCCGTGCTCCTCGAACGGGATCACGATCGGGTCGCGCTCGGCATCCGGGCGGCCGGAGAACACGCGCTGCAGCAGGCGGCGGATCATGCAGGTGGATGAGGCGGGCCGGAGCGCGTAGGCCTGGAGCGGGTATTCCCAGAGCCGGTATTCGTGGCGCCGCCGGATTGGCAGGATTGACCCCTTGGGCGGGTCAGGGAAGGCATCCCGCGATTATACCGGGGTCACGCCCCCTCGACCGGGCAACCGTACAGACGCTCCAGGACGTCGCGTCCCAGCAGCTCGTCCACCGGACCGGGCAGCGAGCGGCCGTCCTCGAACAGCAGCAGCGCGCGATTGCAGAAGCGCCGCGCGCGCGCCGGCTCGTGCAGCACCATGACCACCGCCTTGCCGTGCTGCTGCGCCAGGCTGCGCAGCAGCGCCAGGGTTTCGAGCTGATGGCGTAGATCCAGGTGCTGCAGCGGCTCATCGAGCAGGTAGACGTCCGGATCCTGCGCCAGGATCAACGCCAGCCGCGCGCGCTGGCGCTCGCCGCCGGACAGGGTCGAGAGCATGCGCGCCTCGCGCCCCGCCAGGTCGACCCGCTCCAGCGCCGCACGCGCCAGCGCCTCGTCCGCGGCGTCGGCGCCCAGCATCCAGCGGCGATGGGGATAGCGCCCGAGCAGCACGTACTCGAGCAGCGTGCCCCAGAAGGCGGCGGCCTCCTCCTGCAGCAGCAACCCGATCTTGCGCGCGCGCGCAGCGTGGGCCACGCGCGGGAGCTCGACGCCGTCGAGCAACACGCGCCCCGAGAGCGCCGGCCGCAGCCCGCCCAGCACGTGCAACAACGTGGTCTTGCCGGTGCCGTTGTTGCCCAGCACCGCCCAGGAGTCGCCCGGCCCCACCGCGAGGTCCAGGTCCCGGCGCAGCACGCGCTCGGGGAAACCGAGCGTGAGGCGCTCCGCCGTGAGACGCGTCACCGTTCGCTCCCGGGGCGCCGCGCCAACAGCAGCAGCATGACGGGCACGCCGAGCAGCGCGGTCAGCACGCCCACCGGCAACTGCAGCGGCGCCCATGCGGTGCGCGCAAGCGTGTCGGCAAGGCAAAGGAATCCGGCGCCGGCGAGCATGGCGAGCGGGGTCAGCCAGCGCAGGTCGCTCACGCCCAGCAAGCGCACCAGGTGCGGCACGATCAGCCCGACGAAGCCGATCGTGCCGCCCAGCATCACCGCGCTGACGGTGGCCAGCGCGGCGGCGAAGTAGATCGCCGTCTCCGCCGCTCTGACCGGCACCCCGAGCGCGGCGGCCTTGAGCCGGCCCAGGCTGAGCACGTTGAGCGTGCCGGCGCGCAGCACCGCCAGGCCACCCAGCGCGAGCGCCACCGCCCATGCCCAGCCGGCCCCGGGCGCCGAGGACAGATCGCCCATCAGCCAGAACAGCATGCCCTTGACCGTGCCCTGCGGCGCCAGCACCAGCAGCAGGCTGATCAGCGCGCCGCAGCCCGCCGCCAGCACCACGCCGGTGAGCAGCAGGCGGTACAGATTCCAGTCCCCCGCGCGGTAGCCGAGGCCGAACACCACCAGCGCGGCGCCGAATGCACCGCCGAATCCCGCCACCGACGCCACCGCCTGTCCCAGCCCGGACAGCATCGCGATCAACACGCCGAGCCCAGCGCCGCCGGAGATGCCAAGCACATAGGGGTCGGCGAGCGGATTGCGCAGCAGGACCTGCAGCAGCACGCCGGCCAGCGCGAGCAACGCGCCGCAGGCGAGCGCCGCCGACACGCGCGGCAGGCGCAATTCCAGGACGATGTCGCGCGCGAGCGTGGGCTCGCGTGCGCTGAGCGCGGACAGCACCTCGGCGGGCGCCAGCGCATGGCTGCCCGCCATCAGCCCCACGGCGGCGGCGCCCGCCGCGACGAGCAGCAGGACCGCCAGTAGCGCGAGCGGCCGGCTCACCGCAGGCTGATGATCATCCAGCCCTTCTCCAGGGCGGTCTCTTTCAAGGTCTCGTCCGGATCGACGGCCACCGGGTGCGTGACCTTGTCGAGCAGCGGCAGGTCGTTGAGCGAGTCGCTGTAGAACCAGGTCTCGGTGAAGGAGCCCCAGTTCAGACCGTGCTCGGCCAGCCACTGCTCCACGCGCTGGACCTTGCCCTGCTGGAAAGAGGGCACGCCGTGCACGCGCCCGGTGAACTCGCCGCCCGCTTCCTCCGGCTCGGTGGCCACCAGGTGATCGATGCCGAACTCGCGCGCGATCGGACCGGTGACGAAGCTGTTGGTGGCGGTGACGATGGCGCGCGCGTCGTGCACGTGGCTCTGCACCAGGTCGCGCGCTTTTTGCGTGATGATCGGCAGGACGCGGGTGCGCATGAAGTCCCGGTGCCAGTCCTCGAGCTGCCGGCGCGGATGGCGCGACAGCGGCTTCAGCTGGAAGTCGAGGAATTCGTGGATGTCGAGCGTGCCGGCCTTGTATTGCTCGTAGAAGTGCAGATTGCGCGCCTCGTACACTTCGCGATCGAGTACGCCCTGGTCGATCAGGAACTGGGCCCACTCGAAGTCGCTGTCGCCGGCGAGCAGCGTATTGTCGAGGTCGAACAGAGCGAGCCGCATGGCCATCATCCGCTGTGGCCGTGTTGCCATCGCCCGACAGCCACAGCGTGGAGCAACCGCGTGCGTGCGAAGGAGATCAAAACGAGTGGGCGTGCCATGCGGCGAACGATCGAGTATAGCCGAATTCCCGACCGTTCCACCGCCGACGGTTTGCCGGCGGCATGGCCGCGGTCGCGCTACCTCAGAGGCCGCGGTCTGCGAGCTGCAGCACTTCGCGCAGCAACGGCACGGTCACCGCGCGGCGCATCTGCAGCGAGTAACGGTCCGCGGCATCGAGCAGCGCCATCAGCGACGGCAGGTCGCGCCGGCCATAGCGCAGCAGGTACTCCGCGCCCTCCGGCGTGAGGTCGAAGCCGCGGCCGTCGGCATGGCGCCGCAGCGCCTGCACCTTGTCCTCGTCGGTGAGCGGCCGGATCCGCAGCACCAGCGCGGCGCCGATACGCGTGCGCACGTCGGCGCGCAACGGCAGGCCGCGCGGCGCGTTGTCACCCGCGAGCAGCAGGCGCAGCTCTCCCGCCGACGCGCGATCGAGCAGCGTGAACAGCGCCCCTTGCGCGTGGGCGTCGAGCGCGTGCACGTCGTCCGCCGCTAGCCACTCTGCGCGCAGCGCCTCCGGCGGCATCGGCACCCCGGCGGCCAGGTAGTGCGCGCAACGTCCGCGCGCCGCCGCGTCGGCGATCGCCGCGCGCAGCAGATGGCTCTTGCCGGATCCGGGTGGCCCCCACAGGTACACGCTCGGCTGCGGCGACGCGCCGTTCAGCCATGCCCGCAGCGCGGACAGGACTTCGACGTTGCCGCCGGGCTCGAAGTTGTCGAGCGTGGGCGCTGCCGGCCGGGCGAGATCCAGCACAAGCTGCATCGGCAGCTCGATGGTCAGGGCAGGCGGCGCAGGCGCGCCGGACGGGAACGCATGGGAAGCGGTTTGCAGTAGAATGCCGCCTCGCCCGAGGCGGCGAACGCCACGCCGCATGGCGCCCTAAACCTGGGGACCCGAAACATGGGGCCCGAAACATGGGACGCGACGGCACCGCGCCATCTTAGCGCAGTTTCCCCGGCCCGATCCGCCGCAGCGCCCGCGCCACATGCCATGAGCGACACCCACCGACGCCGGAACCTCCCCCGGGGCCTGACCTACCGCGACGCCGGCGTGGACATCGACGCCGGCGAGGCGCTGGTGGACAACATCAAGCCGCTGGCGCAGCGCACGCTGCGCGAGGGCGTGCTGGCCGGCATCGGCGGCTTCGGCGCGCTGTTCGAGGTGCCCAAACGCTACCGTAACCCGGTGCTGGTGTCCGGCACCGACGGGGTGGGCACCAAGCTCAAGCTCGCTTTCGCGCTGAACCGCCACGACACGGTGGGCATCGATCTGGTGGCGATGAGCGTCAACGACATCCTCACGCAGGGCGCCGAGCCGCTCTTCTTTCTGGACTACTACGCCTGCGGCAAGCTCGACGTGCAGGTCGCCACGGCGGTGGTGGGCGGCATCGCGCGCGGCTGCGAAATGGCGGGCTGCGCGCTCATCGGGGGCGAGACCGCCGAGATGCCGGACATGTATCCGCCCGGCGAGTACGATCTCGCCGGCTTCGCCGTGGGCGTGGTGGAGAAAGATCGCATCATCGACGGCGCCCGCATCGCACCCGGCGATGCGCTGATCGGCCTGGCCTCCAGCGGCGCGCACTCCAACGGTTACTCGCTGATCCGGCGCATTCTCGAGCGGGTGCGGCCGGACTTGTCGTCCGATTTCCACGGTCGCTCGTTAGGAGAGACGATCCTGGCGCCCACGCGCATCTATGTGAAGTCGGTGCTGGAGCTGATGGTGAAGATCGACGTGAAGGGACTGGCGCACATCACCGGTGGCGGTTTGCTGGAGAACGTGCCGCGCATGCTGGACGCGGGCCTGGCCGCGCGCTTCGAGCGCAGCGCCTGGCCGCGGGCGCCGCTGTTCGACTGGCTCCAGACTCAAGGCGGCGTTGCCGATGACGAGATGTATCGGGTGTTCAACTGCGGCATCGGCATGGTGGTGGCGGTGGCCGACGCGGATGCCGCGCGCGCGATCGAGCTGCTCGCCCGCGCCGGCGAGCAGGCGTGGCGCATCGGCCGCGTGCACCCGCGCGCGGTGGACGCGGCGCAGACCGTCGTGGCATGAGGCGCGAGCGCGCGTGAAGCGGCTGGTCATCCTCATCTCCGGGCGCGGCAGCAACATGCAGGCGCTGCTCGACGCACCCTTGCCGGCCGTCACCGGCGTGGTGATCAGCAGCAACCCCGCGGCCAGCGGGCTGGCGATCGCGACTGCCCGCGGTGTAGCCACGCAGGTCGTGGACCACCGCGCTCATGCGGATCGCGAGGCCTTTGATCGGGCGCTGGCCCAGGCGGTGGACGCAGTTTCGCCGGATCTGATCGTGCTGGCCGGTTTCATGCGCGTGCTCACCCCCTGGTTCGTGCAGCGCTACTTCGGGCGGCTGATCAACATCCACCCCTCGCTGCTGCCCGCGTTTCCCGGCGTGCACACGCACCGGCGCGCGCTGGAGGCCGGTGTGCGCCTGCACGGCTGCACCGTGCATTTCGTCACCGCCCAGGTGGACCACGGTCCCATCATCGTCCAGGCCGCGGTGCCGGTGCTGGACGACGACACCGAAGACAGCCTCGCGGCACGGGTGCTCACCCAGGAGCACAAGATTCTGCCGCGGGCGGTGCGCTGGTTCTGCGAGGGCCGGCTCGCGCTCGCGGGCAATCGCGTGCAGCTTAGCGCCCCCACGCGCGCAGCCCAGGCCATCGTCTGTCCGGAGGAAGCATGAAGCGATCGCTCATCGCACTGTTGCTCGCCGTCCAGCTCCCGGCCGGCGCATTGGCGGCGGTGCCGGCGCGGGTGGAGATCACGTATGCCGTGTTCCTGGGCTCGATGAAGATCGGCGAAGGGCGCGACGTGTTCCAGCACGACGGACGCACGTATCGCGTGGTGAGCGAATCGAAGACCGCCGGCGTGGCCGCCATGCTGTACCGGCTCAACATCCGGCGCGAGAGCCAGGGCCGCGTCACGAGCGCCGGCCTGCGGCCGGAGGCGTTCAGCGAAGAACGCAACGGGAAACCGAAACGCAGCGCCGCGTTCGATTGGGGGCGCATGCAGGCCACCCTGGTGGACGGCGACGAGAGCCAAACTGTGCCGCTGCCGGATAACAGCTGGGACAGCACCAGCTTCGGCTACAACTTCGCGTTCGTGCCGCCCGAGGCGGGCGGGCTGGCCGCGCACATCACCGACGGGCGCCGCCTGCGCCAGTACCGCTACGCGCTGCTGGGACGCGAGAAGATCGACACCGACCTGGGTGCGCTGGAGACGCTGCACGTCAAGAAGGTGCAAGGCCCGCAGGACAAGCGTGCTTTCGAGGTGTGGCTGGCGGTGGACCAGCACCACATGCCGGTGCGCATCCGCTACACCGATCGGGATGGGAAGGTGTTCGATTCGGTGGTGACACAGATCGTCTTTCCGGAGAAGAAGTAGCGCCGGGGCCGCCCCGCGCTGGAGACCCGCCACGCGCGCGTGGAACTGACCGCTCAGCGCCTGAACGCTGCCACCGAGGCCCTGCGCGCCATGCTCGGCTTCGAGCATCCGGCCGACGCGGTGCTGCGCGCCTTCTTCCGCGAGCACCGGGCGCTGGGCCAGCGCGACCGCGGGCCGGTGGCCGAGCTGTCGTTCACCGCCCTGCGCCACCTGCGCTTGCTGGAAACGCTGGCCGGCGGCCGCCAGCCGCGCCGCCTGCTGCTCGCGGCGGCGGCGGTCATCGAAGGGCGCAGCCTGCGCCAGCTCGAGCCGGTGCTGAAGCGCGACGAGGCGCAGTGGCTGGCCGGCGTGCGTGCGGCCGACACCCGCGCCCTGCCGCCGGCGGTCCAGGCAAGCCTGCCGGATTGGATATGGGACCGGCTGAGCGCCGTCATGCCGGAGGGCGACGCGCTGGCGCTCGCGCGCGGGCTGCTCGCGCCCGCGCCGCTGGATCTGCGCGTCAACAGCGAGCTCGCGGAGCGCGAGGCGGTGCTGGCGGCGTTGCAGGCCGAGGGCCTGGCGGCGGAACCCACGCCCTACTCGCCGTTGGGCGTGCGGTTGGCTGAGAAGCCGGCGCTGCAGCACCACGCGCTGTTCCGCGCAGGCAAGATCGAAGTGCAGGACGAAGCGAGCCAGCTGCTCGGCTGGCTGGTGGCGCCGCGCCGGCGCGAGATGGTAGTGGACTTCTGCGCGGGCGCCGGCGGCAAGACGCTCGCTTTGGGCGCGCTGATGCGCTCCCAGGGGCGGCTGTACGCCTTCGACACCTCGCAGCGGCGGCTCGCCAATCTGGCGCCGCGGCTGAAGCGCTCGGGGTTGTCGAACGTGCAGCCGCAACTCATCGACGACGAGCACGATGCGCGCGTGCGACGCTTGGCCGGCAAGATCGACCGGGTGCTGGTGGATGCGCCCTGCACCGGCCTGGGCACTTTGCGGCGCAACCCCGATCTGAAGTGGCGGCAGTCGCCGCAGGCGCTCGCCGAGCTCACGCGCAAGCAGGCCTCGATCCTGACGGCCGCGGGCGGCCTGGTAAAACCCGGCGGGCGCCTGGTGTACGCCACGTGCAGCATCCTGCGCGAGGAGAACGCAGCGATCGTGGAGGCGTTTCTCGCCGCGCATCCGCAGTTCGCGCTCGACGATGCCAGCGGGATCCTGCGCGCGCAGGGCATCGCGCTGGACACCGGTGTATATTTCCGCGTGTGCCCCCACAGCCACCAGATGGACGGATTCTTCGCGGCAGTGCTGGCGCGGGACGGTCAAGTCGCTCGCTCGGCAGCGCACCAATGAGACCGGCTGAGCCTGGCTCGACTTGTGCATCGCCCGCGCTGCGAGCCATTGAAAGCGGCCGCGGCGGGCCGATATTAGGGGTTGCGCCTCCCGGCAGCTTTGCCGCTGGCCTTGTACAATGGCGCCCGCCCTCAAATAACTACCTGACCCCACTATGAGTTTTATCCTCGAGATCGCGAACGGACTGGTCCAGCTGCCTTGGTGGGGCTACGTGCTGGCGGCCCTGGGACTGACCCACGTCACCATCGCCGCCGTCACCATCTTCCTGCACCGCCACCAAGCGCATCGCGCACTCGAGCTGCATCCTCTGGTCAGCCATTTCTTCCGGTTCTGGCTGTGGCTTACCACCGGCATGGTCACGCGTGAGTGGGCCGCGGTCCACCGCAAGCACCACGCCCGGGTGGAAACGCCGGACGATCCGCACAGCCCCAAGGTGCTCGGTCTGCGCAAAGTGCTGCTCGAGGGAACCGAACTGTATCGCATCGGCGCGGCCGACCAGGAGACCATCGCCAAGTACGGCCACGGCACGCCGGACGACTGGATCGAGCGCAATCTCTACACGCGCCACACGATGCTGGGCATCGTGCTGATGATGGCGATCAACATCGCGCTGTTCGGCGCCATCGGCATCACCATCTGGGCGGTGCAGATGGTCTGGATCCCGCTGTTCGCCGCCGGCGTCATCAACGGGCTGGGTCACCACAGCGGCTACCGCAACTTCCAGACCGACGACACCAGCACCAACATCGTGCCGTGGGGCATTCTCATCGGCGGCGAGGAGCTGCACAACAACCATCACGCCTACGGCACCTCGGCGCGGCTGTCCAACAAGTGGTACGAATTCGACATCGGCTGGCTCTACATCCGCGTCATGCAGGCGTTGGGCCTGGCCGAGGTGCGGCGCGTGGCGCCGCGCGTGCGCATCGACAGCGGCAAGTTGCGCTGCGACCTGCAGACGCTGCAGGCGGTGATCACGCATCGCTACGACGTGGCCGGGCGCTTCGCGCGCAGCCTGGCTTCCACCTGGAAGCGCGAGCTGCAGGCGCTCAAGGCCCGCGGTGTATCCATCGACGTGTCCAAGTTCAAGCGCTGGCTGCGGCGCGATCCCAACGACCTGCGGGCCGACGAGCGCGCCAATCTCGAGGAGGCGCTCACCAAGAGCAACGTGCTGACCACCATCTACACGATGCGCCAGGAGCTGTCCGCCGTGTGGGCCCGTTCCAGCGCCTCAAAAGAGCAGCTTCTGCACCAGCTCGAAGACTGGTGCAAGCGCGCCGAGCAATCGGGCATCGCCGCACTCAGGGAGTTCTCGCACACGCTGCGCGGGTACGCGGTGCCGGCGTAGGGAGCCAGGATCTAGGGAACATCGGAAGCAAACACCAAAAGCAAAAAGGGCCTGCGATTTCGCAGGCCCTTTTCATTTTTCCCCAGTCCCTAGATCCCCGCTCCCAGCCCCTTACTTCAGCTTGGTCTCCTTGTAGACCACGTGCTTGCGCGCCACAGGGTCGTATTTTTTCAGCTCCAGCTTGTCGGGCGTGGTGCGCTTGTTCTTGGTGGTGGTGTAGAAGTGACCGGTGCCAGCCGTGGACTCGAGCTTGATCTTCTCGCGCATGTCGATCTCTCCTGCGGGTTACTTAGGCGGGGGGCTCAGACTTTGGCGCCTTGGGCGCGCAGCTCGGCCAGCACCACGTCGATACCCTTCTTGTCGATGGTGCGCAGGGCCGCCTGGCTGACCCGCAGGCGGACCCAGCGGTTCTCGCTTTCGACCCAGAAGCGCCGGCTCTGCAGGTTGGGCAGGAAGCGGCGACGCGTCCGGTTGTTGGCGTGGGAGACGTTGTTCCCGCGCATCGGCTTCTTGCCGGTGACTGCGCATACGCGTGCCATGTCGGCCTGCTCCAATCCGGAAAAATGCGCTTTATAGCACGGCCTTAGCGTCGCGGGCAAGGGCGGCGCGGAAAACCCAGGCTCCCCTCACACGTTTCCCAAAAACATCCTACTGCATCGGCCCCCGCGCCGCTATCCGCTTGACACCCGACCGAGGGCGGTGCTCTACTCGCTCTCTGTGGCCCGCACGCACAGCGGACGTGGTCGTTTGGCCATGTCACCACCGGGCGGCCGCTCGTCGACATCGCATGCGCTGGAATGGCGGTTGTTAGGGGGAGAAGCTCCATCCCGGCCGGCAAGGTCGGGTAAGATAACAATGCGTCGTACACGTGAGTGCGTATGACCACCATCATGGAGGAGATGCTATGAAGAAACTGACAGGTATCGCCGCGGCGTTGTTCGGCGCGGTCTGCCTTTTTGGCTCGTCTGCGGTGTTCGCGCAAGTCAAAGCGGTGTACTGGGCCACCAGCGGCATGTTCGGTCCTTTCGCCATCACCGGCCTGATCCCGACCGTACCGAAAGAACTGCAGCGCGACGTCACCATTCCGGTGAGCATGTGGATCATCGACCATCCGAAGGGCCTGGTCGTGTTCGACACCGGCATCAACGTCGCGGTCACGCAGGACTGCAAGAACTACTGGCAGCCCGGCCTGTGCGATTTCCTGAAGCCCACCAACAAGCGTGACGAGATGATCGACGGTTGGCTGAAGAAAGCCGGCAAGTCGGTTGACCAGGTGAAGGTTGTCATCACGTCGCATACGCACCTGGACCACGCCGGCAACATGGAAATGTTCCCGAAGGCGATCCACGTCCTGCAGAAGAAGGAGCTGTATCAAGGCTGGTTCCCCGAGAAGTTCCAGGGCCGGACCGGCGGGGCGTTCGTGATGGCCGACATCGACGGCACGCGCGACTTCAACTTCCTGGAGCTCGAGGGCGACTACGACCTGTTCGGCGACGGCAGCGTCCAAGTTCTGAGCACCCCGGGCCATACGCTCGGTCATTCGTCGGTGAAGATCCAGTTCGCATCGGGCAAGACGATGGTGCTGTCTCAAGATGCGATCTGGATGCAGGAGAACATGGACGGCTATCCCGCGGGGCTCAACTACAGCGTCCAGGACTACACCAAGTCCGTCAACCGCCTGAAGTTCATCCGCGACCTGGAAGGCGCGCCAATCTTCTACGGGCACGATCAGAGCCAGTGGGCGAAGCGCAGCAGCGACGGCTGGTACAAGTAATCACGAACCTGTTTTGATGTGAAAGGGCCCCCCGCGCGGGGGGCCTTTTTTATCTGCCCCTTCCGGTTTATCTTCTTTACTCCCGTCTCAGCGTAGCCGCGGCACGTGATTGCCCTTGAATCGGTTTCCAAGCGGTTCGGTTCCAAGACGATCGTCCACGATCTCACCTTCGAGGTGAAACGCGGCGAGATCGTGGGGTTCCTGGGACCCAATGGCGCCGGCAAGACCACCACGATGCGCATGATCGCCGGCTTTACCACCGCCTCGTCCGGGCGGGTCACGGTCGCCGGCTACGACATGGCCACGCAGAACGACCAGGCGGCGCGCAAGATCGGTTACATGCCGGAGCATCCTCCGCTCTATGACACGCTCGAGGTGTCGCAGTACCTGCGCTTCGTTGCCCGAGCCAAGGGCATCCCGCGCTCGCAGTTCCGGTCCGAGTTGGATCGCGTCGCCGCCGCCTGCCGGCTCGAGGCGGTCCTCGACCGCGAGATCTACAAGCTCTCCAAAGGCTATCGCCAGCGCCTGGGGCTGGCCCAGGCGCTGCTCGGCAAGCCGGAGGTGCTGCTGCTGGACGAACCCACGGCGGGCCTCGACCCGGGGCAGATCCAGGAGACCCGTGAAGTGATCCGCGCCTTCGGGCAACAGCACGCCGTGCTGCTGAGCACTCACATCCTCCCGGAGGTCACGCTGATCTGCCAGCGGGTAGCCATCATCAACCAGGGGCGCCTGCTGGCGATCGATTCGCCGAGCGGCCTGCAGCGCGCCTCCGAGCAGACCAACCGGGTCACACTCACCGCCACGGCACCCGCGGAGGCGCTGCGTTCCGAACTGCAGTCGATAGCAGGCGTGATCGCGCTGGCGATCAACGAAGTCCCGGGAAACGCGCCCGTGCTGAACGTCGAATGCCAGACCGATGCGCGCGACGGCGTGGAAGCCGCCATCGCGCGAGCGGTGGCCAGCCGCTGGGCCCTGCATCGTTTGGAGCGCAGGCAGCCGACGCTGGAGAACGTGTTCCTGCGCTACGTCAGCCAGGCACCAAGCGAAGCAAGGGCGCAATGAACGGGGTGCTCGCCGTCTATCGCAAGGAGCTGCTGTCCTATTTCAGGTCGCCGATCGCCTATTTCGTGCTGGCCGTGTTTCTGCTGGGCACCGGGTACTTCTTCAGCTACAACATGTTCATGAGCGGCAGCGCCTCGATGACCGAGACATTCCGCAACATGGGGATCCTGCTGCTGACGGTCAGCCCGCTGGTGTCGATGCGGCTGTTCTCCGCGGAATGGAGCGGGCGCACGATGGAGCTGCTCATGACGCTGCCGCTCAAGCCCTGGGAGATCGTCCTGGGCAAGTTCCTGGGAGCGGTCACCATCCTGCTGCTGATGACCGCGGGCACGCTGATCGATCTGGTGCCGCTGTACTTGTTCGGCAACCCGCAGACCACGACCATCGTCGCCGGCTACATCGGGTTCGTGCTACTCGGCATGGCCTGTCTGGCCGTCGGCCAGTTCTTCTCGGCCCTGACGCACAACCAGATCGTCGCCGCCCTGATCACCGTTCCGGTGCTGCTGAGCTTCTGGTTCATCGGTTACCTGCAGCACTTCCAGGCCTCCTATGCCCTGCGCAGCCTGCTCGGTTACCTGTCGTTCGCGCTGCACTTCGCCGACTTCGTGCAGGGCCTGATCCGCAGCGAGGCAGTGATCTTCTTTCTGTTCGTCAGCGCCGTCGCGCTGACCTTGAACGCCAGCTATCTGCAGTGGCGGCGCTGAGATGGACCATCTGTTCCGATCCGGACTGATCCTGCTCGCCGGGATCGCGCTGCTCGCGACCGCCGGCGCGTTGCATGGCATCTTTCTCGAAGCCACCTTGTGGACGGCCCTGACCGCGGCCGCCGGCCTGGGGCTTGCGGCATGGGGGGCGTACGCCTTGCGCGGCAATCTCGGCGCCATGGTCCGGCAACGACGCGGGGAGAGCGCCCTCTACACGCTCGGTCTCGTCGGACTGCTGTCGGCGCTGGCTTACCTGTCGGTGCTGTTCGCGGTGCGCGTGGACATGACGGAGGAAGGACGCTACTCGCTGTCGGAGCAGACCGTGACGATGCTGAAGGCGCTCGACACGCCGGTACACATCACGTTCTTCCACGACCCGATGATGCGCGAGACCGTCGAGTTGTACGAGCTGATCGCCAAGCAGACGGACAAGGTCACGCTCGAACTTTACGATCCCATGCTCAACCCTGCGCAGGCGCGATTGCGGGGCGTGCAGTTCGCGGGCACGGCGATCATGGAGAGCGAGGGCCGCAAGCTGCAGGTCAACGGCGACAAGGAGACCGATATCGCCAACGGCATCCTGCGCGTGTCGATGCGCGTGCAGCAGACGCTGTGCTTCCTGGACGGGCACCGGGAACCGGACCCGTTCAGCCAGGAGAGTCACGACCACCTGGAGGGCGCCGCGGGACATTCGCACGGCCTCGGTGTGCAGTACGTCCTGCACGAGCAGCACGGCATGGCGAAAGCACGCAATGCTCTGGAAACCATGAACTACAAGGTCGAGAAGATCTCACTCATGCGCAGCCCGAGCGCCGAGGCGCTCTCGCACTGCTCGCTGCTGATCGTGGCCGGCCCCAAGCTGGAGCTGCTGCCGCCGGAAGTCGCCGCCATCCGGGCGTTCCTCGCCGCCGGAGGCAATGCCTTCCTCATGCTCGACCCGTTCGTGCGCACCGGCCTCGAACCGGTCCTGCGCGAGTACGGCGTCGTCGCCAACGACGACATCGTGATCGACGAGTCCAACCATTTCTGGGCCGACCCTTCCTCGCCTGCGGTCAGCGACTACAACTATCATCAGATCGCGCGCGACCTACCGCTGACCTTCTTCCCCGGCGCCCGCTCGCTGTCACCCACCTCCCAGCGCATCCCGGGGGTCAACGTGATCCCGCTCGTCAACTCGTCCAAGCAGAGCTTCGGCGAAACCGATCCCCAGCGCGCGCGCTTCGACAAGGGCAAGGACCTCCCCGGTCCCACGACGCTAATGGCCGTCGCGAGCCGCAGGCCCGCGGCGGCCGACGACCCGGTGTATCGATCCGCGCAGGAAGCGCTCTCCGGATCAGCGCGCGGTACCACACAGGAGGCGCCGCGCAACACCGCGACGGCACGCTCGCGCATCGCAGTGGTCGGCGATTCCGACTTCGCCACCAATTCGTTCTTCCACATCATGGGCAACGGCAAGCTGTTCTTGAACACGGTGAACTACCTCGCCGCCCGGGAGAACCTGATCGGCCTGGAGCCGCGCACCTACGAACTGCCCCGGGTGAACCTCACCAACCGGCAGATGAAAGGCACCTTCTTCCTCTCCGTCATCCTGATCCCGGCGTTGCTCGCAGTGATCGGAACTGCCGTGTGGTGGAGGCAGCGTTGAACACCGGCGCGCTGCGCCCCCGGCTCATCGCTGTATGGGTAGTGCTGTTGGCGCTGGCAGGCGTGATCGTGGCGGTCGAAGTGGCGAAGCGCCCCGCCGAACAGGCGCGGAGCGTGGGCGAGTCCCGCGACCGCATGCTGCTGCCGGTTGCAGTGGAACACCTCGGCGTCATCGAGCTGGCGCATGCCGGGACATTGCACCGCTTCGAGCGCGACGCCGCCGGCAACTGGTTCTACCACGGCGCCCACACGGGCGCGGTGGCCGCCCACGAGCATCAGACCGACCCGGCGGC
>DATBMG010000126.1:0-11039 GCA_036554965.1 Burkholderiales bacterium
CGGGTGCGCGCGCGCTGGACCATCGAGCGGCTGGCACGCGGTCAGTGGCAGGTGGTGGTTTACGAGCTGCCCCCGGGCACCTCGACCAGGAAGGTGCTGGAAGAGATCGACGCGATCACCAGTCCCCAGCCCAAGGCCGGCAAGAAGTCGGTGTCGCCCGAGCAGCAGCGCGAGAAGCAGCTGATGCTGTCGCTGCTCGACCGGGCGCGCGACGAGAGCGACCGCCAGCACCCGGTGCGCCTGGTGTTCGAGCCGCGCACCTCCAAGGTGGACGAGAACGAGTTCGTCAACCTGCTGCTCGCCAAGACCAGCCTGGAGAACAACGCCGCGATCAACCTGGTGATGGTCGGCCTGGACGGGCGGCCGACCGGCAAGAACCTGCGCGAGATCGTCGCGGAGTGGGTCCAGTTCCGCTTCGCCACGGTGATGCGCCGCACGCGCTTCCAGCTCGACAAGGTGCTGGACCGGATCCACGTGCTGGAAGGGCGGATGATCGTCCTGCTCAACGTGGACAAGGTGATCAAGATCATACGCAACGCCGACGATCCCAAGGCCGACCTGATCAAGGCCTTCAAGCTCACGGAGCGCCAGGCCGAGGACATCCTGGAGATGCGCCTGCGCATGCTCGCCAAGCTCGAGCACATCCGCATCGAGCAGGAGCTGAAGGACCTGCAGAAGGAGCAGAGGGAGCTGGACAAGATCCTCAAGGACCGCAGCACGCTCGAGGAGCTGGTGATCGGGGAGATCGAAAAGGACGCGCAGACTTTCGGCGACAAGCGCCGCACCCGCATCGAGGAAGCGGAGAAGGCCGAAGTCGAGACGCCGGTGATCGACGAACCGGTCACCGTGATCTTCTCGCGCAAGGGCTGGGTGCGCGCACGCCAGGGGTGGGAGGTCGACCCGAGCTCACTGTCCTTCAAGGAGGGCGACGGCCTGCAGTCGCTAATCAAGGTGCGCACAGTGGACCCGGTGGTGTTCCTCGACTCCAAGGGCCGCGCCTACACGGTGGAGGCTGCGCAGCTTCCGCCCGGGCGCGGCGACGGTGCGCCGGCTTCGTCCCTGGTCGATGTGCAGGAGGGCGCGCACATCATGTACGTGGTCGCCGGCAAGCCCGACAGCAGCGTGCTGGTGGCCTCGAGCGGCGGCTACGGCTTCCTGACCAAACTCTCCGACATGATGTCCAACCGCCGCGCCGGGCGCGAGTTCATGAGCATCGAGGAAGGCGAGACGCCGGTCCCGCCGTGCATGTACGACGATGCCCCCGGCAACTACGTCGCCGCGATTGCCGAGCAGGGCCGCATGCTGCTGTTCCAGGTGGGCGAGCTGAAGCAGATGGCCAAGGGCCGCGGGATGGTCATCATGGGCCTGGAGCAGGGTGAGAAGCTGGTGCAGGCGATCGTGTCCGACCGGCCCAGCCTGATCGTGTCGGGCATCGCGCGCACCGGCAAGGCCAAGGAGGTGACCATCACCGCCGAGCGCATGCAGCACTACGCCGGCCACCGTGCGCGCATGGGACGCGTGCTGCCGGACAAGCTCAAGCCCAGCGCGATCCAGGCGCCGTCGGCCGACAGCGATGAATAGGGGCGCGCGATGACCGTCAAGCGCTTGCATTCTGCAGCCGGCGACGAAGCGCAGCACGGTGCAAGCGCCGGCGTCGACTGGCTTGCGCGGCTGCATCCGCTGTTCATCACCAGCGCGGCCATTCGCGGGGCGCTCGCCCTGCTGCTGGTGCTGGGCGCGATGTATGTGTTGCGGCTGCTCGGCATTTCCGATCTGATCACCTGGCTGGTGCTCGGATTGACCAGCGCCGGGCTGGCCGTGGTGCTGCTCGACGACGCGCTCGACATCGAGGGCAAGGTCGCCGAGCAGGCGGCGCAGGCCGCGGTGTTCGAGCCCGATGGGTCCGGCGTGCGCGCGGCGGCAGTGCGCGAATACTGCGACGCCTTCGTTCGGATCAAGGGGCGCATCCCGCGCGCGCGCAAGCGCATCCAGCAGCCGGGCGACAATCAGCCGTTCCGCGTGTACTTCCCGTCCCGCGCCGCCGACTGCCGGCGCTGGTTCGCCACGGCTCTGCTGGCCTCGCTGCACAGCGCCCTGCGTTTCGCCGCTGCCGGCCTCGGGTTGGTGATCTCGATCCAGTTCTACTTCCTGTCGGGCGGTTGATCGCGGCCGTCCCGCGCTGCTGGGCTCGGTTAGAATCGGCTCCGCGCTTGGCGCTGCGACCGTGAACGACCCAGTCCGCTTCGCACTGGTCCGCCACCTGCCCATCCTCGGCTGGGGCCGTGCCTACAACCGCGAGGATCTGAGCGGCGACCTGCTCGCCGGTGTGATCACCGCCATCCTGCTGGTGCCGCAGGGGATGGCCTTCGGGCTGCTCGCCGGGCTGCCGGCCCAAGCCGGTTTGTATGCGAGCATCCTGCCGCCGATCGTGTACGCGCTGTTCGGCACCAGCCGAACCCTCGCGGTGGGCCCGGTGTCGGTGGCTTCGATCATGGTGGCGCAGGCGCTGGCCGGGTTGCCGGCAGGCGCGAACCACCTATCCAGCGCGTTGCTGCTCGCGCTGCTGGGCGGCGTCGTCCTGCTCGCGCTCGGAGTCGCGCGGTTGGGGATGCTCGCGAACTTCCTCAGCCATCCGGTGCTCTCCGGTTTCACCAGCGCGGCAGCGGTGATCATCGTGCTCAGCCAGTTGCCGAGCCTGATCGGTCTGTCGTTGCCCGCTCGCGTGCCCCTCGCCGGTCTGCCGGCCGCGCTCGGCGACGGTCTTGCGCGGCTGAATCTGCCCACACTGGGACTGGGCGTGCTGAGCGTCGCTTTGTTGCTGCTCGCAGGCTCGCCGCTGGAGCGTGCGTTGACCGCCACCGGGATCTCGCGTGCACGCGCCGGCGTGATCACCAAGACCGCCCCGCTCGCCGTGGTGGCGATTACCACGGCGCTGGTGGCCGGCTTTTCTCTCGATGTGCAGCACGGCGTGGCGGTGGTGGGAACATTGCCCGAAGGCCTGCCGATATTCGCGCTCGAGATCCCGACCTGGTCCAGCGTGGCGCAACTGGCGCCGGCGGCAACGCTGATCGCCATCGTGGGCTACGTCGAGAGCGTGTCGATCGCAAAGACGCTGGCCAATCGGCGGCGGCAAGCCATCGACCCGAACCAGGAGCTGCTGGCGCTGGGGGCTGCCAACTTCGCCGCCGCCGTTTCGGGCGGCATGCCGGTGGCCGGCGGCTTCAGCCGGACCATGGTGAACTACAACGCCGGTGCATGTACGCAGGCGGCGGCCATCGTCACCGCGGTGCTGGTCGGAGCGGTCGCGCTGTTCTTCACGCCGCTGCTCGCGCACGTGCCGAAGGCGGCACTCGCTGCCATCATCATCGTGGCGGTGTCGAAACTGATCGACTTGCGCACCGCTGTGGCCGCGTGGCGCTACGACCGCAACGACGGTGCGGTGCTGGTCGCCACCGCCGCCGGCGTGCTGCTGCTCGGGATCGAGGCGGGGCTCACCGCTGGCGTGGTGCTGTCGCTGCTGCTGTACATCTGGCGCGCTTCACGGCCGCACCTGGCCGTGCTCGGGCGGCTGCCGGGCAGCGAGCACTTCCGCAACGTCAAGCGCTACCAGGACCTGGAGACCTGGCCGCACTTGCTGCTGCTGCGGGTGGACGAGCACCTGTCGTTCGCCAACAGCGCCTACCTCGAGCAGGTGCTGATGGAGCACGTGGCGCGGGCGCCGAAGCTGAAGCATCTGGTGCTGGTGTGCAGTGGCATCAACGGCATCGACTTCAGCGCGCTGGAGATGCTGACGAAGCTGATCTCCTCGCTGAAGGACGCCCGCGTGACGCTGCACCTGGCCGAGGTCAAGGGTCCGGTGATGGACAAGTTGCGCGCCACCGGCCTGTTGGCGCTGCTCGAGCCCGGGCGCGTGTTCCTCAGCGCGCACGAAGCGGTGGAGGTGTTGACGGTCCGCGCTGCGCCGCGCGGCTGATCGTTATCTTTCGGCCGGAGCGGGGGTCAGTGCAGGTGCTTGCGCCCGCGCGAGGTACGCACCGGCTCGGTGGCCAGCTCGATCTGCGCGGCGCTGCCGCCGCGCTGTTGCCAGTTGCGCGAGAACAGCTCGTTGACGTGATTCACCAGCTCGGACACTTCTTGCTGGCTGAAGTGGCGCGACAGCAGGTTGGACATGTCCTCCACCATGCGGCGGCGCTGTGCCTCGTGGATGCTCTCGGGGCTGGGGCCGACGAACACGATGCTGATCTCGTCGCGGCCGTCCTCGTGGTAGTAGCTCAACTGCACCTCGGTGGCCTGCTCGGTGAAGCGGCACAGCGCCTGCAGGGCGTCCTCGATGACCTTGCGGAAGTTGCGGCCCACATCCCCGGTCCAGCACACCTCCAGCAGCCGGCGGCGCGGGTCGAACACCAGGCCGGGCTCATCCCGGTGCACGCTCTTCAGCTCGTCGAGGCTCTCTACGTCGAGATAGTCGAGCCAGGGTTGCAGCGCGGCTTCGATCTGCGACAGCGAGGCGCCGGAGCGCAGTGGAATGGTGCCGTGGACGTGGACTTCGGTGCGCATAGGGCGGGCAGGCTTGGGAGTTGGATTCTCTTGGGAGCCGGGATTGGGTGACGGCCGCTCAGCGGGCAGCGCCCAGTATACAGGTCCGCGCCCGCCGGGGCGGCGGCTTGCGTCACGCGCCGCCCGCCACCCGGGGCCGGCCCGGGCGGCGCGCTTCGGAGGGAGTAGGGAAGGGACGGAAAGAACTTACGCGGGCCCCGTCATGCCCGGATTACTGGCAGATTACTGAACGGTGAAGCTGACTTCCTGCAGCACGTGACCGCCGGCATCGGTGACGGTGACGGTCCAGTCGCCCGCCTTCCACAAAGTCTTGCTCGACCAGGTGCGCCAGGTGGGCCCGCCGCCGATCTTGAGCGGCACCGTGTCGGTGTGATCGCCCGACTTCCACGTGACCTGGATCGGGTCGGCGGGGCCGCCGTTCACGCGCAGCCACAGATAGGCTCTCTCGTTCAACGCGAAGGCGGTCGCCTCCTCGGTGATCTCGCGATCCTGCACGCCCTTGCCGAGCTTGGCCTCGGCGACCTTCAGACCTTCTTCCTGGGACAGCACCGTGTACGGCGCCAGCAGCAGGGCAACGGCGGCGAACCATGACAGAACGTGTCGCATGCAGACCTCCTTGAATGATGGGCCCGGTCGACGGGCCGGCGCGGATGGGACAGGCCCGACGGAAGCAAGTTCCATGCGCCTGGCATGACGCCCGCGGGCGACAGCAGCGCGCCACGAGATCTTGCATCGATGCGTCAGCGCACGTCGGAAGGACTGAATGCCGGCGCGCCGAGCACGCGCGAGGCGTCCTCCTGGTCGGACTCGAACAGCCCCTGCAGCTCCTCGGCCGCCTGCCTCGCGCTTTGAATCAGCTGCGTCTCGTCGTGATAGACGGCATGCTGGCGCCGCAACGTCTGCTCGTCGTGCGCCTGGAAGCGCGCCACGATCTGCTGTGCCTCCCAGCCTGCCATGCCGACCGCTTCCAGCACCTGCCTGGCGAGGTCGAGGGAGCCGAGGAAGGTTTCGCGCTCGATCAACTCCACCCCCAGGTCCATCAGGCGATGGGCGTGAAAACGGTTGCGCGCACGCGCGTACACCGTGAGGTCGGGAAAGTGCCGGCGCACGGTCCGCGCGGTGCGGATCGACGCTTCGACGTCGTCGATGGCGAGCACGAACAACTTGGCGCCGCTGGCCCCGGCCGCAGTGAGCAGATCCAGGCGCGAAGCGTCGCCGTAGTGGACCTTGTTGCCGAAGCGGCGCACCGTCTGCACCTGCTCGGGGCTGATGTCGAGCGCGGTGAAGGCGATGCGCTTGAGCTTCAGAATGCGACCGACGATCTGGCCCACGCGGCCGAAGCCGGCGATGATGACGCGCGGCGCCTCTTGCTCGAACGTGTCGAACGGCCGCTGCGGTCTCGCTCGCGCGAGCCGGCGCGAGAGCAGGTCGTTGCCCGCCAGCGCCAGCGGCGTGGCCGCCATCGACAGGGACACGACCACGATCAGCAAGTCGACCAGGGCGCGCTCCATGACGGCGTGGCCCGCGGCCAGGTTGAACAACACGAAGGCGAACTCGCCACCTTGGCACAACGCGATCGCGAGGTTGCGCGCCGACTCCTCGCCGTGTCCGGCGGCACGCGCCAGCGCCCACAACACCGCCGCCTTCAACGCCATCAGGCCCAGGAAGGCGCCGACGATGAGCGCAGGTCTGGATGCGATCAAGCCCAGGTCCACCGACATGCCGACCGAGATGAAGAACAAGCCCAGCAACAGACCCTTGAACGGCTGGATGTTCGCCTCCAGCTCGTGGCGGTACTCCGAGTCGGCCAGCAGCACGCCGGCCAGGAAGGCACCGAGCGACATCGACAGCCCCACGCCGCTCATCAGCAGAGACACGCCGATCACCACCAGCAACGCCGCGGCGGTGAAGATCTCCTGGATCCTGGACTGCGCGATCAGGTGCAGCACGGGCCGCAGCAGCAGGCGCCCACCGGCCACCACGGCGGCGATGACCGCCAGTGCGAGCGCCGCCGAAAGCCAGGGATCGCCGCGGTGCGCGCCGGCTGTCCCGAGCAGGGGCACCAGCGCCAGCAGGGGGATGACGGACAAATCCTGGAACAGCAGGATCGCGAACGTCGAGCGCCCGTGGCGTGTGGTGAGCTGATTGCGTTCGGCCAGCACCTGCAGCACGAAGGCGGTGGAGGACATGGCGAGCGCGAGCCCCATCACCAGCGCGCTCGGCCACGGCAGGCCCAGCGCCAGGCCCGCCACCCCCAGCACCACGCCGGTGGCCAGGACCTGCGCGCCGCCGAGCCCGAATACGGACTTGCGCAGCACCCACAGGCGCGAGGGCTGCAGCTCGAGGCCGATGATGAACAGCAGCAGCACCACGCCCAGCTCGGCGAAGTGCAGAATGTTGTCGACCTCGGCGACCAGCCGCAGCCCCCAGGGACCGATGATCACGCCGGCGGCCAGGTAACCCAGCACTGCGCCGAGTTTGAGCCGGCGGAACAGCGGCACGGCGACGACGGCGGCGGCGAGGAAGATGGCCGACTCGGCGAGCAGCGACATGGATACCGCCCGCTAGGCTCGCGGCCCGGGGGCAGCCGCCGGCGGCGCCGGCAGCCGCGCGACCAGCACCCGGTCCACGCGGTGACGGTCCATGTCCATCACCTCGAGGCGCAGCCCGTTCCACTCGAAGTGGTCGCCGACCGCTGGCACGCGCCCCAGGCGCAGCATGACGAAGCCGCCCAGAGTGTGGAAGTTGCCGGTTTCCTCCTCCTCCAGCTCCTCCAACTCGAAGATCTCCTTGAACTTGTCGAGCGAGAGCATGCCGTCCAGCAGCCAAGACCCGTCCTCGCGCTGCACCGCCTCCTCGTCGCCCGCGGCCTCGGTCGACGAGATGTCGCCGACGATCGCCTCGAGCACGTCGTTCATCGTCACCAGGCCCTGCACCTCGCCGTACTCGTCCACCACCAGGGCCACGTGCATGCGGGTCCTCTTGAAGGTCTCCAGCAGCTCCATCGATGAGATCGAGTTGGGCACGTACAGGGGTCGAGTGAGCGAGGCGGTGAGATCGATGGCTTCGCCGCGCAGGCTCTGGCGCATGAGCGCCTTCGATTCCAGGATGCCCAGCACGTTGTCGAGCCCGCCCTTGCACACCGGCATGCGCGAATGCGGGCAGTCGAGCAGCTGCTTGCGGTTGTCCTCGTAGGGCTGCTCCAGGTCCAGATAGAAGATGTCCACCCGCGGAGTCATGATCGCGCCGATGAGCTGTTCGTCCAGGCGCAGGATGTTGGACACCAGGGCCTGCTCGGACTCCTCGAACACGCCGGCCTCGGTGCCTTGTTCCATCAGCACCTTGATCTCTTCTTCGGTCACCGGCGGCTCGCCCGCTTCGCGCGCACCCACCAGGCGCAGCAGCGCCTCGCTCGACAGGTTGAAGAACCGCACCAGCGGGGAGGCGACCCTGGAAAGCCATTGCATCGGCTGAGCGATGACGCTCGCAATGGCTTCCGGATTGACCAGCGCCAGGCGCTTGGGCACCAGCTCGCCGATCACCACCGACAGGTAGGTGATGGCAACGACCACGATGCCGATGGCGATGCCTTCGCTGTAGCGCGCCACCGCGGGCACCTGCGCCAGCGACGCCGACAGCGTCTGCGCCACCGAGGCTTCCGCCAGCGCGCCGCTCAGGATGCCGATCGTGGTGATGCCGACCTGGATGGTGGACAGGAAACGGCCCGGGTCGTTGGCCAGACGCAGCGCGGCTGCGGCGCCGGCACGGCCCTCGTCGGACCATTGCTGCAGCCGGGTCTTGCGCGCGGAGACCACCGCGATCTCCGACAGCGCGAACACGCCGTTCAGCAGGATGAGAACGGCCAGAAAGAGCACTTCCATGGAGCGTCCCGGGAAATGGGGAAGCGGCAAGGATACCGCACCGCCCCCGTCCCGCGGGCGGCGCGGCCGTGCTCAGAGCGTCGCGCCGGTGTGGGATGCGCCGGCTAGCGCGCTGCCAACACCCTGATCTCGACCAGGTACTTCGGCTGCGCCAGCCTGGCCTCCACGCAGGCGCGCGCCGGCGTCTGGCCCGGCGCGACCCACTTGTCCCAGACCGAGTTCATCTCGTCGTAGTAGCGGATATCGGCGAGCCAGATGGTCGCCATCAGCAGCTTGCTCTTGTTGCTGCCGCACTCGGCCAGCAGCTTGTCGATCTGGTCGAGGATCTGGCCGGTCTGCGCCGCCACCTCTGGGACCGGGTGATCGGCCACGATCCCCGCCAGATACACCGTGTCGCCGTGCACCACCGCCTGGCTCAGGCGCGGGCCGACCTTCTTGCGCTCGATGTTCATCTATCGCGCTCCATGCGCCCTTAAGGCGCGATTTAAAAAGAAAAGCACACCTGCCGGCTTAGCCGAACAAACCCCAGCGCCGCGCCTCGCTCACCAGCACGAAGCCGGTGATCACAATTGCGCCTATCCACAGCAGCGCGTTGCCGAGCGGCGTGGCGTTCATCTCTTTGGGCAGGTAGCGGCGGATCAGGTACACCGTGCCCAGCGACAGGATGGGTAGCGTCCAGGCCTGGGCAAAGCCGCCCCACTTGACCATCGCGACCGGCTTTTCGCCGAAGACGAAGAACATGATTACCGGGATCACGGTGAGCACCACGATGAAGATGTCGCGCCAGCGGTTGCGCGCCTTCATGTCGTCGTGCTCGAAGCGCCCCTGCAGCCGCATGAAGTCGGCGAACATGCGCGAGTGGCCGGCGGTGGCGGCGAAGATGGTGCCGTAGAGCACGACGATGGCGCCGATGTAGAACAGCCACTTGGCCCAGCCGCCCAGCGTCTCGGTGTAGATGTTCGACAGGATCGGGATCATGTCGCTGGTGGCCGGCACTTGCCCCATGCCGTGCAGGATGCCGGCGCCGAGCAGGTAGAAGGCGATGGTGGCCACGGTGTAGATGATCATGGAGAAGATCACGTCCACGTTCATCACCCGCACCCAGCCGCGCGCGCGGCGGCGCCACGCTTCGCTGTCCTCGTGCGGACCGGTGTAGCGCGCGTAGCCTTTCTCCACGCACCAGTAGGTGTACATGTACAGCTCGGTGGCGCCCACGCCGGTGATGCCGAACACCGCCAGCGCGGTGGCGAGCCCCTTCTCCGGCAGCTTGAAGGTCATGCCCTGCAGCACGTCGCCCCAGGAGAAGTACTGCGGCATGCGCGTCAGCACCACGGCCGACAGCAGCGTGATCAGGGTGAACAGCCCGACCTTGATCATCGCCAGGCGCTCGATGCGGTGGTAGGCGCCGCCGAGCAGCAGCACCAGCGTCAGCACGAAGAACGCCAGCACCCACCACACCACCTCGATCCCGGTGATCAGCCGCATCGCCTGGGACACGCCGATGAACATGGCGCAGATCTGGAACAGCGTGACGGCCACCATGGCGGCCCACGCCCACACCACCCAGTTGATCCGACCGATCCTGCCCGGAATGCGATTGAAGGCCTCCAGCCCGGTTTCGCCCTTGGCGATCGTGTAACGGCCCAGGAACGACTGGATCAGCGCTTTGATCAGGCAAGAGAAGATGATCAGCCACATGACCGTGTAGCCGACCTCGGCGCCGAGCGTGGTGGTGGCGATCAGCTCGCCCGAGCCGACGATGGATGCGGACAGCACGATACCCGGGCCGATCTTGGCGAGGATCGCGCCCATCTCGGTCGGCGGCTCGAGAATATGCTTGGGATCGAGCTGGTACGGATCGTAATGACCGAGTTGGACTTCCTTGGCCTCGTTGGCGGAAGCCTGGTTCATGCTCCTCCCCCCTGTGGTTTGTTATACCCGAACTCGCCTCATTCGGCCGGCGGGCTGGCGCGGGAGCGCGTAAGGTAACATCAAAGTGACAGGGCCGCCGGGCGCGCACCGCGCAGGGTCACCAGCTCCTCCGCCACGGTGGGATGGATCGCGACCGTCTCGTCGAAATCACGCTTGGTCGCACCCATGCGTATCGCGACCGCAAAGCCCTGCAACATCTCGTCGGCGCCCGGGCCGATGATGTGGCAGCCCACCACCGTTTCCGCCGACCCGGCGACGATCAGCTTGATCGCGGTCTTGACCTTGCGCGTGGTGAAGGCGTGGGACATCGGCGTGAAGCGCGCCTGGTACACCTTCAGCTGGTCGGCGGGGTAGCGCAGCAGCGCTTCCGGCTCGCTCAATCCGACGGTGCCGATCGGCGGATGGCTGAAGATCACGGTGGGGATGTTCTCGTACACCAGCTTGCGCTCGCGCATGCCGCCGAACAGGCGGTCGGCCAGGCACCGGCCGGCGGCGATCGCCACCGGCGTCAGCGCGGCCCGTCCGGCGACATCGCCGATGGCGTAGATGCCGGGGACGGCCGTTTCTTGGAACGCGTCAGTTGGCACGAACCCGAGCTCGTCCAACGTCAGCCCGGTGGCGGCGAGATCCAGGCCGCGCGTGTTGGGTGCACGGCCGATGGCCCAGATC
>DATBMG010000136.1:0-5805 GCA_036554965.1 Burkholderiales bacterium
CGTCGAAAGCCTTGCGCTCGACGAAGGCGAGGTGTTCAATGCGTACCACGAGATCGCCAGCATCCGCGACAAGGACGAGTTCCTGATCCCGTTCATCGACACGCTGACCGACCCCGCCTTCCGCACCGGCACGCTGGAGGCCGACCAGGAGCTGCTGAAGAGCCTGATCGTGTTCGCCTGCATCATGGAGGGGCTGTTCTTCTACGTCGGCTTCGTCCAGATCCTGGCGCTGGGCCGCCAGAACAAGATGACCGGCGCCGCCGAGCAGTACCAGTACATCCTGCGCGACGAGTCGATGCACTGCAACTTCGGCATCGACGTGATCAACCAGATCAAGCTCGAGAACCCGCATCTGTGGACCCCGGAGTTTCGCGACGAGGTCCGCGGACTGCTGCGCAAGGGGGTCGAACTGGAGTACCGCTACGCCGAGGACACCATGCCGCGCGGCGTACTCGGCCTGAACGCGCCGATGTTCAAGGAGTATCTGCGGTTCGTCGCCAACCGCCGTTGCCAGCAGATCGGTCTGGACGCGCTCTTTCCGGGCGCCATGAATCCGTTCCCCTGGATGTCCGAGATGATCGATCTGAAGAAGGAGAAGAACTTCTTCGAGACGCGCGTCACCGAGTACCAGACCGGGGGTGCGCTGAGTTGGGATTGACTCACGAGGTCGCTGACCGTAGGAGCGCCGGCCGGCGCAAACCGGCGTGCTCCGAATAAAGGTTGATGCATACAGACGGGTCGCGAAGCTCGCCCCGGCGGCAGCCGGGGCCAAACGAACAGTGGGGGGCCGCCGCGCTTTCCGTGCTGGCACGGAGGCGACCGCCCCCTTTTTGCCGTCCGCGTGGCAGCGGACGGCCAGTGGAACTGCGTCACCGGATGCCAGGCCGCCGGTTGTGGGCCGAAGCGTCCGGGAGCGTGGTCGCACCGCGAGGTGCGTGCAGTACGTGTTCAACTCAACCTGAGGAGTAAGCCACAATGGCTATGAAACGATCTGCAGCGAAGAAGTCCGCGGGCAAGAAGAAGGCCCCGGCGCGTAAGGCCCGCAGGAAATCGGCGAAGCGGCCGGCCATGAAGAAGATGGCCGCCAAGCGCCCGGCTCGGCGCAGGGCGCCGCGCAAGTCGGCGGCCAAGAAGTCGGCCGCCAAGAAGGCGCCGGCGAAGCGGGCGAAACGCAAGCCTGCGAAGAAGAAGGCGGCGAAGAAAAAGGCGGCGAAGAAACCGGCAGCGAAAAAAGCCAAGCGACCTGCAAGAAGGAAAGGGGCCGCGAAGAAAGCAGGGAAGAAACCTGCTGCAAAGAAGAGAAAGGCGTCTCGCAAGAAGAAGCCCGCCATGACCGAAGCTGCTGCTCCGGCAGCACCGAAGCCCGCTCCCGCGCCGGCAGCTTGGCCGTTCCCGGTCTCTGGTAATCGGCCGAACTAAGCTGTAGCTTCCAGGAGCTCGCGGGAGGCCTGCATCCGTGAGGATACCAGTCACCTCCGCGGGCTTTGTGTTCCGGTTGCGATGGACCGCAAGAAGGTCAATTCGAGCGGCATCCGCTCGATCGGCTACGAGGCTTCCTCCCAGACCCTCGAGGTCGAGCTCGCCGACGGCAGCATCTGGCAGTACTCCAAGGTGCCCTCCGAGGTGCACCGACGGCTGATGGCCGCGCCCTCGATGGTGAGCTACTACCGCGACAACGTCGAGGAAGAGTACAGCCGCCGACGGCTGAAATAGGTCAGCACTCCGGCTCTCCCGGCGCCGGCTGCGGGTCGGGGTCGAAGCCGAAGCGGGCCGCCACCTCGGCCGCTTCGATGCGCCCCACGGGCACCGTCTCGCCTGCGGTGGCGAGCAGCACCGCCGGCGCCCTTGCAGTGGACTGCAGCAGCGCCTCCAGCGCATCGTCCGAGAGCGTCGAGCCGCGAGCGTCGCGCAGGCAGGACAGCATGTCCGCCAGGTCCTGGCCGTGCACCACGCCCACGCTGTCGCCGAACTCCACCAGCAGACCTCCCGCATCGTCCAGCCATGCCGCCCGCGGCCGCACCCGCGCTCCGATGTGGGTGCGTAGCCGCTGGCCGTGATCCAGGCGCTCGGTGCGCAGCACGTAGGGCGTATATTCCAGGCGCACGAACACGCGTTGCGGGCCGTTCTGGAAGAACCACCGCCCGCGCTCGTCGTGAGCGTAGTTACGCCCGATGAAATCGACCACCGCCGGGTTGCCGATGCGCTCGCCCTTGATCGACCAGTTGCCGCGCCGGTCGAGCGCCAGCCAGCCGTAGGCGGCGGGCACGGTCGGCCACTTGGCGAGGGCGCGAAGTACGGCGTCGTCCATGATGCGGCTGCGGGTTTTTCGTTACCATTATGCCGAGCCGCATCCACCGGAGGAACCATTCTTGGCAGGGCCGCTTCTGCTCGGCTGCATCGCGGACGATTTCACCGGTGCCACCGATCTCGCCAATACGCTGGTCAAGGCCGGCATGCGCACTATTCAGCTGCTCGGCGTGCCGCGCCCCGGGCTGGAGACGCCGCAGGCCGACGCCGTGATCGTCGCGCTGAAGTCGCGCAGCAATCCCGCCGTCGAGGCGGTGCAGAGCTCGCTCGCGGCGTTCGAGTGGCTGCGGGCCAACGGCGCGCGCCAGTTCTACTTCAAGTACTGCTCGACCTTCGATTCCACCGACCGCGGCAACATCGGCCCGGTGGCCGACGCCCTGCTGGACGTACTGGGTGCGGACTTCACCGTGTTCAATCCCGCCTTCCCGACCAACAAGCGCACGGTGTACAAGGGCTATCTGTTCGTGGGCGACGAGCTATTGTCCGAGTCGGGCATGCGCTATCATCCGCTCACGCCGATGACCGATCCGTCGCTCATGCGCGTGCTGCAGCGGCAGACGCGGCACAAGGTCGGGCTGGTGCCCTATGGCACGGTGGTGCAGGGCGCCGCGACGGTGCGCGAGGCTTTCGCCGAGCTGCGCCGCAGCGGGGTGCGCCACGCGATCCTCGACTCGATCACCGACCAGCATCTGCACGCGCTCGGCGAGGCGTGTGCGGATCTCAAGCTCGTCACCGGCGGCTCCGGGATGGCGATGGGACTGCCCGCCAACTTCGTGCGCGCGGGGCAGCTGCAGGCCGGCCGGCCGGCGGCGTTGCCCAGGGTCACCGGCCCCACGGTGGTGCTCGCGGGCAGCTGCTCGGTGGCCACGCAGGGCCAGGTGGCGAAGATGAAGCAGGACCATGAGGCGTTCGAGCTGGACCCGATCGCCATCGCCGGCGGCAAGGACGTGGCCGCGCAGGCGCTGGCGTGGGCATCCACGCGGCTCGGCGAGAAACCGATTCTGTTGTACTCCACCGCCGCGCCCGAGCGGGTGGCAGCCGTGCAGAACCAGCTGGGACCCGAAGAGGCGGGTACGCTGATCGAGCGCACGCTGGGACGCATCGCACAGGGCCTGGTACAGCAGGGGGTGCGCCGGCTGGTGGTGGCCGGCGGTGAGACTTCCGGTGCGGTGGTGAGCGCGCTTGGGGTGGAAGGGCTGGCGATCGGCCCGGAAATCGACCCGGGCGTGCCCTGGACCTTCAGCATCGGGGATCCGCCCCTTGCGCTGGCGCTCAAGTCCGGGAATTTCGGCGCG
The DNA here is from genome assembly GCA_036554965.1 of Burkholderiales bacterium. Classification (GTDB taxonomy): domain Bacteria; phylum Pseudomonadota; class Gammaproteobacteria; order Burkholderiales; family SHXO01; genus SHXO01. The sequence goes on from DATBMG010000136.1 coordinate 3,603, forward strand.
CCGGATTTCTTCACCAAGGCGTTCCGCGTGCAGCCCTGAGGTGCGCTCGATGACCGAAGCCGGGTTGCGCGAGGAGATCTGCCGCGTCGGCAAGTCGCTGTACGACCGCAGCCTGACCTTCGGCAGCGCGGGCAACATCAGCGCACGGGTGCCGGCGGGATGGCTGATGACGCCCACCAACTCCTGCCTCGGCCGCCTCGACCCGGCCACGCTGTCCCTGGTCGACGACGTGGGCAACCTGCTGTCGGGCGACAAGCCCACCAAGGAAGCTTTCCTGCACCTGTCGATGTACGCCCGCCGGCCCGACGCGGGCGCCATCGTGCACCTGCACTCTACGCATTCGGTCGCGGTGTCCGTTCTGGCGGACCTCGATCCGGAGAACCCGATCCCGCCGATCACCGCCTATTACGTGATGAAGATCGGCAAGCTTGCGCTGCTGCCCTACTACGCGCCCGGCGATGCGAGTCTGGCCAACGCGGTGCGCGAGGTGGCCGACCGGCACCACGCGGTGCTGCTGGCCAACCACGGCCCGGTGGTGGCGGGCAAGGACCTCGACACCGCCGTGTACGCCACCGAGGAGCTGGAGGAGACCGCCAAGCTCTACCTGATGCTGCGCGGGCAGGCCCTCAAGTTGCTTTCGCCCGAGCAGGTTGCCGAGCTGCGGCGCAGATACCCGGAATCGGAGCCCCTCTCCCGGCGTGCCCCCCATCGTGGGAGCGGGAGCGGATAGCCGAAGTCGGCTAGCGTGGGCGGACCGACCCCTTTCAACCCCTGGAGATCGTTCATGACGCGTTCCTTCGCAGGTTGTGCCGTGCTTCTGATGTGCGTGGCCGTGGGCGGCTGCGCGGGTTCCGGCAAGCGGACTGCACCGGCGGCGACGGCGGCATCGCAGGTGCAGGTGTACAACACCACGCAGCTCGTTCCCAGCCAATACACGGTGGTGCAACGGCTGTGGATCGACGGGTGGCGCAGCAACCTCACCTACCCCACCTACCGCTCGGTGGAGAACGGCATCGAGGCGATGCGCGAGAAGGCAGCCGACGCCGGAGCGAACGGCCTGCTCAATGTCATGTGCATGGATGCGACCGGCTACAGCAAGGGCCGGCTGCTGTGCTACGGCGACGCCATCAAGTTCAACTGACAGCAACTGCGGCAAGTTCAACTGACAGCAAATTCAACTGCGGCAAGTTCAAGTGACAAGCGCGGTAAGTTCAACTGAGGGGCGCGTCCGACCGAGGGCAGTTCGAGCGAGAGACGAGTTCAACCAAGGGGCACCGATCCCCACGCGGAGGAGAAGACATGAAACGTAGCAGCATCGCAGCGCTGATCGGCGCGGCCGTCGCGTTCGCCGGCGGCAGCGCACTGGCTCAGCAGAAGCCCGAGGACGCGATCAAGTATCGGCAGTCCGCCCTGTTCATCATGGGCCAGCATTTCGGCCCGCTGGCGGGCATGGCGCAGAACAAGATCCCCTACGACAAGGACGCGGCCGTGCGCCACGCGGCGATGGTCGAGTTCATGTCGAAGCTGCCGTGGGACCGCTTCGCGGCGGGCACCGATCAGGGCAACACCAAGGCGAAGCCGGAGATCTGGCTCAATCTCGAGGACTTCAAGGCCAAGGCCGAGAAGATGCAGGGCGAGGTCGCCAAACTTGCCCAGGTGTCCAAGGCCGGCGACTTGAACGCGCTCAAAGCGCAGGTGGGCGAGACCGGCAAGGCTTGCAAGGCCTGTCACGACGAGTATCGGAACAAGTGATGGGCGCGGCGCCCGCGGTCAGGCACCGACCAGCGCCCACACCGCGCCGGCACACAGCGCCAGCAGCAGCGCAGCGAGCCACGGCGGCCCGCCGCGCGGCGGGTCGAATGCGCGGCCCTCGGGGAGCGGCTTGCGTCCGGTGATCATCGGCAGCACCAGGTTGTCGCGCTTGACCAGCAGGTAGAACAATGCGGCCGCTACGTGCAGCGCGCTCAGCGCCAACAGGATCGCGAAGTTGAGGTGGTGGATGCCGGTCAACCAGTCGCTCGCCTCCTTGGAGATGTGCTTCGCCAGCGGTCCCTCGAGCATGATGTCGTCGTTGGCGAACAAGCCGGTGCCGGCCTGCAGCAGCAGGCTTGCCAGCAGCGCGAGCACCATCCAGCCGCCCAGCGGGTTGTGGCCGGGGTAGAAGGCGGCGCCGCCGCGCAGCAGGCCGCGGGCGTAGGCGAAG
>DATBMG010000173.1:0-7148 GCA_036554965.1 Burkholderiales bacterium
TCGGCTGGGTCGGCGGCAAGGAGCCGATCGCGGGCCGGCACACCGCCCTGGTGGCGCTGGAGGGAGTGATCGCTGCACAGGGTGAAGCCAGCGCGGAGCGCATCAACCAGGGGCTCCAGGACGCCTTCGCCGAAGGGGAGAGCGCCGGCGTGATCGTGCGCATCAACAGCCCCGGCGGCAGCCCGGTGCAGGCCGGCCAGATCAACCAGGAGATCCGGCGACTGCGCGGGCTGCATCCCGACAAACCGCTGTACGTGGTGGTGGAGGACATCTGCGCCTCGGGCGGCTACTACGTGGCCGCCGCCGCCGATCGCATCTATGTGGACCCCGCCAGCATCGTCGGATCGATCGGCGTGCTGATGGACGGGTTCGGCTTCACCGGCACGATGGAGAAGCTGGGCGTCGAGCGGCGTCTGCTCACCGCCGGCCGCAACAAGGGCTTCCTCGACCCCTTCTCCCCGATGGACGAAAAGGAGCGCGCTTACGCCCAGCAGATGCTGGACGAGATCCACCAGCAATTCATCGAACTGGTGAAGGCCGGCCGCGGCGAGCGCTTGAAGGAGACCCCCGAGCTGTTCAGCGGGCTGGTGTGGACCGGGGAGAAGAGCATCGAGCTGGGGCTGGCCGATGCGGTGGGTAGTGTCGAGTACGTCGCGCGCGAGGTGATCAAAGCCGAGCGCGTGGTCGACTACACGCCGCCGGAAAACCTCGCTGAGCGCTTCATACGCCGCTTCGGCGCCGCGGCGGCGGAGACATTGGTGCGCCTCGGCGCCGGCGCGTTGCGCTGAGCCGTACCTACGCCTGTAGAGCGAAAACGGTGGGCCGGCGATCGATGTCGGGAACGGCGCTGCGCCATTCCGACACCCGGCGCGTAGCGATCGACTCGGTAGCAAGCGTCAGGTCCGTGGCCACACAAAGGCGCGTGTCGGCGCGGCACACTTGCAGCAGCGCCTGCAGCAGCCGGTTGTTGCGGTAGGGCGCTTCGATGAACAACTGCGCGCTGCCCTCGCGCAGCGATTGCGCCTCGAGCGCGCGGATCGCCGCCTCGCGCGCGGAGCGTTCCACCGGGAGGTAGCCGCGGAAGCAGAACTGCTGGCCGTTCAGCCCGGAGGCCATCAGGGCGAGCAGCAGTGACGAGGGGCCCACCAGGGGCACCACCGGTACGCCCTCCGCGTGCGCCAAGGCGACCAGGGTCGCGCCCGGGTCGGCCACGCCCGGACAGCCCGCCTCCGACAGCAATCCGATGCGCCGGCCCGCCTTCGCGGGCGCGAGCAGCGCCGGCAGCGCCGAGGCCGGCGTGTGCTCGTTGAGCTCGGCGATGGCGATGCCGGACAAGGGGCCGGCGTGGCCGATGGCTTTGAGGAACTGGCGCGCGCTCTTCGCGCTCTCGGCGACGAACCCATCCAGGCTGCACGCCAGCGCGCGCGCCTGCGGGGGCAGGCTCGCGTCCACGGGAGCCGGGCCGAGCAGCGTGGGGATCAAATACAACCTGCCAGTCCGGGAGGTTTCGGACGAAGGCGCAGACAGCCCGGCACGGTCTTCAGACAACCGGGTGCCCCTCGGCGATCAGCATATCGGTCAAGGCGATGAGCGGCAGGCCGATAAGTGCGGTGGGGTCGTCGCCCTCGATTGCCTCGATCAGCGCGATGCCGAGGCCCTCGGATTTCGCAGCGCCGGCGCAGTCGTAGGGCTGCTCCGCGAGCAGGTAGGATTCGATCTGCGCCGCGCCGAGCTGCCGGAAGCGCACGCGGGTCGCCACCACGCGCGCCTGCATGCGGCCGGTGCCGCTGTTGAGCAGGGCGACGGCGGTGTGGAACACGGCCGCGCGCCCGCTCAGGAGCTGCAGCTGCTTTCGCGCGCGCTCATGGCCGCCGGGTTTGTCCAGGCGCTCGCCATCGAGCTCGGCGACCTGGTCTGAGCCGATCACCAGGGCCTGCGCGAAGCGCACGGCGACGGCGCGGGCCTTCTCCTGCGCCAAGCGCAGTGCGGTTTGCGCAGGCAGCTCGCCGGCGCGCGGCGTCTCGTCCACCTGCGGGGCGGCGACCTCGAAAGGCAGGCACAGGCGCGCCAGCAGCTCGCGCCGATAGGCGGAAGTGGAGGCGAGGACCAGCATCGGCGAGAGGGCGCATGGCGGGCCCGGCGGGGCCCGCAGATTCGATCTTAAGGTTTTGACACTGCGAGACAAAAATACTACCATGCGCGGTTTATGTCGGAACAGCTCGTCATCGATCCGGCCCGGTTCGCGCGCGATCGGACGCGATTGACAGGCGCGCTTGCGGCCGCGGCGCTACCCCGCCTTGTCGATCAGTTGCAGCGGGCCGATCAGTTGCAGGGCGCCGATCAGTTGCAGGGCGCCAATCAGTTGCAAGGTGCAGGCGGCGAGATCGGCTACCGGGTGGAGGGCTTCCTCAGCGAGCGCGGACATCCCGGCCTGCACCTGCAGCTCGACGGCGAGATCGAGGTACGCTGCCAGCGCTGCCTGGGCGCGCTGCGCGCGCGCATCGAAAGCCGCCGCGATATCGTGCTGGTGCCGGACGCCGACGAGTTCGCTCAGCGCAGCGACGAGGACGAGACGATGGACATCATTCCGGCAGTGCCGCGGCTCGACCTGCGCACGCTGCTGGAGGACGAGGTGCTGCTGGCGTTGCCGGTGGCCCCCTGCCACGCGCCCGGCGAGTGCCGCGCGCCCGAAGGCCGGCCCACTGCCGCGCCCGAGCGCGTGTCGCCCTTCGCCGCGTTGGCACAGCTCAAACGTTGATTCGGACAGCTTCCACAGGAGTACACGATGGCCGTTCAGCAAAACAAGAAGTCAGCATCCCGGCGGAACATGCGCCGCTCCCACGACGCGCTCGCCGCCCCGCCGACGGCGATCGAGCCGGTATCCGGCGAGGTGCATCTGCGCCACCACATCAGCCCGAACGGCTACTATCGCGGGAAGAAAGTCGTCCAGTCCCGCGAAGACTGATTGCGCGACGGCGTGATCGGCCTGCTCTCGCGGCGCAGCTCCCGGCAGCCTCGCCTGCCCGGCCGCGCCCTTGCCCGCGTCCGCCGATGACGGCGGCGCACCCCTGATGCGCATCACGATCGCCCTCGATTGCATGGGTGGTGACTACGGTCCGGAAGTGACCGTTCCGGCGGCGGCTGCCTTCCTGCAGCAGCGGCCGGATGCGCACGTCATCCTGGTCGGCCGCCGCGACGAGATCGACGCGCGCTTGCGCGCGCTGCACCTCGAGGGCGACGTGCGCCTGCGCGTGCAGCATGCGCCCGAGGTGGTCGGCATGGACGAGCCTCCGGCTTCCGCGCTGCGCGCGAAGCGCGATTCGTCGATGCGCCTGGCAGTGGACCTGGTCAAGTCCGGCGAGGCGGACGCCTGCGTCAGCGCCGGCAACACGGGCGCGCTGATGGCGATCTCGCGCTTTGTGCTGAAGATGCTGCCCGGTGTGGAGCGCCCCGCGATCGCTTCGATGGTGCCGACCATGCGCGGGCGCTCCTGCGTGCTCGACCTGGGCGCCAACGTCGATTGCACGCCGCTGCACCTGATGCAGTTCGCGGTGATGGGCGCCGCCTTGTACAGCGTCGGGGAGAAGACCGAGCGGCCGAGCGTCGGGCTGCTCAACATCGGCGAGGAGGACATCAAGGGCAACGAGGTGGTCAAGCAGGCGGGCGAGCTGTTGCGCGCGAGCGATCTCAATTACCGCGGCAACATCGAGGGCTACGACATCTACAAAGGCACCACCGATGTGGTGGTGTGCGACGGCTTCGTCGGCAACGTGTTCCTGAAGTCCTCCGAAGGCCTGGCGCGCATGCTGGCGGCCTATCTGCACGAGGAGTTCACGCGCAATGCGTTCACCAAGCTCCTCGGCTTCCTGTGCCTGCCGGTGATCAACGCCTTCCGCCGGCGGGTGGATCCGCGCCGGCTGAACGGCGCCAGCCTGCTGGGGCTGCGCGGCGTGGTGGTGAAGAGCCATGGCTCGGCCGACAGTTTCGCCTTCGCGGTGGCCATCAACCGCGCCTGGGAGGAAGCCGAGAGCGGCATTCTCGAGCGCATCACCGCGCATCTGCCGCCCATGGACGAGCCCGGCGAGCAGGTGCAGAAAACCGGCTGACATGTATTCCGCTATCGTCGGCACCGGCAGCTATCTCCCCGAGAAGGTGCTCACCAACCGCGACTTGGAGCGCATGGTGGACACCTCGGACGAGTGGATCGTCTCGCGCACCGGCATCCGCCAGCGCCACGTGGCGGGCGAGGGCGAGCTGGCGAGCGACCTGGCGCTGCGCGCGGCCGAGCGCGCGTTGAAGAGCGCCGGCATCTCGGCGCAGGAGCTGGGGCTGATCGTGGTCGCCACCACCACTGCGGACATGGTGTTCCCCAGCACCGCCTGCATCCTGCAGGCCAAGCTCGGCGTGCAGCAGGCCCCGGCGTTCGATGTGCAGGCGGTGTGCAGCGGCTTCGTCTATGCGCTCGGCATCGCCGACATGTACCTGCGCAGCGGGCAGTGCCGCTATGCGCTGGTGGTCGGCACGGAGGTCTATTCGCGCATCCTCGACTGGTCCGACCGCGCCACCTGCGTGCTGTTCGGCGACGGCGCCGGCGCCGTCGTACTGGGCGCGAGCGACACCCCGGGTCTGCTGAGCACGCGCCTGCATGCGGACGGGCGCTACGTCGATACGCTCGCCGTGCCGGGCCAGGTGCATTGCGGCGGGGTGCGCGGCAAACCGTTCGTCACCATGGACGGCGGCGTGGTGTTCAAGTTCGCAGTGCGCGTGCTCACTGAGGTCGCCGAGGAGGTGCTCGCCGAGGCCGGCGTAGACAAGTCCCAGCTCGACTGGCTGATCCCGCACCAGGCCAACATCCGCATCATCGAGGCCACCGCGCGCAAGCTCGGCCTGCCCGCGGAGCGCGTGGTGGTCACGGTGGACCGGCATGCGAACACGTCGGCGGCCTCGATCCCGCTGGCGCTCGACGAGGCGGTGCGCGACGGGCGCATCCGGCCCGGCCAGTATCTGCTGCTCGAGGCGGTCGGCGGCGGCTTCACCTGGGGCGCCTGCCTGTTGAAGTGGATCGCGCCGGCGGTCCCGGCGCAGAAGCGGCAATGAAGGCAACGATGGGGCGTCTCGCGCTGGTGTTCCCGGGTCAAGGCTCGCAATCGGTGGGCATGATGGCCCCGTACGAGGCGCTGCCTGCGGTGCGCAGCACCTTCGACGAGGCGAGCGCGGTCCTCGAGCAGGATCTGTGGGCGTTGGCGAGCGGCGGTCCGGCCGAGGAGCTGAATCGGACCGTCAACACGCAACCGCTGATGCTCACGGCCGACGTCGCGCTGCTGCGCGCCTGGCGCGAGGCGGGCGGCCCGCAACCGGATTTCGTCGCGGGTCACAGCCTCGGCGAGTATGGCGCCCTGGTCGCGGCGGGTGTGCTGGCCTTTCGCGACGCGCTGCCGCTGGTGCGCTTTCGCGCGCAGATCATGCAAGAAGCTGTACCCGAGGGTACCGGGGGCATCGCCGCGATCCTGGGGCTGGACGATGAGGCAATCCGCTCCGTTTGCGCGGCAGCCGCGCAGGGCGACGTGCTCGAACCCGCCAATTACAACGCCCCGGGCCAGGTGGTCATCGCCGGCGCACGCGCGGCGGTCGAGCGCGGTATGGAGTTGGCCAAGGCCCGGGGAGCAAAGCGCGCCGTCATGCTGGCGATGAGCGCACCGTCGCATTGCAGCCTGATGCGCCCGGCCGCCGAGCGGCTGCGGCCCCGCCTCGAGGCGGTCGCCATGCAGCCGCCGGCGATGACGCTGCTGCACAACGCCGATGCCAAAGCCGCCGCCACCCCGGCGGAGCTACGCGCCAGCATGATTCGTCAGGTGCACTCGCCCGTGCGCTGGGTGGAAATCGTGCGCAGCTTCGCCGACCAGGGTGTGACGCGCATCGTCGAGTGCGGCCCGGGCGGCGTGCTGACCGCGCTGAACAAGCGCATCGCCCCACAAGCCGAGGCCGTCGCGATCAAGGACGCCGCGCAACTGCTGCAGCTCGCCGGCGAGAGCCGAACGCCGCGGACCGGAACTGCATGAAGCCATTCGACAACAAGGTCGCGCTGGTAACCGGCGCCAGCCGCGGTATCGGGCAGGCGATCGCCCTGGAGCTGGCCCGGCAGGGCGCGTGTGTGGCCGGAACCGCGACCTCGGAAACCGGAGCGCGCGCGATCGCCGATCTGTTGGCCGCCGAGGGGCTGAAGGGCCGCGGCTACGTGCTGAACGTCACCGACGAAGCACAGATGCAACAGGTGGTGGACGCGGTGCAGACCGATTGCGGACGCCTGTACGCCCTGGTCAACAACGCAGGCATCACCCGCGACAACCTGCTCATGCGCATGAAGGACGAGGAGTGGGATCAGATCATGGACACCAACCTCAAGTCGGTGTTCCGCCTCTGCCGCCTGGTGGTGCGCGACATGATGAAAGCGCGCGAGGGGCGCATCGTCAACGTCACCTCGGTGTCCGGCGAGATGGGCAACCCGGGGCAGACCAACTACGCTGCGGCCAAGGCCGGTGTGATCGGCTTCAGCAAGTCGCTCGCGCGCGAGATCGGCAGCCGCAACATCACGGTCAACTGCGTGGCGCCGGGGTTCATCGACACCGACATGACCCGCTCGCTGCCGGAAGCACAGCGCGCTGCGTACGCGCAGCACATCCCGCTGGCGCGCTTCGGGACAGCGCAGGAAGTCGCCGTCGCCGTGGCCTTTCTGGCTTCGCCGGCGGCCGCCTACATCAGCGGCGCGACGCTGGACGTCAACGGCGGTCTGCTGATGCGCTAGAGACTTGTGGACACGCCTCGCAACTCCGCCTCGGACTCCCGGGCGCGCATGTCCACGCCGCCCGCGCACGGACCGCGGCTATGCAATTTTGGTAGAATGCGCGGTCGCGTTGGGGACCTGCCGACAACAACAAAGCACTCGGAGCAACAGGCCGCAACCCGCGCGCACGGGCCGCGGCAGCCAGGGCGCAATCGCCCGCAAATATCCCGTAACCAGGAAGGGCTACTTGATGGAAACCATCGAACAGCGCGTCAAGAAGATCGTTGCGGAACAGCTCGGCGTGAACGAAGCCGATATCAAGCCGGAGTCGACTTTTGTCGATGATCTGGGGGCCGACTCGCTCGAC
>DATBMG010000191.1:0-3097 GCA_036554965.1 Burkholderiales bacterium
GAGGATGTCCTTGATCATCGCCCGCATCGACGTGTCGAGGCCGCCCGGCGTGTCCATCTGCACCACCACGAGCTGGGCATTCTGCTCCACCGCTTTCTCCAGGCCGCGATGAAAGTAGTCGGCGGTGGATGGACCGATCGCCCCGTTGATAGTGAGGACGATCACCGGTGCGCTCTGGCCATGCGACATGAGCGCGGCCAGCAGCAGAATTAACAGCGCGACGAGCCGGTGCATGCGGGCAATATAGCCCTTTCGCACCGGTCACGCAGGCGGCTCGTCGGCAGGTCAGCGCAGCGCCCGTGCGCGGTGGAAGAACGCGTCCTCGAAGCGCGGTTCCGCGCTTTCCGGCCGGTCCTCCGGGCAGCCTTCTGTCGCCATATTGCGACGCGACATGGTGGCCTCGAGATCGGCCACGCCCAGTTGATACGCGAGCGCGCTCCCCGGGCTGCCGGAGGCCAGCAGCATGCCCATGGGTTCCGTCCAGATGGTTCTGAATTTCATACGGTATCTCCATTATTACCAATCACTTACTCGGACTGTTCGATAGGGTAGCCCAGGCCGGAGGAAGGCTCAAATCGTTTCTTTGGATGGGCACCATCAGCTGCATTGATCCACCATATTGCGTTGCAGCAAACCGTGCTACCATGAGGCCTCGACCAAGCACCCCAGGAACCCGGTGGAGCTCTATCAGCTACGCAGCTTCGTGGCAGTCGCCGAGGCGGGCCATTTGACGCGCGCCGCAGACCGGCTGCATATCAGCCAGCCCGCCGTAAGCGCACAGATCAAGGCGCTCGAGGAGGAGCTGGAAGTGGAGCTGTTCGAGCGCAGGTCGAGCGGGATGGCGTTGACGGCAGCCGGCAAGCGCCTGCTCGGGGAAGCGCAGAAGCTGCTGTCCGCCGCACAGGCGCTGCGCAACGAGGCGCGCGCCATCAGAGGTGAAGTGGCTGGTGTTGCGCGCGTGGGCACGGTCTCCGATGCGCAGTTCACGCGCCTGGGCGCGCTGACCGGCGCCGCGGTCGAGCGCTATCCGGGGATCGAGCTGCAACTCCAGCACGAGGTCACCGGCGCTGCATTCGAGAAGGTGCGCAACGGCGAGCTGGACGCGAGCTTCTATTACGGCGAGCTGTCGCATCCCGGCGTCCGCAGTCTGGTTTTGCGCGACGTGGTCTACAGGATCGCTGCGCCGGCCGCGTGGCGTGAGCGCATCGGGGGCACAGCCTGGTCGGACATCGCCGCCGAGCCCTGGATCATGACGCCCGCGATCAGCACTCACCACCAGCTGGCGAGCGCGCTGTTCCAGGCGCACGACATCGCCCCCGCGAAAGTCGTCGAGGCGGACGACGAGTTCGTCGTCGGTTCCCTGGTGGAAGCCGGCCTGGGCGTCGCGCTGATGCGCGAGGACATCGCCGTCGAGAAGGCCGCAACCGGGGCGGTGTGCCTGTGGCGCGAGGTGCGCCTGAAAACTTGCCTGCGCTTCCTTTACCTCGGCAAGCGCGAGAGCGATCCCGTGATCCGCGCGCTGGTGGACACGCTCGAAGACGTGTGGCAGTTGCGCGGCGGCCGGCGCCGCTGCGCCGCCGGGACCGCTCGATCGACGCCAGCGCGCACCGCCGCTCGCACGGCATCGTCTCGCCGCGCCCGGCGTCGTTGACGGCTGCAGGCCGCAGCCGCGGCGCCCGCAGAGCAGTTGCGGCCGCTCGCGCGCAGCGCCGCCAGGCAACGGGCTAGCGGCTCACGATGCGGTCGCCGCTCTGGCAGATGGCGAGAAACAGATCGAACGCCTGCTCGGGTGTGGTGGGCAACTCGTGTTTCGGCGTGCGCATGACGAAGTCGTAGCCGTACAGCACGCTGTCCTCGAGAAACGCCTTGCTCTCCGGCTCCTCGTAGTGCTCGACCAGCACCGGGATGCCGTCCATGTTGAACAGCTCGCCGTGCTCGACCGACTCGCGGATGTGCTCGCGCGTGAGCGGGATCATCGTGCGCGAGTGTCCCATCAACGCGTGCGAGCCGCCGATGATCGCGTTCTGCGCCCAGGTGGAGCACACGGCGTTCCGATCCAAACCTTCCTCGTGCGTCAGGACCGCGAGCACGGTCGCGGCACATACTAGAAAGTTCATTTCGCTATCTCCTGTGAAGCGTGCGATGATGGAGATGCCATTGCCTTGACTCTCGAGACGCGCAAGATCCGTGCCGCGAGGCCCGCGCGAGGGCTGCCGGAAACCTTGCCGAAAGGTGCAGCGCGCTCGGCGCTGCGTAAAACGGTTCCGCTTCCGAACGGACTAGAGAGGTCCCCTCTCCCGCCTGCCGCAGAGAGTAGGGTGAGGGCCGGGAGAGGGTTTTGGCGTGAGGAGCGGTTGAGCCGCTGCCGGCTCAGACGGGATCGAACAGTACGCCGGGGTTGAGCATTCCCTTGGGGTCCAGCCGCTTCTTCGCGGCGCGCAGCGCCTGCGCGAACAGCTCGGGGCGCTGCCTGTCGTACCAGCGCCGGTGGTCACGGCCCACTGCGTGATGATGCGTGATGCTGCCGCCCAGGCGGTTGAGCACTTCCGACGCGGCGATCTTGATCTGCCAGCACTGCTCGATCATGCGCTGCTTGTCGCCTGCCGCGTGGAACGAGAAGTACGGCGCCGGGCCGTCCGGATAGACGTGCGTGAAGCGGCAGGTCACCAGCCCCGACTTGCCGGTCACCTCGCGGATCGCGCGCTCGGTGGCCGCTTTTACCTGCGCGTGAAAATCCTGGAACCGGTCCCAGGTGATCGCCGTCTCGAACGTCTCCACGATGATGCCGCGCGGGGTGAGCGCCTCGCGGCAGTAGGGCATGCGGATGAACGCGTCGCGCCACTGCCCGGCCGCGCCCTCGCGCTGCGCGCCTTCGCGGCCCAGGGCCTGCTCGTCGTACTCGCCGCCGTGCGCGCGCACGATCTCCAGCGCGCGCTGCAAAGCCTGGTCCTGCGCGCGGTCGGCCGACTCGAAGGTGATCACCAGGATGGCGTGGCTGCCGTCGCCGGCGCCGTTTACCAGCGCCTCGTCCGCATCCACCAGCCGGCAATTGGCGGGATACAAGTGCGACTGAGCGATGACGCGCACGCAGTCCGCG
>DATBMG010000209.1:0-46177 GCA_036554965.1 Burkholderiales bacterium
ATGGCGTCTTCGCCCTCACGGAAGGCGATCAGGCTGCCGACCTCGATCCAGCGGCCCTGCGGGCTCATCACGACGGCGTGCAGGCCGCTGTCGCTGCGGTTGTCCATCAGCCAGGTCTCCTGCTCGCTCACGAAGGGATAGGACAGACCGCCGATGTTGGCGGTCACCTCGTCCGGGTCGTGCACCACGGTGAGCGGCGTCGACTGCCGCTGCCGCCTGTGCCGGCGCTGCGGCAGCGGCGGCCTCCACTGGCGCAGCAAGTGCCGGATCGTGGCGCGAATGACCTCGGTCTCGAACTCCTGGGTGAGACTCAGCTCGCGCGGGGTGAGTTCGCCCTGCTCGAGGCCGCGGTCGATCGCCTGCAGCCGGTCCACCGCCCGGCACACCCCGAAGGCCCGCGCGGTGAAGTTCAGTTTCTCTCCCGCCTTGAGCCGTTGCGGCCCGGCGTCCGAGCGCAAGTCAATGTAGTGTTGCAGCTTGTCGGTGACCGCTGCGCTGATCACGAAATCGGTCACCGAGCGCACGATCAGGCGCTCCGCGATCTCGATCTGCTCGGGCAGCAAGGCCGTGGGCGAGGAGATGGCGAGGATCAACGCCTTCAGAAATTCGTGCTCGACGCAGGAATCCTGCGCCGCGCCGCGATACAGCGGCAGAACCTGGCGCGCGAAGCCGTTCGTCTCCGCGAGAAGATAAAGCGCGGCAAGCTCGCTCCAATGCCGCGGCTCCAGGGGGCGGTAACGCAGGTACGACCACTTCAGGCGCGCAGCGCCGATGCGCAGCGCGCGCGCGCAGATCACCGGCAGCAGGGGAGTGAGGCTGCCGATGCTGTCGGCGCCCACCTCGTACTTCGCCAGGCAGTAGCGATACCCCTGCGACAGCTCGAACAGGTAGGCGGAGACGCTGGTCCACAGCTGCGTCTCCTGGAACTTGGTGAGCCGACGCTGGCCCAGAACGTACTCGTGGGCGGCCTTGCGATAGTGCGGCCGGCCGGCGCGATCGATGAGATCGACGATCTCGAACGCGCGGTACGGCCGCACCTCATCGTCTGCCTTGATGCGGTCGAGCTGCGCTGCCAGCTCGCGCAGCGCGGCGAGCGGGTCGTCGCGCGGCAGCCCCTCCACCAGCAACTGGGTGACGGCCAGCGCGTCCGCCGCTGGGGTCTGCTTCTTGGATTTGGTCCGGGTGAGTGCGAACATTGCGCAGCCGATGTGTGAAAGATGTGACAACCGGGCAACACCGCGTGGCGCCGAACGGGCCGACGCCGCCGGAATCCGGGCGTATCAAGCAAAGGGTGGGCCGGTGATGGCTGGCCTTTCTTAGTATCCTCTCGCCCGTGATCTCCCCCCTCGACATCGAAGCGGCCGCCGCGCGCATCGCGCCGCACGTGCGCGTGACCCCGGTGATCGCGCTCGAGCCGCGTGCGTTCGGCTCGCCCGCCCGGCTCACGCTCAAGCTGGAGCTGATGCAGCACACCGGCTCGTTCAAGCCGCGCGGCGCGTTCAACCGCATCCTCGCGAGCAGCGTGCCCGACAGCGGCGTGATCGCCGCCTCGGGCGGCAACCACGGCGCAGCGGTGGCGTACGCGGCGCGGCAGCTCGGCCACGTGGCGGAGATCTTCGTGCCCGAGCCCACGCCCGACGTGAAGGTCGAGCGCCTACGCCGCTACGGCGCGCGTGTGGTCCTGGCGGGCGCGAATTACGCCGAGGCGTACGCGGCGAGCGGCGAGCGCGCTCGCCAGACGGGCGCGCTGGAGGTGCACGCCTACGACCAGGCCGAAGTCCTGGCCGGGCAGGGCACCCTCGCGCGCGAGCTGGAACGTCAGACCGAGGGCCTGGACACGGTGCTGGTCGGCGTGGGCGGCGGCGGTTTGATCGGCGGAGTGGCGGCCTGGTTGGCCGGCCGCGTCAAAGTGGTCGCCATCGAGCCCGAACGCTGCCCGACGCTGCACGCCGCGGTGCAGGCGAGCGCGCCGGTGGACGTGGACGTCGGCGGCATCGCCGCGGACTCGCTCGGTGCGCGCCGGGTCGGCAGCCTGATGTTTGCCATCGCGCAGCGTTTCGTGGACGCGGTGGTGCTGGTGAGCGACGAAGAGATCCGACAGACGCAGCGCGCGCTGTGGGACAGCTTGCGCGTCCTGGCCGAGCCCGGCGGCGCGGCGGCGCTCGCCGGCCTGCGCTCCGGCAGGTATCAGCCGACCGCGGGCGAGCGCGTCGCCGTCGTCGTGTGCGGCGGCAACACCGACCCCGCTCGCTTCGCGGCTTGAGGATGTCTCCTTCAGGAAGTCTTCTTGGAGCGCGCCTCGAAGAAGCGCTTCATCGCCGCCTGCGGCTCGCCGCTCGCGTAGGCTTCCTTCTGGATTTGCCCGGCCGCTTCCAGCGCGGCGTCGAAGCCGGGCTGACTCAGCTCGCGGAAGCGGCGTTTGGTGAGGCGCACCGCCGTGGCGCCGAGCCGCGTCAGCTCCTGCGCGACCGCGATGGCCTTACTCAGCACCTGATCGCGCGGCACCAGGTAGTTGATCAATCCCAGCTGGTAGGCGCGCTCGCCGTCGATCAGCTCCCCGGTGAGCGACAGCTGCTGGTTCTGCGACAGGCCTAGGTGCAGCGTCATCAGGTACGAGCCCACGATGCTCGCCAGCCCGGCCTTGATCTCGGGCTGTCCCAGTTTCATCTGCGGGTAGCCCACGCGCAGGTCGGCGCACAGCCCGAGCTGATAGCCGGCGCCCGCGGCCACACCGTTCCACGCCGCCACGCACGGCTTGTCCAGCTCGCGCACCGCCTGATACATCGCATGCTGCTCGCTCAGCCACTGATCGATGTCGTTCACCGTGTATTCGGCGGTCTCGCTCAAGTCCTGCCCCGAGCAGAAGGCGCGTTCGCCGGCGCCGGCGATCACCACCGCCCGCACGCCCGCGTCGGCATTGACCTGCGTCAGCGCGGCGATGAGCGCGCGGCGCAGCGCGCGGTTCACGGCGTTGAGCGATTGCGGGCGATTCAGCGTCACCAGGGCGATGTCGCCCCGGCGCTCCGTCGTGACTTCGTCCATGGTCGATGATCTCCCGAGAAACGCTCCTCACCTGCTTGGTGCGCAAGCGAACCCTTCACTCGATCCGCACGCCGGTGTCCTTCACCACTTTGGCCCAGCGCGCAATCTGGCCCTGCAGATACGCCCCGAACTGCTCCGGTGTGCCGCCGATGGTACGCACGCCCTGCTCGGCGAAGCGGCGCTTCACCTCGGGCAGCGCCAGCGCGCGGTTGATCTCCGCGTTGATCAGCGCCACCACGTCCCGCGGCGTGCCGGCCGGCGCCACGATACCGAACCACACTTCGACGTCGAAGCCCGGCACGCCGCCCTCGGCGATGGTCGGCAGCTCGGGAGCCAGCGGCGAGCGCGCGGCGGTGGATACCGCGAGCGCACGCAGCTTGCCCGCCTTCACGTGAGGCAGCACGTTCGGCGCGTTGTCGAACGCCACTTGCACCTGACCGCCGATCAGGTCGGTGACCGCCGGCGCGCTGCCCTTGTAGGCGACGTGCACCAGGTCGATGCCGGCCATGCTCTTGAGCAGCTCCATGCACAGGTGCGGGGAGGTGCCGTTGCCGCCCGAGGCATAGTCGATCGCGCCGGGGCGTGCCTTGGCCGCCCGAATCAACTCGCGCACCGACTTAACCGGCATGTCGCGATTCACGACTAGGAAATTGGGCGCGCCCGCGGCCAGCACGACCGGCGTGAAATCCCTCAGGGTGTCGTATGGCAAGCGCGCGTGCAGGCTGGGATTGACGGCGAAGGCGAACGACACCACCAGCAGCGTGTGGCCGTCGGGCGGCGCCTTCGCGGCGAGATCGGTGCCGACCAGAGTGCTGCCGCCCGCGCGGTTGTCGACCACCACCGGCTGGCGCCAGCGCTCCGCGAGCCTCTGGCCCAGGGTGCGCGCCAGTTGATCGTTGAAGCCGCCCGGTGGGAACGGCACGATGATGCGCAGCGGCTTGCTCGGAAAGTCGGCGGCCGCCGCGGCTCCTGGCGCGCACACGGCGGCGAGCGCGACGGCGCAGATCCGTGCAGCGAGCGGCATGCAGGTCGATCTCCTCCTCGCGCGGCCCAGTGTTGCTCGTGTTGCGATGACCGGGCTTTGGGCCATCGCGCTGCCGGCCGCGCCCGAAGGATACACCAGCGGCTCGCCTGCGCAGCGGCCACGGGCGCTGGTGTACAGTTCCGGCGTCGACCACGCTCGGCCCATGTCTTCCGCTGCCCCCTCCGTCCACCCGCGCGCATCGGCGCTCGAGGTGCTGCTGGTGTTCCTGAAACTGGGCCTCACTTCCTTTGGCGGCCCGGTGGCGCACATCGGCTTCCTGCGCGAAGAGCTGGTCGCGCGCCGCCGCTGGCTGGACGAGCACACCTACGCGGACCTGGTGGCGCTGTGCCAGTTCCTGCCCGGCCCCGCGAGCAGCCAGGTCGGCATGTCCATCGGCCAGCTGCGCGCCGGCATCCCCGGCGCAATCGCGGCCTGGGTCGGGTTCACCGCGCCGTCGGCGATCGCCCTGCTGCTGTTCGCCTACGGCATGCATGCGTTGCGCGATGTCCTGCACGAGGGCGTGCTGCATGGCCTGAAGGTGGTGACGGTGGCGGTGGTGGCGCAGGCGGTGTGGGCCATGGGACGCGCGCTGTGTACGGATCGCACGCGGGTAGTCATCGCCGGGCTGGCCGCCGGCGCTTGCCTGTGGCGTCCGGGATCGCTGACGCAGGTGGCCGTGCTTCTCGCCGCCGGTGTGGCCGGCTGGCGGCTGCTGCCGGTCGCCGCGCCGGCCGGCGCGGAGGCGATTGCGATTCCCGCCGGGCGCTCGATCGCCATCGCCGCCTGGGTGGGCTTCTTCGTGCTGTTGCTGTTGTTGCCGGTCGCCGCGAAGCTCAGCGGCCCGGGGGCGCTGGCGATGTTCGACAGCTTCTACCGCGCCGGCGCGCTGGTGTTCGGCGGCGGGCACGTCGTGCTGCCGCTGCTCGAGGCGGAAGTGGTGGCGCCCGGTTGGGTGAGCCGCGACGATTTCCTGGCGGGATATGGTGCGGCGCAGGCGGTGCCGGGGCCGCTGTTCACCTTCGCCGCGTACCTGGGGGCGGTGATGCGCGTCGAGCCGAACGGCTGGGTCGGGAGCCTGCTGTGCCTGACGGCCATCTTTCTGCCGGCATTCCTGCTGGTGCTGGGGGCGCTGCCGTTCTGGCAGCAGCTGCGCGGCAACCGCAGCGTGCGTGCGGCGCTCGCCGGCATCAACGCCGCGGTGGTCGGGTTGCTGCTGGCGGCGCTCTACGATCCGGTCGCCGTGGGCGGCATCACCAGCGTGCGCGACGCCGCGCTGGCGCTCGCGGCTTTCGCGTTGCTGTGGTGGCGCGTGGCGCCGTGGCTGGTGGTGCTGCTGACCGCAGCGGGATCGGGAATGATCTACGCCGTGGCCTGATCGGTGCTATCCCGGATCCCGGATTCCGCTGCGCGTCATCCGGGCTACGCAGCCTTGCGCTCGGATGAGGATCTAGTTCCCGGTCAACAGCACCGCCGAGTCCATCGTCTGCTTCGCGGTGTACGCGTTGACCTCTTCCAGCCGCGACTCCGCGCGCAGGAAGCCGACGTTGATGTCCTGCCACACGTAATACAGGCCGCCGGGCTGGGTGCTGAGCTCGAGTACCGCCGGGGGGTTGGTGTCCGACACGATCACATGCGGACCGGGCGGCACTTCCCAGCGGAAGTAGCTGTTCGGCGAGGTCGCACCCATGTCGCGCCCGTCGAGCAGAACCCGGATGTCGAAGCGCCAGAGGTCGCCCCGGTCGCGCAGCAGGTAGATCACCGCCTTGTCCGGGACGGGTTGGAACAGCCGCGCCTGGGTCTCGGCGGGGATACCGCCATCGGCCGCTTGGGCGCCCGCTGCGCAGCCGAGCAGCAGGACGGCTCCCGCGAGCAAGTTCGATGTCTTCAAGATTGCCTCCTGATCGATATCGTGCAGGGTGCGGCAAGCACACTGCGCGCCAGGTTAGATATAGGCCGGTCCTTCGATGACCGGATGGGCCTGCAGGAACTTCTCGTCCACCTCCACGCCGATGCCCGGCTTCTCCAGCGGCGCGACGCAGCCGTCGCTGCCTACCGTGTAGGGCGTGGCGACGAGCTCGTCGCGGAAACGGTTGCCCTTGGACACATCGCCCTCGAAGTAGCCGGCGTTATCGATGGCGCACAGGAAATGGATCGTGACCGCCATGTTGATCCCGGTCATCGACGTATGCGGGTTGATCGGCAGCTTCCACGCGGAGGCGAGGTGGGCGATGCGCAGGCATTCGGTGACCCCGCCGGACTTCGACAGGTCGGGCTGCAGAATGGTGATGACTCCGTCCTCGATCATGCGATGGAACTCGAAGCGCGTGTAATGGTTCTCGCCGGCGGCCAGCGGCACGTTGCCGAACGAGGCGGCCTGCGCGTAGCTCGCGTAGTCGTGGGGTGGGAACGGCTCCTCCAGCCAGCCCACGCCGTGCGCTTCGAAACCCGGCATGACCCGGCGCACGTCGGCGACGCTGTAGCCGGTGTTCGCGTCGCTCAGGATGGCGACGTCGTCGCCGAGCGCCTTGCGCACCGCGGCCACCCGCGCCAGATCTTGCGCCGGCGTGTCGCCCACGCGCAGCTTGAGCGCCTTGTACCCGCCGGCCACCAGCGGCTGCGCCTCGGCCACCAGCGCCTGCGGCTCCTGGTAGCCGAGCGAGACGCCGCCGGCGTAGGCCGCGATGCGCTGCGAGCGCCCGCCCAGCAACTTGTAGAGCGGTAGGCCCGCGGCCTTGCCGCGGATGTCCCACAACGCCTGGTCGATGCCGGACAGCCCGATGGCCGCGGCCGCGCCCATGCCGTGGCTGCCGAGCTGCTTCACGTACACCCTCTGCCACACGCCGACCACGTCGTGCGCATCCTGACCCAGTACGAGCTGCTTCAGCGTGTTGTTGACCAGATGGGCGACCGAGCCCGGCGCCCGCCCGTGATGCGCCTCGCCCCAGCCGACGATGCCGGCATCCGTGCTGACCTTGACGATCACCGCATCGCGCTTCACCGCACGGCCGATGCCGAGCGTGACGCTGTTCTTGGGGTCGACCGGAAAAGAGGTCGGAATCGCCTTGATGTCGACGATGCGCAGGTTTTCGGCGGGCATCGCTTGTCCTCCGTGGTTGTTTCTCGCCCAGTGCAGTCCGGCAGCAGAGTGTAGCCCGGATGCAGCGAAGCGGAATCCGGGACTCCGTTCAAGGCGTGCTGCGCCGCAGCTGCACCCCCTCCCGCTTCGGCAAGTCCGGCAGCAGCCTGGTGCCGAGGCCCGGGCCGGTGAGGGGGTAGATGTAGCCGTCCTTCACCGTCGGCACCTCGGTGATCACGTCCCGGTACCAGGTGCTGTAGTAGGCGCGCACCGCTTCCATGATCAGCGCGTTGGGGATATGCATCATCAGGTGGATGGAGGCGACCCACACCACCGGGCCGTTGCAATCGTGCGGCGCGACCGGGCGCTGGTAGCTTTCAGCGAGCGCGGCGATCTTGCGCGCTTCGGTCAGCCCCCCGCACCAGCCCACGTCGAGCATGACGATGTCGGCGGCCTGCGCCTGCAGCATGTCGCGAAAGGGTGCCGTGCCGCCGAGCGTTTCGCTGCCGCACACCGGAATCGACGTCGACCTGGCGTACTCCTTGAGCGTAGCGACGTCGCACATCTTGATCGGATCCTCCGACCAGTAGGGGCGGAACTCCTCCAGCGCCCGGGCGATCTGCTTGGCCTGCTGCAGGCTCCACAGCGAGTGGAACTCCGCCATCACCTCGATGCGATCGCCCACCGCCTTGCGGATCCTTCGCCAGGGCGCGAGGCCCAGCTCCAAGTCCTCCCGCGACAGGAAGCTCCCGGCGCTGCGCTCGGCGAGCGGATCGAACGGCCAGATCTTCATCGCCGTGAAGCCTTCGGACAGCAGGCTCTCTGCCAGCTCGTCGGCGCGCTGCGTGAAGGCGATCTGGTCGTCGTACGGACCCTCGGGTTTGTCCTGCGCCGTGATCTGCCGCCGCGCGACGGAGCGCGTGTTGTAGTGGTAGCCGGCGCAGGTGTTGTAGGTGCGGATGCGGTCGCGGCAGGCGCCGCCCAGCAGCTGGTAGATGGGCTGGTTCACCGCCTGACCGAAGATGTCCCACAGCGCCATGTCCACCACCGAGGCTGCACGCACTTCGGCGCCGGCGCTGGCGAAGCCGAGATAGCTGTTCATCAGCTGGCGGCTGTGCTGCTGGATTGCGAGAGGATCCTTGCCGAGCAGCGCGGGCGCGACCAGCTCGTGGATCTGCGCTTCGACCGCGGCCGCGCCGCGGGAAGTCTCACCCAGGCCGGTCAGCCCCTGGTCGGTGTAGATCTGCGCGAGCAACAGGTTGGGCCGGTCCGGCAGGCGGATGGTCTCGATCGCGGTGATCTTCATGCGCAGGTCTCCGGAATCGCTCGTGCCGGCGGGTGTTCAGAGCCGGTTGCATGTGCAGCATCGTAACCGATCGGCGCTGCGCTGCAAGGCGGTCCAATGTCGTCCGGGAACCGGTACAATCCGCGCGTCGCAACCTGGAGGGCGATCTGGATGCTCGAACGGAGCGTGGAGAAGCTGCTGTTCGCAAGCCGCTGGCTGCTGGCCCCGCTTTACCTGGGGCTCGGTCTGGCGCTGCTGGCCTTGGGCGTCAAGTTCTTCCAGGAAGCGGTCCATCTGCTCGGGCACATCCTCGTCACGACCGAAGCGGATCTCGTGCTCACTGTGCTGGCGCTGATCGATATCGTGCTGGTGGGTAGCCTGATCGTGATGGTGATGTTCTCCGGCTACGAGAACTTCGTCTCGCGCATCGAGGCGGTGGGAACCGACACGCTCGGCTGGCTGGGCAAGCTCGACGCAGGCACGCTCAAGCTGAAAGTCGCCGCCTCCATCGTGGCCATCTCGTCGATCCATCTGCTGCGCGTGTTCATGAACGCGCAGCAGACCGACAACGACAAGATCATGTGGTACGTGATCCTGCACCTCACCTTCGTCGTGTCGGCGGTTCTGCTTGGCGTGCTCGACCGGATCGCATTCGCCGCCCACCGCGACGAGAAGACGGCCTAGGCGGCGGGCAGCAGCTCGAGCAATACCACGCGGTAAGCAGGCCGGTAAGCGGCGCGATACGCGTCGGAGTGCCGTACCATCGGATAGCCCTGCGCGGCGATCGCGTCGAAATACCCGCTCACCTGTTCGCGGCCGAAGGGAATGCCGCGCGCGTCGGCGAGGTCGCCCAGGCAGCCGCAGAACTTGGCGAGCTTTTCGGGCGAGGCGCTGAAACGCTGCGCGGTCTGGAGGAAAGCGTCGGCCAGGGCGTCCAGATCGCGCCCCGCCGCGACGTAGGGCCGCAGATGAATGCGCGCGAGCTTGCCGTCGGGCGAGATCGGGTCGGCGATCGGCTCGGGCGGACCGTCGCCGAGGTCCCGCGCCTCGGAACGCAGCAGCGCACGCGCGGCGTCGGGCTCGCTAACGGCATGACCCGCCCCCATCGCCGCCTGGTGCAGCAGCTTGTAGATGTCCGCCAGCTCCATGCGCGGGTAGCGCTGCAGATGCTGGCCCAGCAACTGGCCAATGAACTTCACGGGTTTCGACTCCTCGGACAGCACTGCAAGCGTAGCGCAATTTCCGCCAGGCGGCGGCCGTCTCGATTGGAACGACCGGGCCCGCATTCCACGCGGCGCATCACGTGGTTGACCCAGGTCAAGGAGTCTGACCTTGGGCGCTATACTGTCCTGCGCAATCGGCATCGGGTGACGCTGCTCGCCGAAAGGGTTTTGACGACTTCCCAGAGAACCGAGGGGGAGCTCGCAATGTCGACTGCGGTACGCGTCCTGACGGGTTGCCATGGCGTTGCCCGGGCCCGCACTGGGACTGGGGATTATTCTGAACGACGGGAGGTTCCAAGATGTGCTCAAAGGGGAAACTGGCGACGGCAGCACTGCTGGCGGCGGCGATGGCACAACCCGCGCTCGCGGAGGAAACCGGTCCATGGGAGAAGGCGAGCATCGCCGTGGGAGGGATGCTGACCAGCATGGACGGGTCGGCTCGAGTGGGCGCGGCCGGCGCCGGCCTGGAGATCGACCTGGAGAATGTCCTGGGGCTGGAGACCTCGCAGAGCGCTTTCCGCGTGGACGCGCTGTATCGCTTCGGAAAGAGCAGACGGCACCGCCTCGATTTCACCTGGTTCGATCTCGATCGCGACGCGACGCGAACACTCGAGACGGAGATCGAGCTGGATGGCGTCACCTACCCGGTCGGCACGACGGTGCAAAGCGAGTTCGACCTGGCGTTCTACAACGTGCGCTACAGCTATTCGTTCATCCAGGACGATCGCGTCGATTTCGCCGGCTCGGTCGGATTTCACATCACCGACATCGGCTTGAGCGTCAGCTCGGCGACGCAGGGCACGACCGGCGAAGACGTCACGGCTCCGCTGCCGCTGCTCGGGCTGCGGCTCGACGTTCTGTTGACGCGCAACTGGTACATGCGCAGCTCCCTGGAGGCGTTGTACCTGGCCTTCGATGGATTCAAGGGCGCTATCGTGGACAGCACGCTCGCGCTCGAGTACCGGCCATGGAAGCGGTTCGCGCTGGGGGCCGGGCTCAACAGCGTGCGCGTGCTGCTGGAGGGAGAGGAGGACAGCAGTGTGCCCGGCATCGACCTCGAAGCCAAGTTCGACTTCCGCTACACCGGGCTGCTGCTCTACGGCAAGCTCCTGTTCTGACGCAGGGCAGCTCTCCGTCTTCGCGTGAAGGAACTCATCTGAATCGTCCACCAATCGAACCTGCCGGCGGTCCGAGAGCCGGTGCCTGGATCGCCAAAGGGGCGGCGACCGCCGTCTCCCTTGCCATACTCGTAGTTGGCGGATTGGCGCGGGACGCGCGCGGCGAGGAGCCCTCCGCGAGTGCGACCCAGCCCCACGTGCCCGGCGCCGCGGCATCGGCGTCGAGCGTGGAGAACGCCGAGCGCGAGGCGCACTGGCACACCGCGCCCGTCACGCTCGACGGCAGGACGCTGTTGCGGGTGCGCGGCAGCGCGTCTTACCCGGCCGAGCGACGCGCTGCCGGGATCGAAGCGCGTATCAGGGAAATTGCCGCCGACCGCGACACTCCCGCCGGCGCGATCCGCGTGTTCGAGTCGGATGACATGTCGCTGATCGTGGCCGGAGAACGCCGAATCATGGCCGTGGTCGAGGCCGATGCCAGCGTCGAAGGGCTGCGGCGCCAGCGGCTGGCCAACTTGCATCGCGATGCGATTGCGGAGGCGGTGACCCGCTACAGACGCGACCGGGAGCCGCGCGCGCTGCTCATGAGCACCGCCTACTCGCTGTCGGCGCTGGCCGCGCTCGCCGCCGCGCTGCTCGCGCTGCGCTGGTTGTTTCGACGCCTCGTAACCGGGTTGGAGCTGCGCTACCGGGCACGCGTTCACGACCTCGGCATACAGTCATTTCGGCTGGTACGCGCCGAGCAGCTGTGGCGGGGACTGCGAAGCGGCTTGAGCTTTCTGCATCTGTTGGCGGTGCTCGTTCTGGCATACCTGTGCTTGCAGTTCATCTTGAGCCAGTATCCGGCGACGCGAGTGTTCGGAGAGCGTCTGCTCAGCCTGGTGCTTGGACCGCTGGGGTCGATCGGCAGCAGCCTGCTCTCGGCCTTGCCCAGCCTGGTATTCCTCGCCGTCCTGGCCGTGGTAACCCGCTACCTGCTCAGACTCCTGCACTTGTTCTTCGCGGCAGTGGAGCATGGCACGGTGGTGCTGCGGGACTTCGACCGGGAGTGGGCGATGCCGACCTACCGCATCGTCCGCCTCCTGGTCGTCGCGTTCGCCGTGGTGGTGGCCTACCCGTACATCCCGGGGTCGGAGTCCGCCGCGTTCAAGGGCGTATCGATCTTCCTGGGCGTGATGTTCTCGCTCGGCTCGACCTCGGTGATCGGCAACATCATCGCCGGCTACACCATGACTTACCGGCGCGCGTTCCGGGTTGGCGACCGCATTCAGGTGGAGGGACTGATCGGGGACGTCACCCAGATCCGGCTGCAGGTGACGCATTTACGCTCGCCCAAGAACGAGGAAATCGTGGTGCCCAACTCGATCCTGCTCAACGGCAACGTGATCAACTACAGCACGCTCGCCCGGGAGCGTGGTCTGATCCTGCACACCACGGTGGGGATCGGCTACGAGACGCCCTGGCGGCAGGTGGAGGCGATGCTGCTGATGGCCGCGCAGCGCACCGCCGGGCTGTTGCCCGAGCCGCCTCCCTTCGTGCTGCAGAAGGCGCTGGGAGACTTCTGCATCACCTACGAGTTGAACATCTTCTGCGACACGCCGTCGTCGATGGCCCGTCTGTACAGCGAGCTGCACCGGAACATCCTGGACGTGTTCAACGAGTACGGCGTGCAGATCATGACGCCCGCCTACGAGGGCGATCCCGAGCGACCGAAAGTCGTGCCCAAGGACAGCTGGTTCCTCGCGCCGGCCAGGGCCGGCGCGTCGCTTCCGGGCGAGGCGCAGCGGCGCCCCGAATCCAGCGGCTAGCGGTACACCGAAGCCGGGATTACCGGCATACCAACACCGGGATCTTCGAGTGCGTCAGCACTTTGGTGGTCTGGCTGCCGAGCACCATCCCGGCCAGGCCGGTGCGGCCGTGGGAGGCCATGAAGATCAGGTCACAGCGCTTCTTCTTCGCGGCTTCGACGATCGCCTCCCAGGGCGCGATGCTGGATAGGAAGTAGCCCTCGTAAGGCACCCCAGCGGCAGCCGCCGTCTTCTCGACGAAGGCGAGGTGCTTCTGCGCCGCCTTCTTCGCATTGGCCTCGAACTCTTCCTGGGACAGCAGGCTGGGCGGGATGTACTCGCTGTACATCAATGCGCGGTAGTCCTCCGGGGAGAAGAAGCCGACCACGCCGGCGCCGATCGATTTGGCGAAGTCGACCCCTTTCTTGACGGCTTTCTTGGACAGGTCCGACCCGTCGGTCGGGAGCAGGATCTTCTTGAACATGTCGCCTCCCACGTGGATCCTAAGCGCTGCGCGGTTACGCCTCGCGGCAGTGTTCCAGAAAGCGCATCGGGGCGCTTGACCCAGGTCAAAGCGCAGTATACAGGCGGGGCGGCTTTGACAAACCGGCCGCCGATGGTTTAGCTTGCCCCGCCGCCTGTTTCGAGCCTACGTTCCAGCCATGACCGCTTCCGTTCCCGCTCCGCTCACGTTCCGGGCGCTGCGCCTGCTGTCCGACGGTGACTTCCGCTCCGGGGAGGCGCTCGCGCGTGCGCTGGGCGTGTCGCGCACCACCGTGTGGAAGGCGCTGCAGGGGCTGGAAGCGCTCGGCGTCACGCTGTTCAAGGTGCACGGGCGCGGCTACCGGCTCGTCACTCCGGTGGACTGGCTCGACGCGGCGCAGATACGCCGCCATCTGGGCGCGCGCGCGGAAACCTTCCAGGTGCATGTCCTGGACGCCGTCGATTCGACCAACACGCTGCTGCTCACCGAGGCGTTGGCCGGTGCGCCGAGCGGCCTGGCGCTCGCCGCCGAGGTGCAGACCGGCGGACGCGGGCGGCGCGGACATCGCTGGCACTCCGGGCTGGGTGGTGGACTGACGTTCTCAGTGTTGTGGCGTTTCGAGCAGGGGGTGGGCAACCTGGGCGGGCTGAGCCTCGCCGCGAGCGTCGCCCTGGTGCGCGCGCTGCGCGAGCTGGGCGGCGACGAGGTGCAATTGAAGTGGCCGAACGATCTGCTGTGCCGCTACCAGAAGCTCGGGGGTGTGCTCACCGAGCTCGAGGGCGATGTGCT
The DNA here is from genome assembly GCA_036554965.1 of Burkholderiales bacterium. Taxonomy (GTDB): domain Bacteria; phylum Pseudomonadota; class Gammaproteobacteria; order Burkholderiales; family SHXO01; genus SHXO01. Next base: position 13,829 of record DATBMG010000209.1, read on the forward strand.
GGGGCCGAGCGCGGCGGTGATCGGTATCGGCGTCAACGTGCGCGTAGAGCCGGCCGTGCGCCAGCGCATCGACCAGGCGGTGACCGATCTGACCGCGGCCGGAGTGCGGCAGGATCGCAACCGCGTGCTCGGCGCCCTGCTGCGGCATCTGGCGGATGCGCTGGAGCTGTTCGCCGCGCACGGCTTCGCCCCGCTCAAGGACGAATGGATGCGCTACGATGCGCTCGCCGGCAAGGCGGTGGCGGTTGTCATGCCCGACCGCACCGAGCACGCCGGCATCGTGGCCGGCGTGGCCGACGACGGCGCGCTGCAGCTGCAGACCACCGCCGGGCTGCGCCGCTTCCACTCGGGAGAGTTGAGCCTGCGGCCATTGGAAGGGGGCCTACGGAGGGCAGGTTGATCCTCGCCATCGACGCCGGAAACACGCGCATCAAGTGGGGGCTGTGGCAGGAGCGCGGCTTCGTGGCGCAGGGATCGGTGCTCACGGCACGCGCCGCCGACTTGGCCGACGCGCTGCACATGCTGCCTCGACCGCAGCAGGCGATCGGCTCCAGCGTTGCCGGCGACCACGCGAAGGCGCAGATCGAGCAAGCGCTCGCGCCCTGGGGGATCGCCGTGCACTGGATACGCAGCCAGACAAGCGAGTGCGGAGTGGTGAGCGGCTACGCCGAGCCGGGGCAGCTCGGCAGCGACCGCTGGGCGGCGCTGGTGGGGGCGCACGCGCGGCGCGCCGGCGCCTGTGTGGTGGCCAATATCGGCACCGCGGTCACCATCGACGCGCTCACCGCGGACGGCCGCTTTCTGGGCGGGCTGATCCTGCCCGGCCCCGATCTGATGGCGCAGGCGCTGGCGCGAGGCACGGCCGGATTGGCGCAGCAGCCCGGGCGCTTCGAGCCGTTCCCGACCGGCACCGCCGACGCGATCCACAGCGGCGCGTTGCAGGCGGCGTGCGGCGCGATCGAGCGCGTTGAGCAAGCCATGATCGATGCCGGGTACGGCCGGCCGCAGATCCTGCTGAGCGGCGGCGGCGCGCATCTCATCGCACCGCTGCTGCGGCGCCCCGCGGCGCTCGCGCCGAGCCTGGTGCTGGAGGGATTGATCGAGATCGCTCGCGCATGAGACTGGTGTTCACGGTGCTGGTGCTGGCGAACCTGGCGCTCGCGGCCTACGCCCTGCTGTTCTCCGGCCAGCGCAGCCCGGATTCGGCGCTGCTCGGGCAGCAGGTTAACGCGGAGAAGGTGCGCATCATCCCGCCGCCGCCACCGGCCCCGCGCCGCAGCGCGTGCCTGGAGTGGGGCACCTTCTCCGACGTCGAGTTGCCGGCGGCGCGGCGCGAACTGGAGCGGATGGGGCTCATGCAGCGCGCGACGGAAGCGCGCGTGCCCGTGGTCGCGGGCTGGTGGGTGTTCATCCCGCCGCAGGCGAGCCGCGTTGAAGTTGATCGCCGCATCGCCGAGCTGACCGCCTTGGGCGTGACCGACTACTACGCGGTGGAGGGAGAGAGCTCGATGCGCAACGCGATCTCGCTCGGAATCTTCCGCAGCGAGGAGGCCGCCGGCGAGTTCCTGCGCGGGCTGCAGGCCCGTGGCGTGCGCCTGGCGCGAATGGGCAGCCGCGAGCACCGCGTCACGCAGACCGCATTCGTCCTGCGCGAGCCGAGCGCGCAAGTTTCTGCGCAGCTGGCCGCGCTCGCCAGTCGCTTCCCGGGCAGCGAGCTGCGGGCGGTAAGCGATTGCCCCAGCTAGCCCGCATTTCTCACACACCGACCCGATGTGAGAAATGCGGGCTAGCGGACCAGCTGGTTGATGTCGATGATCGGCAGCAGCACGGCGAGCACGATGCCGAGCACCATGGCGCCCATCGCCAGGATCAACAGCGGCTCGAGCAGGGTGGTCAGCATCAGCAGCCGCCGCTCGACTTCCCGAGCCTGGATCGCGGCGGCGCGATCCAGCATCCGGGCGAGCTCCCCGGTCGCCTCGCCGCTCGCGATCAGATGAATCAGCATCGGCGGAAACGCACGCGCGCCCCCCAGCGCCCTGGCGAGCGCCTCCCCTTCGCGCACTTGCGCGATCGCCCCGGACACTGCCTGCGCCAGCACCGAATTGCGCAGCGTTCCGCGCGCACCTTCGAGCGCGCGCAGCACTGGCACGCCGGAGGCTGCCAGTATCGCGAGCGTGCCGGCGAAGCGCGCCGTGTCCACGGTGCGCAGCATCGGGCCGAGCAGCGGCAGCCGCAGCAGCAGGGCGTGCCACGCCGCTTTGGGCCCCGGCCGCCGCAGCCAGGCGGCCAGCGCGAAGCCGAGCGCCGGCAGCAGCAGCACGAGCCAGAGCCCGAAGTCGCGCAGGAAGGCGCTCGTGGCGAGCAGCATGCGCGTGGGCAACGGCAGCGACTGGGAGGTCTGCTCGAACACCTGCACCACCTGCGGCAGCACGTAGGTCATCAGGAACAAGACGATCGCCGCCGCGACCAGCGTGACCACCGCCGGGTAGAGGACGGCGGACAGGATCTTGCCGCGCAGCGCCTGGCGCTGCTCCAGGTAGTCGGCCAGGCGTTCCATGACCAGTGCGAGATCGCCTGCCTGCTCGCCGGCGGCGACGGTCGCCCGGTAGACCTGCGGGAACAGCCGCGGGTAGCGGCCGAGCGCGTCGGCGAAGCGCGCCCCCGCGACCACTTCGCTGCGCACGGCGGAGAGCGCTTCGCGCGTCGCCGGCCGCTCGCTCTGCTCGATCACGGCGCTGAGCGCGGTTGCCAGGGGCAGCTTGGCCGACAGCAGTGCGGCGATGTGACGCGTGGCGGTAGTGAGCTCGAGCTCGCCCAGCCGCAGGCGCGCCCAGACCGGGGCTTCGCCCGCGTCGGCCGCGAGCGGCTCAAGTGCGAACGGCGCCAGGCCGCGCGCCCGCAGCTGGGCCCGCGCCGCGCGCGCGCCGTCGGCCTCCAGCACGCCCTTCTCGACGCGGCCTGCCGCATCCGACGCTTCGAAGCGGTAAGAGGGCACCGCTTACGTCCTCGGGCTCGCGATGCAGTTGCTCGCGCGCATGCACAGACCCGCGCTCATTGCTCTCGTGCAACCCGCAGCAGCTCCTCCAGCGAAGTCTCGCCGCTCGCCACCCAGCGCTCGCCGTCTTCGCGCAACGGTCGGAAGCCGCGTTGCTGCGCGAGGCGCCGCAGCGCCTGCTCGCCCTCGCCGGAGTGAATCGCCTCGCGGATGGCATCGTCCACCAGCAGCAGTTCGTATACGCCGGCGCGCCCGCGATAACCGCTGCCCTGGCAGGACGGGCAGCCGAGCGGATGCCATTGGCCCTTGCTGTCCTGCTTGCGGCAGCTGGGGCAAAGCCGCCGCACCAGGCGCTGCGCCAGGATGGCGAGCAGCGAGGAGGACAGCAGGAACGGCTCGACACCCATGTCCAGCAGGCGCGTGACGGCGGCGATCGAATCGTTGGTGTGCAGGGTGGCCAGGACCAGGTGCCCGGTGAGCGACGCCTGCACCGCGATCTGTGCGGTCTCCAGGTCGCGGATCTCGCCGATCATGATGACGTCCGGGTCCTGGCGCAGGATCGCGCGCAGCGCGCGCGCGAAGGTCATGCCGATGCGCGGGTTCACCTGCGTCTGCGCGATGCCCGGCAGATCGTACTCGATCGGGTCCTCCACGGTCATGATGTTCGTGGTGGCGGCGTCGAGCGCGGACAGCATCGCGTACAGCGTGGTGGTCTTACCGCTGCCGGTGGGTCCGGTCACCAGGACGATGCCGTGCGGCTGGCGCACGATCCGCTCCAGGCTGGCCAGCACGGCAGGCGACATGCCGAGGCGCTCCGGCTCGAGCCGCCCCTGCTCCTTGTCGAGCAGGCGCAGGACCGCACGCTCGCCGTGCCCGGCCGGCAACGTCGACACGCGTACGTCCACCTGGCGCCCGCCGAGGCGCAGCAGGATGCGGCCGTCCTGCGGCAGCCGCTTCTCGGCGATGTCCAGGTCGGCCATGATCTTGATGCGCGAGACCAGCGCGGCGTGCAGTGCGCGATGCGGCCGGACCACGTCGCGCAGCGTGCCGTCCACCCGAAAACGCACCACCGAAGAGCTCTCGAAGGGCTCGATGTGGATGTCCGAGGCGCGCTCCTGCACCGCCTGCGTCAGCAGCGCGTTGAGCATGCGCACGATCGGAGCGTCGTCGCGCGCCTCGAGCAGGTCTTCCACCTGCGGCAGGTCCTGCATCAGGCGCGCCAGGTCGATCTCGCTCTGCACCTCTCCCACCACCGTCGCCGCCTCGCCATCGGCCTGCGCGTAGGCCGCGCGCAGGCCCTCCTCGAAGCGTTCCCGCGAGACCATGATCGGCTCGACGTCGCGCGCCAGCGCGCGGCGCACCTCCATCACCGCCACCGGCGGAGTCGCCTCGGTCACCCACAGCTGCAGGCGGCCTTCGCGCTCACCGGCCGGCAGCAGGCTGTGGGCCCGCGCAAAGGCGTAAGGGATGAGCGTCGGCATGCGCCTCTAGCGCCGCCCCGGCGGGGGCGTATAGGCGGGCGCCCCGGGTCCTGGAGACGAGGTACGCGCTGGCGACGGCGCGGCCGCCGGCCGGCTCTGGCTGTCCAGCTTCGGCAGGACCGGCCCGCGCACGGCGGGCAGCGGTCCGCGGTCCCGCAGCGGCGTGACCTCCTGCAGGTTGCGCATGTAATCGTAGCGGTCGGTCGCCAGCAGTCTCGAGGCCGCCTCGTCGCGCACCACCACCGGCCGGATGAACACCATCAGGTTGGTCTTCACCTGCTGCTTGGTGTCGTAGCGGAACAGCGCGCCGAGCAGGGGAATGTCGCCGAGCAGGGGCACCTTCTCGCGGGTGGAGGTCACGTTGTCCTCCACCAGGCCGGCGAGCACCACGATGGACCCGTCGTCCACCAGCGCCTTGGTCTCCACGGTACGCTTGTTCAGCACGACATCGGCCGTGTCCACCGTGCGCCGCTGCAGGCTCGACACCTCCTGGTAGATCACCAGCTTGATGGTGCCGCCCTCGCTGATCTGCGGTCGCACGCGCAGCGTCAGGCCGACGTCCTGGCGTTCGATGGTCTGGAACGGGTTCACCGTGACCGGTCCGCCAGTGCCCGGTGTGACGTACTGCCCGGTCACCAGCGGCACGTTCTGTCCCACCAGGATCTGCGCCTCCTCGTTGTCGAGCGTGAGCAGCGTGGGCGTGGACAGGATGTTGGCCTTGGTCACCGTCTCCAGCGCGCGGGCCAGGGCCGTGAGATTGGTGATCTCGCCAACGCCCGGGATGGTGATGGTTCCCTTCACCACGCCGACGTTAAGCCCCGGGCCGAGCAGGCTCAGATTCTGCGCTGCCGAGGTGATGTTCTGGGTGACGCCGCCGAAGTTCGTGCCGCCGATCACGTTGGTCGAGCTGCCGGCGATGTCGTCCAAACCCAGCTGCCACTGGATGCCGAACTCTGCCGCCTGATCGCTGGTGACCTCCGCGATCAGGCACTCGACGAACACCTGCGCGCGCCGCGCGTCCAGCTTGTCGATCACCGCGCGCAGCTGCCGGTAGATCTGCTCGGGCGCGGTGATGATCAGCGAGTTGGTCGCCGTGTCCGCAAGCACCGTCGCCTGCCCCTGGAGGCCGCCCATGGCCACCGGCATCGCGCCTTCCTCAGCGCGCGCCGGCGTGGAGGTGGGGCTGGACGCGACCGTCGCCATGCCCGGCGCGCGCTGCTGCCCCGCCGGATACGCGAGCGGGGCGCCCGCGTCCGGGGCGAGGCCGGCCAGCGTGCGCGCAAGCGCAGCCGCTTCCGCGTTGCGCAACGGCACCACGTGCACGTTGCCCGTGGCCGTGCTCAAGGGCTGGTCCAGGCGCGCGACCAGCGCCTTGACCTGCTCCGCGCGGGCGGGGCTCGGCGCGCGCAGCACCAGCGAATTGCTGGAGGGCTCCGCCTGGACGCTCACGCGCTGGCCGGGGTCGCCGCCCTGGGCGCCGCCGGCGTCGAGCAGCCGCCCGAGCAGCACGGCGATGTCGCTGGCGATGGCATGCTGCAGGCGGATTACTTCGGTCGCACTGGCGCTCGGCGTGTCGACCGACGCGATGATCTCGGCCACCCGCCGCACGTTGCCGGCGTAATCGGTCACCACGATGGTGTTGTTCCCCGCGTACGCGCTGATCGGGTTGCTTGCGGTGACCAGCGGCCGCAGCACCGGGAGCAGGTTGGGCGCGGACTCGTACTTGAGCTGGAACACCTGCGTGACGATGTGGTCGCCAGTGCTCGGCCGTGTCGGCCCGGCATGCACCGGACCGGGCTGCACTTTCGCATCGGCCTCCGGCACCACCCGCCAGACTCCGTCCGATTCGATCACGGCAATGCCCTGGACCCGCAGCGCCGAGCGCAGCGCGGCAAGCGCCTGCGCGCTGGTCATGGGTTTGTCGGAGGACAGCGTCAGCGTGCCCTTGAGCCGTGGGTCGACCACGATCAGCTTGCCGGTGAAATGCGCCACCGCGCGCACCACCGACTCGATGTCGGCGTTGACGAAGCGCAGCCGCACCTGCTCCTCTTTCGCGGGCTTGGCGCCGGGGCACGCGAGCGGCGTGGCGAGCGCAAGGATGAGAACGGCGTGGATCGCCAGCCCCGGGGGGCCGCCGCGCGGCGTGCGTTTCGTGTTCATCGGGTTCATCCGCATCACCTCCCGCATCGTCTTCAGGTGCCGATCCGCAGCTGCGCGCGATCGCCAGAGCGCTTGCCGAGCACGCCAATCAGCCCGAGCAGGGCCGCGCGCATCGGCTCTTCCGCGAACGCCTGCCCGGCGAAGTCGAGCCGCCCCTGATTGAGCGAGCCGCGACCCTCCAAGTGCAACGGGCCGCGCAGCGTATGCAAGGCGACGTCACCCGCCTGTCCGCGCAGCTTCACCACCACCAGGAAATCGCCCAGCGGGGCGATCGGCGAGAGCGCCGACTGCGCGTCGCGCCATTCGAGGCGCACGTCACCGTGCGCCGCCGCCCGCTCGAGCCGCAGCCCGCTCCACTGCACGTGCAGCGTGCCGCCCGGGCGCACGGTGTTGAACGGCGCGCCCAGGGCGGACAGCACCGCCGCCGGCGCCTGCGCGCGTCCCGCTTCGAGTTCCAGCCTTCCCGGTTCGAGGCGCAGGCGCACCGGCGCCAGCGCCGCGGGGTGGCGGATCTCCACCTTCGCGCCGAGAAAGCCGGACGGGGAGGCGCGCCAAGTGAGCCGGCCGGATACCAGCAGCGCCCGACGGCCGTCGCTCACCGCCAGCTGCGCCGATCCCCGCCACAACGTGCCCTGCGGATCGACCAGGCGCAGGCGGCTGTGCGCATGCACCAGGTCCGCGAGCCAAGCGGCCGGCGCCCGCGCGATCACGGTGGCGGCGATCACCGCCAGCGCCGCGAGCAGCTGCAGCGCGCGCACCCGCCAGGGCCTGCGTTCAGCGTTTCGGAAACGCATTCAGAGTCGCCTCGACGTCGATCAGCCCGACACTGTCGTTGCGCGCGATCCGCGCGCTGCCCACGCGCAGCCTCAGCTCGCGCGCGACCTGCTCCAGCCAGCCCAGCCATTGTCCGGCTGGAACGGCCTGCGCCCGAACGGTCCATTGCTCCTCGCCCACGACCGCGATGCTGGCATCCTCCAGCCCCGCCCGTGTGAGCGATTGCGCGATGGCGTCCCCCAGCTCCGCCGCCCCCGGGCGCGCTTCCAGCTGCTCTTGCAGGCGCGCCGCCTCCTGCGCCAGCGCGGCCAGCTCCGCCGCCTGCTCGCGCAGGTCGGGCAACTCGGCCCGCAGCCGGGCCCGCGTTTTCCAGGCCGGCTCTACCGCCACCAGGAACGCAGCCACGCACAGCACGATGGCGATCGCGGCGCCACTCAGCGTGCGCTCGCGGCGCGACAGGCCGAACCAGTAGCTCCGCAGTGCCGCCATCACGATCGCACCCTCTTCGGCGCCACCACCGCGCCCTCGTCGGAAAATCGCACCTCGAGGCCATCCTGCGCCAGGCGTGAGGACAGCGCGGCGCGCGCCTGCGCCGACTCCAGCACGCGCGCGTCGGTAAAGCGCACGTGCAGCGCCGCGTCGCGGTACTCGATCGAACGCACCGCCCGGTCGTCGGCGAGCGCTTGTGCGAAGCGGATCGCCAGCGGCAGGAAGTCGGTGGGCGAGTCGATGCCGGCCGCGGCACGCAATTCGCTCACCCCGCGGCGCATCTGGACGACGGGATCGAGCACCACGGGGACGTCCGGAAAGGCCTGTCTGACCAGGCTCGCCATCTCCCCGCGCAGCGTTCGCTCCTCACGCTGCAGCAGCCAGGCCTGCGCGTTCAGCCCGGCGATCCACAGCAGCAGGAGCGCGGCGGCCAGCGCGACCGGGCCGCGCCAGCGTGCCCAGTCCGCGGCGTCCGGCGCCGCTTCGTATTGCAGCAACTCGAGCGCAGCCGCGGGAGCCACCGGCTGCTCGTCGCGCACCCTGCGTACCGACACGTGCAAGGTCTCCTGCCAAGCCTCAGCGTCGCATTCTCCCTCGATTTCGATCGCGCTGGGGGCCGGCTGCTGCGCCAGCGCGAGCGCAAGCTCCTTCGGCGGGCCGCCGTCGAGCGATGGCGTCAGGGCGATGCCGAGGCGCTGGCCGATGCGCGCGCAGCCGTAGGCTTCGTGCAGGCGCACTCGCCAGCACCCGGGCGCGGCCGCCAGCGTGAGCGGCTCGGGCGTGGCGCTGACCACTCGAGTGCGCAGACGCTTGAACAACTCCAGGGCACGCAGCACTAGATTGCGGTCCACGATCGCGACCGTGGCGCGCCCGGTGGCGCGCTCAGGCGCGCTCGCGACCACCAGCGCGTCCTCCATGTCGCCGAGGAGGAATTCCTCCACCATCATCGGCAGCGCGGCGCGCAGCCTTGAGCCGCTCATCTTCGGCGGCAACGCGACGTCCACCAGCAGCGCGTCTGGCGCGGCCAGCACCAGCTCGCAGCGGCCGGCCTTGGGCAGCAGCGCGGGCACAGCCTGTCCGCGGCGCATGATCCGGCGCCGGCGGTCGAGCAACTCGTAAACGAGTGCGGACTGCGCACCGAGCTCGGCGAGCGGGCACAAGTGGACGCGCAGCGTGTTCATCACAGCTCCCGCACCCAGACGAGTCGCGCGCTGGCGCCCGCACGCAGCAACAACGCCTGCGCTTGCAGGCGGGCACGCCGATGGGTGATCTGGCCCTGCATCAGAAAGAACTGCGTGGCGGTCCCGATCCGGGCGGGACTGGCCTGCAGCGGCTCACCCGGAACGCGGGACAGGACGTCCTGCAGATCCTTGAAGTGCGCGCGGTCCCGGCTTGCCACCAGGCGGCGCGCATCCGGCAGCGACAGCCCGACGATCGCGCCTGCCAGCACCTGGGCGCTCGCGGTGTTGGCGTTGACCGGTGTGGGCTGGGGCAGGACCGTCAGGTACGGATGCAGCGCCTGGACGTGCGCGACGTCGATCTGCGGCACCGAGAGCAGGTCTTCCAGCGTGCGCAGCGGCAAGGCCCGCTGGCGCGCTCCAAGGCTTTCGCCGGTCGGGGCCGGCATGCCGTCGAGCACGCGCTGCGCGATCGGACCGGCGAGCGCTTCCGGGACTTCGGCGAAGGCGAGCAGCCTGCGCAGCACTTCCAGCTCGGCGGGCACGATGCCGTCGGGCCCCACCAGATTGCGCAGGTTGTACTTCGCCTGAGCGTCCTGCATGCCGCCGGTCAAATACGCGCCGGTGCCGCTCGAGTCGTCGAGGCGCGTGTCGGCGATCTGCAACGCCCACGGCTCGCCCAGGTGATCCACCCGCGAGGTGCGCGCATCCTCGGCCAGGATCACGCGCGCCCAGTCGATGGTCCCGCGCATCAGCCACTGCGCCTGGGCGAACGACAGTTCGTTGTCCACTCGCCGCAGCAACACTTCCTGGCGCCAGAACGTGCCGGCCACCAGGGTCGCCGCGATCGCCACGGCGAGCATCGCCATGACCACCGCGGCGCCGCGCTGCGTATGGCCGCTGCTCATAAGGCGACCACGCGCACGTAGCGCTCCCCGTTCGCGCGCTGGATGCTCACCTCGATTCCGGTGACGCGCGCATCGCCGCCTGCAACGGCGGCACCGGGGGCGGCTGCGCTGCGCGGCTCGACCGTCAGCAGGCGCACCGAGAGCCGCTCCACCGCGTCGAGCAGGCGCAGCGGCGGAGCCGGCGGTGCCAGGGGCCAGCCGCTGCCCGGAGGTGATGCTTCCCGCAGCAGACTGCCTTGTTCGACGAAATACCGGACCCGCTGCAGCCGCGTCGGGCCGCCGGCGGCAGGCGCGATACGCAGGATCACGAGCTGGGCGTTGCCCTCACGCTGAAGCCGAACCTCCAGCGCACGCGGCAGCCCGGCGCTGGCTTCGACTGCGGCGGGGATGACCATGTCCGGTGCGCACTGGGCCAGATCGCGCTCGAGTTGCGCCAGGAGGCGAATGACGCGCTCCACGTGCGCGGCGTCGCGGTCGATGCGCTCGCGCTGCGCGATGACGCCGCCGAGTCCACGCCACAGTAGCACTGCCAGCACGCCGAGCAGGGCGATCGCCACCAGCAGCTCCAGCAGGCTGAAGCCGGGCGCGCGCGTCCCGTGCGGCGGTCTCATGGCACTCGAGGCAGGACGCCGGTCAGCTGCACCAGCACGAAGTCGGGGTCGGAAGGCTGCGCGACCCGCACCTCGACGCGCCGGAACAGCGGATTGGGCGTGGGCTGGGTTTCTTCCGTGCACTGCAGTTGCGCGCGACCCTGGGGGCAGGGCACGGTGCGTATGCCGACCGGGGGGAACGCGCCGGTCGCGCGCAGCTCAGAAACCCGGTTGTGCGCCGACAGCTGCGCCAGCGCGCGCAGCTCGAGCGCGGCATTGGTCTGCGCCATCGAGCCGACCGCCCGGATCGACGCCATCAGCGCGACCGCTGCGATGGCCAGGCCGACCAGCACTTCGAGGAGCGTGAAGCCGGCGCAGCCGGAGCGGATCCCGGTGCGGTCGAAACGGATCCCGGTGCGGTCGAAACGGATCAAGGCGCCTCCGTGAGGTTGCCGAATGGGTCCAGCGCGAGCCGGAGGTCCCTGGATGCGGTGGACAGTCTGATGACGCCGGGTTGGAGCAGAGGTTCCCGGCCGAACACGATCGGCTGCGCTTCGATGCGGGTGACGGCGAAGGGCCAACGCCTGGCGCGCAGCAAGTCGTCCTGCGGCGACGACTCACCTTCGCCGCCTTCGCCGTGGTCGAGCCGGCGGAAGCGGTAGCCGTGCACATCGGCTTCCCATACCAGCGCGGTCCCGTAAATCCCCGCATGATTTTGCGCCAACCGGAACAGGGCCGCCATGCGCCGCACCTCCTCGTCCACGTCGCGGCCCTCGCGAGATCCTACCGACAGCGTCGCGATTGCGGCCGCGATGGCGAGGATCGTCAGCGCCACCAGCAGCTCGATCAGAGTGAAGCCGTGCGCGGCGCGCGCGAAGCCCGGCCGCCTCACGCGCCGCGAGGGCGAGCTGCGCTCACAGCTGCCAGGAGCCGATCTCGGCATCGATTCCACTGCCGCCGGCGGTGCCGTCGGCGCCGAAGGAGAACACGTCGACTTCGCTATGTATCCCCGGGCTCAGGTATTGGTAAGGCTGACCCCAGGGATCCTTGGGGACCTTGTCGAGGTACTGCTTCCAGTTGCGCGGGATCGGCTCGGACCCGGGGCGTGCCACCAGCGCGTCCAGCCCCTGCGCCGAGCTCGGGTAGCGGTCGTTGTCCAGCCGGTACATTCTCAGCGCCTGCAGGATCGTGGCGATGTCCTGCTTCGCCGCCACCGCGCGCGCCTCGTCGGTGCGGCCGACCACCCGCGGTACGATCAACGCCGCGAGCACGCCGAGGATGGCCACCACGACGAGGATCTCGATCAGGGTCAGGCCGCCCGCGGTGGTCGCTCTCACCCGATTTCGCATTCCTGTCATGATCACGGTCGCATTTCCGCCTGCGCTGCCACGCTAGCACAGGATGCCGGGTCTGGAAAATCCTTCTGCGCGCGCCACCCGTCTGCGGCCGGCCTTGCGGGATAATGCGCGCATGCGCCGACTGTGGCATCCCCGGTTCGTGTCGTTCCTCCTGGGACTGGCGCTGCTCGCCCTGGGCGCGTACTGGGTGCTCGAATTCGGCGCTCGGCGCCTGTCCGCCGAGCCGGTCGTGGCCACGCCTACAGGAGACGCCGCGCCGCGCACGCAGGTCCTGGACACCGAGCCGCTGGCCCGGCTGTTCGGCGGGTCATCGGCGCCGCGCAGCGGCAACGTCGTGCTGGTCGGGATCGTCGCGGGGGGTGGGCTGGATCGGGATGTGGCACTGGTGTCGGTGGACGGTGCGCCCGCCGTCATGGCCGGCGTCGGCGACACCTTGCCCGACGGTGCGTTGGTCATCGAAGTGCGCGGCTATGGCATCGTCGTGCGGCGCGGCGACGTGTTGCAGGAGATCCTGCTGCCCGTGCCGCCCAGCCCGGGGATCGAGCGCGCCCCCTGATCCGCGGCACGCCTTGTCGGCGGCGCGTGCAGCGGCGGCGCGCGCCAGCCTCCTCCGTCCGATCGGCGATCAGACCGGTGCGGTCTGGGTCATGCGCACGTGGCGCGCCTCGCCGTCCTCCTCGTGCGCAAGCTCCACCTCGGTGTCGTGGAATTCGCCCACGCCCGGCCGGTGGGCGATGCTGACGATGGTGGTCTCCTCCAGGCGCTCGTGCAGCAGCCGGTGCAGATCGGCCTGAGCCGCCTCGTCCAGCGCCGAGGTCGCCTCGTCCAGGAACAGCCACTTCGGCCGGTGCAGCAGCGCGCGCGCCAGCGCCACGCGCTGCTGCTCGCCGCCGGAGAGCTGCATCGCCCAGTTCGCCTCCTCGTTCAGGCGCTCGGCCATGCGCGGCAGCCCGACGGCCACCAGCGCGTCGTAGATTTGCTCGTCGGCGAAGGCATCGGGCGCGGCGGGGTAAGCCACCGCCGCGCGCAGAGTGCCCAGCGGGAAGTACGGGCGCTGTGGTAGGAACAGCCCCTGGAAGTTCTTCGGCAGCTTCACCGCGCCGTGGCCGAATGGCCAGATGCCGGCGATGGCGCGGAACAGGGTGGTCTTGCCGCAGCCGGAGCTGCCGCGCACCAGCACGTGCATGCCCTCGCGAATGGTCAGGTTCGCGTCGCTCACCAGCACGCGGCCGCTGGGCAGCGCCAGATCCACGTGCTGCAGCTCGAGGCTGTCCGAGTCGCCGGGTGCCACGGCCACGCCGGGATGCGCGCGCTGCTGCGCCTGCGCGCCCATCACGGCGTTGTGGAAACCGGTCAGGCGGTCCACCGTCGCCTTCCAGTTGGCGAAGCTCACGTAGGCGTTGATGAACCAGCTCAACGACCCCTGCACCTGTCCGAACGCGCTGGCGGTCTGGGTGAGATCGCCGAGCGTGAACTTGCCGGAGAAATAGCGCGGCGCGGCCACCAGGTACGGGAACACGATCGCGGCCTGGTTGTAGCCGTAGCGGAAGCTGTTGAGCAGCTTGATGCGCTTCATGATCGACCACCAGTTGCGCGCTACATGCGCGAAGCGCTCGCGGAAGCCCGACAGCTCGCCCTGCTCGCCGCGGTACAGCGCCACGCCCTCGGTGTTCTCGCGGAAGCGCACCAGGTTGTAGCGGAAGTCGGCCTCGTAGCGCTGCTGATCGTAGTTGAGTCCGATGAGCGGCTTGCCGACCTTGTGCGTGAGCCAGGTGCCGAGCACCGCGTAGGCGAAGGCCACCCACACCATGTAGCCGTAGATCTCGTAGGTCTGGCCGTCGACGGTGAACTCGAGGGCGCCGGACAGGCCCCACAGGATGGCCAGGAATGCGAACAGCGTGACCACCGCATTCAGGAAGCCGAGGCTCAGATCGAGCGTGGAATCGACGAACAGCTTGAGGTCTTCGGCGATGCGCTGGTCGGGGTTGTCGGCGCCGTTGCCGCTGAGCTGCATGCGGTAGTAGGTGCGCTCGGACAGCCATTCCTTCAGGTAGCGGTCGGTGAGCCAGCGGCGCCAGCGAATCTGCAGCCACTGGTTGAGGTACACGCTGTAGATGTAGATCACGATGAAAATCGCGGCGAGCACGCAGAAGCGGCCCATCTGGCGGAAGAACTCGGCCTTGTCCTTGTTCTGCAGCGAGTTGAAGAAGGCGTTGTTCCAGTGGTTGAACAGCACTTCCATGTACACCATGGCCAGCGTGAGTCCCACCACGCTGAGCAGCAGCGCCCAGGCCGAGATCTTCTCCTCGGACCTCCAGTAGGGATGGATCAGCGACCAGAGGTCGCGCCAGAAACCGGGGCGGGTCTTGATGAACATGGGGAATCCAGGAGATGTGTTTTTTGTATTGCGCTGCAGCGCGAGGCGGTCTCTAGCGTCCGCAGATGCGGGCCACGAGGCGGGTGGTCGAGCGGTCGAACAGGAAGGGGATCGAGTGTACCTTGCCGCCCCAGGACTGCACCTCCGATGAGCCGATGATCTTGTCGATCGGCCAGTCGCCGCCTTTGACCAGCACTTGCGGGCGGCAGGCGAGGATCAGCTTGTAAGGCGTGTCCTCGTCGAACCAGGTGACCAGATCCACCGACTCCAGCGCCGCCACCACGGCGGCGCGATCCTCCACGGTGTTGAACGGGCGGTTTTCGCCCTTGCCCAGCCGCTTGGCCGAGGCGTCGCTGTTCAGCGCGAGCAGCAGGCTGGCCCCCAGTGAGCGGGCTTGGGCCAGGTAGGTCACGTGGCCGCGGTGCAGGATGTCGAACACGCCGTTGGTGAAGACCAGCGGCCGCGCCAGTCCCTCCAGCCGCGGCGCCAAGCGCTCGGGCGGGCAGATCTTGGCTTCGAAGTCGGCGGCCGTCATCGGCTCTGCATGATACCGGGGCGAGGGGGCGCCGGGTGGAGCCCGTCGCGTGTCGCTTCAGAGGCCGGCGTGCAGGGTGCGCCACGCCTTGATCATCTCGACCACGGTGGCCAGCTCGCCGACCAGCTCCACACCCTCGACTGGCTTGCGGATGCGGGCAACGCACTCGCCCCCCGCCCAGATCAGCACGGCGCCGGGCAGCATCGCGCGCAGCTCGGCGAGCCCCGCGGCGGCTTGCCTCTCGTTGAACGCGGCGCTGAAGGACAGCGCCAGGATGTCGACGCGGTGCGCGCGCACCGCCCGGGCGATCTCCGCCAGCGGCATCTCGGTGCCGAGCGGCACGCAGGCGGCGCCTTCCACCGCGAGCAGCGCTTCGACCATCAGCAGTCCGAGGCCGTGCGGCTCGTGCGGAAAGGTGGTGAGCAGCACCCGCGGCGCGCGCCCCTGCGGCTGCAGCGCGGCGAGCGCGTTGCGTAGCGCGCTCTGGATCTGCTCGGTGTACAGGTGCTCCTCGAACACGCCGATGTCGCCGCGCATCCAGGCCTCTCCCACGGCGTGATTGAGCGGCGCGACGGTGTCGATCACGAAGCGCTGCAGCCCCTGCTTCATCAGAGCCTGGGCGAGCTGCCTGCGCAGCTCCGGAAGCTGATGCGTCGCGATCAGGCGCGCGAGGATCTCGATCTCCTCACGCGGCGCGCGCGTGCGGGCCGCGTCGCTCAACCCGGCCAGCTCGTCTGCGCTGAGGGAAACGATCTTTCCCGGCCGATGGCCGCGGTCCATCAGCCGCTTGATGAGCTGGAGTTTGTGGACTTGGCTCGCCGGATAGATGCGCTCACCGTTGGCGTCGCGGGCCGGCTCGGGAAAGCCGTAGCGGCGCTCCCAAACGCGCAAGGTGTCCTTGGACAACCCCGTGTCGCGCTCTACCGCGCTGATATTCAGAGTCAATTGGGTCTTTTCCACGAGATCCGAGCGAGCCTGGCCAGTTCGTCCTGGACAAACATTTGACGTCTCGCGGAGTGTACGGGATATTCTCAGGATGGACCTTCGTTGTGACTAGGACAGGAACAACCGATGATCCGCGGATCGCCGCCGCGCTGGTGTGGTTCCGCCGCGATCTGCGCTGCAGCGATCACGCGGCGCTTTACCACGCCCTCGTGCAGTCGCGCCGCGTGTATTGCGCGTTCGTCTTCGACACCGAAATCCTCGGCGCGCTCGAGGCCCGTGCCGACCGCCGCGTGGAGTTCATCTGGGAGAGCGTGGCCGAACTCAAGCGCGAGCTGGAACGCGCGGGCGGCGGCCTCATCGTGCGCCATGCACGCGCGCGCGATGAAATTCCGGCCCTGGCGGCGCGGCTGGGCGTGCAGACGGTGTACGCCAACCACGACTACGAGCCGCAGGCTATCGACCGTGACCTCGCCGTGGCGCGGGCGCTGGCCGCCGCGCGCATGGAGCTGCGCACCTTCAAGGACCAGGCGATCTTCGAGCGCGACGAGGTGCTGACCCGCGCGGGCACGCCCTTCAGCGTGTTCACGCCGTACAAGAACGCGTGGCTGGCGCGGCTCAAGGACACGGATTTGCGTCCGTTCCCGGTGGAGCGCCACTTCGCCGCGCTCGCGCCGCCGCCCCAGTCCGCCCTGCCATCGCTGGAAGCGCTCGGCTTCGCGCGCACCAACCTGCGCGAACTGCGCATGCCGACCGGGATGTCCGGCGCGCGCGCGCTGTTGGAGGACTTCCGCGGACGCATGTCGCAGTATCGCGAGCGCCGCGACTACCCCGCGCTGCGGGGGCCGTCTTACCTCTCGGTGCATCTGCGCTTCGGCACGATCTCGGTGCGCGAACTGGCGCGCGCCGCCAGCGCGGGCGATGCCGGCGCCGCCACCTGGTTGTCCGAGCTGATCTGGCGCGACTTCTACTTCATGATCCTGTTCCAGCACCCGCACGTGGTCGAGCATGCATTTCGGCCCGAGCTGGACGCCATCGGCTTCGGCAACGACGCGGGACGCTGGCGGGCATGGTGCCAGGGCACGACCGGCTATCCCCTGGTAGATGCCGGCATGCGCCAGCTGAATCGAACCGGCTACATGCACAACCGGCTGCGCATGCTTACCGCTTCATTCCTGGTGAAGGACCTGCAGGTGGATTGGCGCCGCGGGGAGCGCTACTTCGCGCGACAGCTCAACGATTACGACCTGGCCGCGAACAACGGCGGCTGGCAGTGGGCCGCCTCCACCGGGTGCGATGCGCAGCCCTGGTTCCGCGTCTTCAATCCGGTTACGCAGTCGCAGCGCTTCGACCCGCAGGGCCGGTTCATCCGCCTGTACCTGCCGGAGCTGGCGCGCGTGCCCGAGCGCTTCGTCCACGCGCCCTGGACCATGAGCGAGGCGCAGCAGGTGCAGGCCGACGTGCGCATCGGGCGCGACTATCCCGCGCCCATCGTGGACCACGCGCAGGCGCGCAAGGCCGCGCTGGAGATGTACGGCCGGGTCAGGGGTTCTCGGTGATCTCGAACACCCGCACCACTTTCTCCACGCCGCCGGTGGTGCGCGCGATCTCGGTGGCGTCGTCGGCTTCCTTGGGCGTGACCAGGCCCATCAGATAGACCACATCGCCGCGGGTGACGACCTTGACGTAGTTGGGCTGGAACCGGTTCTCGGTCACGAAACGGCTCTTGACCTTGGAGGTGGTCAACGTGTCGCTGGAGCTCTGGGTCAGGCTCGCCGGGGGCGCGACCACGATCTCGTTCTGCACGTTGCGCACGCTCTCCACACCGAGCGCCATCACGCCCACGTCCTTCTTGATCTCCTCGCTCGGCACTTCGCCGTTCAGCAGCACGAAGCGGTTGAAGCTGGTGCCCTTAATCTGTACCTGGTCGTTCTTGCCGTACTTTTCCCGGACGGCGCTGGCGAGCTTCATCTCGATGTTCTGGTCCTCCAGGTAGATGCCGCTGCTGCGCCGGTCTTCCGCCATCAAGGCGGTGGCGCCGACGCCGGCCGCTGCGGCCACGAAGCAGCCGTGCAGCAGGGGAACCAGGGCCAACAGGCCGATGAGGCCAATGTCTCGTGTATGCATATGTCACTCCACTCCTAGTAACAAGCAGTCGATTGCATCGCACAGGCAGTGCAGGCAGAGGATATGCACTTCCTGGATGCGGGCGGTATTTGCATGCGGAACACACAAATGGATGTCGCCGGGGTTGAGGAGTTCCCCGATCATGCCTCCATTCTTGCCGGTGAGCGCCACCACGCCCACCTGGCGGTCGTGCGCGGCCTGGATCGCCTCGATGACATTGCGCGAGTTGCCGCTGGTGGAGATCGCCAGCAGCAGGTCGTTTGGCTGACCCAGCGCGCGCACCTGCTTGGAGAACACCTGCTCGAAATCGAAGTCGTTGGCGATCGACGTCAAGGTGGACGAGTCGGTGGTCAGCGCGACAGCGGCCAGGCCCGGGCGGTCCATCTCGAAGCGGTTGAGCAGCTCGGCGGCAAAGTGCTGCGCGTCGGCGGCGGAGCCGCCGTTGCCGCAGGCCATGATCTTGCCCTCGCCCATCAGGCACTGCACCATGCGCTCGGCCGCCTGCTTGATCGGATCGGCGAGCGCACGGACCGCTTCCATCTTCACCCGCGCGCTTTCCTCGAAGTGCCGCGTGATGCGTGCGGTCAGGTCCACGGTGGGACTAGCCTTGCTCATGATGGCTGCAAATTATTGCACAAACCGCCGCTCAATCAGGCGAACGGCCCGCTTTGTCAGCACAGCGACATGCGGCGCGTCCGGTCGCCGTGCGGCGACGTCCGCGCGGTGGCCGGCTATTCGCCGAACGCGTCGCGGATCCACGTCAGGCGGCCGGCGCCATCCACCAGCACGGCGTCGAAGCGGCACTCGGGCAGCCGCCGCTCGCGGCCGAGGAAGTGGCGCGCGGCCGCGAGCAGCCTGGCGCGCTTGCCAGCGGTGATGCTCTCCGCCGCCCCGCCGTAGGCCTGGCTGCGGCGCTGTCTCACTTCTACGAACACCAGCGTGTCGCCGTCCTGCAGCACCAGGTCGATCTCTCCCATGCGGCACGCATAGTTGCGCGTGCGCAGCCGCAGGCCCTGGGCCAGCAGGAAGCGCAGCGCCAGGTCTTCGGCCGCGCTGCCCCTGCGGTTCATCTCAGCCCCTGCCGGTCATCTGACGGGGCGCGCCACCGCCATTAACGGTCGCCTTCGGCGAGAACCTTAGTCTCGCCCTGCTGGAACTGGGCGGGGATCGGTTCGCGCACCAAGCGGTGGTCGCGATCCAAGGTGATCTGTCCGGTCACGCCGTCCAGGCTGAGCTCGGGCTGGTACTTGGCCAGCTCCTGCGCGATGCGGTAAGCATCGATACCCAGCGCATAGAAGCGCTGGAACTCCATGCTCGCCGGCTCGGGGCGCGCGTAACTGAGCACGGCCGGATGATCGGGAGCGAGCAACCACGGCATGTCGGTGAAGTACACGCCGTTCAGCTCCAGCCGCGCCAGCGGATCGCTCCCGGTGTGCACCAGCGAGGTCGCGTAAATCGGCATCGACAGGCCGAGATAGGAACGGATCAGCTTGGCCTGCTTCGCGTCCAGCGCCAGGAACACCATGTCCGCCGCGCCCAGAGCGAGCGTGTCGCGCAGCTTGCCGAGCTCGCCCGGATCGGTGGTGAAGGCGACCTCCTCGGCGATCTTGTTGCCGCGCTGTCGCCATTCCTCGCTGAAGCCCTGGCTCAGGCGCCTGGACAGCGCGCTGTCGCTGGAAATCACCAGCGCGCGCCGCCGGCCATGCGCGGCCGCGAGCTGCGCGAGCTGCTTCGCCTCGTTCTCCACCTGCAAGCCGAACACGTACAGGCTGTGCGGCAGCGGCGAATCGGTCTCCGGCGCGTTGAGCGCCAGGGTAGGTACGCTGACCAGGTTGCTGTGGGCTAGCGCGGTCACGGCGCTGCGCGTGAGAGGACCGATCACCAGGCGCGCGCCTGCCTGCACCGCTTGCTCGTAGGCGTGCACGATGTCGAAGGGATCTTCACCGGTGGCGCGCACCACCAGCGGCAGACCGTTGCCGGCGTGCACCCGGTGCGCTTCCCAGACCCCGCGGCGCACCGCTTCCGCGGGGCGCGCCAGGGCGCTGGATTTCAGCGGCAGCAGCACGGCGATATGCGCTTCCGGCTGCTCGGCGTCGGTCGCCTCCGGCTGCTGCGCCAGCGCGCCGTCGTTGCCCAGGGCGCAGGCGCCCAAGCATAATAGCCATCCGACCAGCAGCGGGACGACGAGGGCACGTTGCATAGCGAGAGCGCGCGAGAGGACGGCGCATTATATGTCGTCGCCACTCCGCTTGGGAACTTGCAGGACGTCACCCTGCGCGCGCTGAGCGTGCTGAAGTCGGTGGACATGATCGCGGCGGAGGACACGCGCGTCACGCGCCACCTGCTGCAGCATTACGGTATCGACACGCGCACCGTTTCCCTGCACCAGCACAACGAGCTGCAGGCCGCCGCGCGCGTACTGGCGCTGCTGCAGCAGGGCAAATCGGTCGCCCTGGTGAGCGACGCCGGCACGCCGGCGATCAGCGACCCCGGCGCGCTGCTGGTCAAGCGCGCGCGCGACAGCGGCGCACGTGTGGTGCCGGTGCCGGGGCCGAGCGCTCTGACCGCCGCGCTGTCGGTCGCCGGCTTGCGCACGCGGGAGTTCGCGTTCCTCGGCTTCCTGCCGGCGCAGGCCACGACGCGCCGGCGCGCGCTCGAGGCGATGCGGCGCCTGCCGTTGGCGCTGGTGTTGTACGAGGCGCCTCATCGCGTGCGCGAGACGCTGGCGGACCTGGCCGAGGTACTCGGCGCCGCGCGCAGCATCGTCATCGCGCGCGAGCTGACCAAGCTGTTCGAGACGGTGCACGCCGGCACGCTCGGTGAAGCCGGCGCCTGGCTGGACAGCGACCCCAACCGGCAGCGCGGCGAGTTCGTGCTGATGGTCGAAGGCGCCCCGGTGCCCGAACACGCGCAGGCCGAGGAGGGCGAGCGCGTGCTCGGCATCCTGCTCGCCGAGCTGCCGGTCAAACAGGCGGCGCAGCTCGCCGCGGCGATCACCGGCGCCAGGAAGAACCGGCTGTATCAGCGCGCCTTGGAGTTGAAGGGCAGGGGAGTTGAAGGGCAGGGGAGTTGAAGCGGAGTTGAAGGCGGTATCAGACGATGAATGAGATCACCATCATCCGTCCCGACGACTGGCATCTGCACTTGCGCGACGGCGCGCACATGCAGGCGGTGCTGGCGCACAGCGCGCGCCGTTTCGCGCGCGCCATCGTCATGCCCAACCTCAGGCCGCCGGTCACCACCACCCGGCTCGCGCTGGACTACCGCGCGCGCATCCGCGCGGCGCTGCCCGCCGGCGCGAGCTTCGAACCGCTGATGACGCTCTATCTCACCGACGACACGCTGCCGGAGGAGATCGCGCGCGCCCGGGCGAGCCGGGCGGTGTACGGGGTCAAGTACTACCCGGCGGGCGCCACCACCCACTCCGATTCCGGCGTGACCGACTTGCGGCGCTGCGACGCCACGCTGCAGGCGATGGCGGACGCCGGCATGCCGTTGCTGGTGCACGGGGAAGTCACCGACCCGGCGGTGGACGTATTCGACCGGGAGCGGGTGTTCATCGAGCGCGTGCTGAGACCCCTGGTCGAGCGCTACCCGCAGCTTAGGATCGTGCTGGAGCACATCACCACCAGCGAAGCGGTGCGCTTCGTCGAGTCGGCACCGCCCAACGTCGCCGCCACGGTCACCGCACATCATCTGCTGCTCAACCGTAACGCGATGTTCCAGGGTGGCATCCGCCCGCACCACTACTGCCTGCCCGTCCTCAAGCGCGAGGAGCACCGGCGTGCGCTGGTGCAGGCGGCTACCTCCGGCAGCCCCAAGTTCTTCCTGGGCACCGACAGCGCACCGCATGCGCGCCACACCAAGGAGCATGCCTGCGGTTGCGCGGGTATGTACACAGCACATGCCGGCATCGAGTTGTACGCCGAGGCCTTCGACGCGGCCGGCGCGCTGCAGCGCCTGGAAGCGTTCGCGAGCTTGCATGGCGCCGATTTCTACGGCCTGCCGCGCAACAGCGAGCGGCTCGCTCTGCGTCGTAGCCGCTGGGCGGTGCCGGAGGACTTGGCCTACGGCGAGGATCGTCTGGTGCCGCTGCGCGCGGGCGGCAGCGTTGCATGGTCGCTCGACTAGCTGTCCTCTCCCCGCTGCGGGAGAGGAACCGGGGGTAAGGGGTGGACTCGCCCGCGCAGCGGCGTAACGACGCGGCGACGCGCAGGCGCTTGGCGGCATTTGCCTGGCTTTCGGTGGCTGCGGCGCTGGCGACCATAGTGCTCAAGGGCCTGGCCTACCGGCTCACCGGTTCGGTGGGCCTGCTCTCCGACGCGCTGGAATCCTTCGTCAACCTGGCCGCGGCGATCGTGGCGCTCACCATGATCCACGTGGCCGCGCGCCCGCCGGATGAGGAGCACGCCTACGGCTACAGCAAGGCGGAGTACTTCGCCAGCGGCTTCGAAGGTGCGCTCATCTTTCTCGCCGCCGTGGCCATCGGCGTCGCCGCGGCGCAGCGGTTGATCGCGCCCGTCCCGCTCGAGCGGCTCGACGCCGGCCTGGCGATCTCGGCAGGCGCCGCCGCGCTCAATCTCGCGGTCGCGCTGGTCCTGATGCGCGCCGGGCGGCGCTACAACTCGATCGCGCTGGAGGCCGACGGCAGGCACCTGATGACCGACGTATGGACATCGGCGGGCGTGATCGCCGCGCTGATCGCAGTGCTCCTCACCGGCTGGCAGTTGCTCGACCCGTTGATCGCGATCGCAGTGGCCCTGAACATCCTGTGGACCGGTTACCGGTTGCTCAAGCGCTCGGCGCTGGGCCTGCTCGACCGGGCGCTGCCACTGCCGCAGCGCGCGGCGATCGCGCAGGTCTTGGCGCGCTATCAGCGCGACGACCTGCAGTTTCATGCGTTGCGCACGCGCCAGGCGGCGGGGCGCTCCTTCATCTCGGTGCACGTGCTCGTTCCCGGCGCCTGGACCGTTCAGCGCGGCCACGATCTGCTCGAGGAGATCGAGCGCGACCTGCGCGCGGCGGTGCCGGGGGCCGCGGTATTCACTCATCTGGAGCCGGTCGAGGACCCCACCTCCTTCCTGGACCGCGAGCTGGACCGCTGAGCGGCGCATGCGCACGTGGAGAACGGCGCCCCCGGCTTGAGGTGGGTTAAGGCTGCACGCTTCGCGTGCAGCCGGCCGGAGCCACAACCGCGCAGCTGTTGCGGCGAAGGCTAACCTGCCCTGAGGCGGGTTAAGGCTGCACGCTTCACGTGCAGCCGGCCGGAGCCAAAATCCGGCCTCCCATGAAACAGCGCCCCGACTTTCCTGTCTAACCCCCTACAATCTCAATCGTGTGAAGTCGGCCGGGCAGTCGCTGCCGTCGAGAGGCGGGAGAGGAAAGTCCGGGCTCCACAGAGCAGGATGCCGGCTAACGGCCGGGCGTCGCGAGACGACGGAAAGTGCAACAGAGAGTACACCGCCGATGGCCCGCTCCGGACCTCCGCGACCGCAAGGCCGCGACCCCGGACAGGGCTCAGGCAAGGGTGAAATGGTGCGGTAAGAGCGCACTGCTCCCGCGGCAACGTCGGGAGTCGGCAAACCCCATCCGGAGCAAGACCAAATAGGGGAGCGATAGCGTGGCTCGCGCTGCTCCCGGGTAGGTCGCTCGAGTGCCCGGGCAACCGGTCGCCTAGAGGAATGACTGCCGCAGGGGCTCTCCCTGCACAGAACCCGGCTTACAGGCTGGCTTCGCACACCCCTCCTTCCATCGGCCGAAATGGCCCGTTCTGTCGCCTCGCGCAGACGGGCCGATGGCGAATTCTTCTCGAAACAACTTTTAGTGTCTGCTCTATCCCATTCTTTTTTAATGTTTCTGCTTTCCGTTCTGGCGCGTTGCCAGGAGGTTGTGGTAAGTGCCTGTCGCGAATGCGAAAAACCCCGTTTGTCGCTTGACCATCGCGGGCCGTTTCACTATAGTGGCGTCCGGTGGGTAAAAGTGGGGGATCGTGGGAGATCCCTAAAAATCAGGGGGGTACGTGTTCCGTGGCGTCACCGCGCTGACGATCGACAGCAAGGGCCGAGTTTCGATGCCTGCCCGGTATCGCGACGCGCTGCAGGCTCGCGCTGGCGGTAAGTTGGTGATCACTGCGGACTCGGCCCTGTGCCTTCTTGTGTACGCCGCTCCGGATTGGGAACCGATCCAGGAAAAGCTGATGAGCCTGTCGAGCTTCCATCCGCGGGTACGCGATCTTCAGCGGCTGCTGGTGGGCAACGCCTCGGATGCCGAGATGGACGCGGCCGGCCGCATCCTGATTCCGGGGCCGCTGCGCAGGTTCGCCGGATTGGACAAGGACGTGGCGCTGGTGGGGCAGGGCGCCCGGTTCGAGCTGTGGGACGAGCGCAAGTGGGCGCAGCAGATGGAGCAGTCCATCGCGCTCAACGAGAACGGCGTGCCGCCGGAGTTGGAAGGCTTTTCGCTCTGAGCGCGCCGGTCCATCGCCCGGTCCTGCTGCTCGAGGCGATCGACGCGCTGAACGTGAAGGAAGACGGGATCTACGTGGACTGCACCTTCGGACGCGGCGGACACAGCCGGGCGATCCTCGAGCGCCTGGGCGAGCGTGGCCGGCTGGTCGCGCTCGACCGCGATCCGCAGGCGGTGCGGGCGGGCGCCGAGATCCGCGACGCGCGCTTCAGCATTCACCACGCGCGCTTCAGCCGCCTGGCCGAGGTGCTGGCCGCCGAAGGCCTCGAGCGCGTGGACGGCGTGCTGATCGACCTGGGCGTGTCCTCGCCGCAGCTCGAGGACGCCGCGCGCGGCTTCAGCTTCCGACTCGACGGCCCGCTCGACATGCGCATGGACACGACCGGCGGCATCACCGCCGAGCAATGGCTGGCGAGCGCGTCCGAGGACCACATCAGGGAGGTGATCCAGACCTATGGCGAAGAACGGTTTGCTGGCGCGATTGCAAGAGCGATTGTTGCGGCTCGATCGCGGGGAGCTCTCCGCACCACCGGACAGCTTGCCCAGGTCGTGGGTCAAGCCGTCCGCACGCGCGAACCTGGCCAGGACCCGGCGACGCGGACATTCCAGGCTGTACGGATTTTCGTCAATCAAGAGCTTGAGGAACTTCCGCTAGCGCTCGCGCAGGCGCTCGATCACTTGGCACCGGGCGGACGCTTGGCGGTGATCAGCTTTCATTCGCTCGAGGACCGTCTGGTGAAGCGCTTCCTGCGCAGCCACTCGCAGCCGGCGCCGGTGCCCCGCGGCCTGGCGGTGCGCGAATCGGAGCGCGCGCCGGCGAAACTGCGCCTGGTGGGCAAGCCGCGTCGCGCCGGGGCGGCTGAGATCGCGCTCAATCCGCGCAGCCGCAGCGCGACGCTGCGGGTCGCGGAACGGATGGTCGCGCAGCCGGCATGATCCGCATCAACCTCGTCCTGCTGTGCCTGCTGGTGATCTGCGCGCTGGCGCTGGTCACCAGCCAGCACCGCGCGCGCAAGCTGTTCACCGAGCTGGAGAAGGAGCAGGACATCGGCAAGCAGATCGACGTCGAGTGGGGCCAGCTGCAGCTCGAGCAGAGTACGTGGGCGATGCACTCGCGCGTCGAGCACATCGCCCGCGGCACGCTGCGCATGCGCGTGCCGCCTTCCGGGCGCGTGCGGCTGGTGCCGGCGCCCGCGCGGAGCGTGCCGTGAAGCGGCTCAATCCGGCCCTGTCGCTGAAGCTGCCGATCGTGCGCGCGCGCGTGCTGTTGAGCCTGCTGCTCCTGGGTTTCGCGATGCTGGCCGGGCGCGCGCTGCATCTGCAGGTGCTGCAGGACGACTTCCTGCAGCGCAAGGGCGAGTCGCGTTACGCCCGCCTGCTGGAGATGCCGGCGCACCGTGGCATGATCACCGACCGGCACGGCGAGCCGCTCGCGATTTCCACGCCGGTGGAATCGGTCTGGGCGAGCCCGGCGGACGTCCAAGCCACACCCGCCCAGCGCCGTCAGCTCGCGCACGTGCTGAACATGAGCGAAGCCGAGTTGAACAAGCGCCTGTCGGGCTCCGGGCGCGAGTTCGTCTATCTCAAGCGCCACCTTCGCCCCGACGTCGCCGCGCGCCTGGTCCAGCTGGGCATCGCCGGCGTCTCGCTCAGGCGCGAGCACCGCCGCTACTATCCGGCCGGGGAGGTGACGTCGCATCTGCTGGGCTTCACCGACGTGGACGACCGCGGCCAGGAGGGCATCGAGCTGGCGTACGACGACCGGCTGGCGGGCAAGCCCGGTAGCCGGCGGGTGATCAAGGATCGCCTCGGGCGCGTGGTGGAGGACACCGAGAGCGTGCTCGCGCCGATCGAGGGTCGTGACGTCGTGTTGTCCATCGACCGCAAGCTGCAATACCTCGCGTACCGCGAGCTGAAGGCCGCGGCCGCGGAGCACCGCGCCAAGGCGGGCGCCATCGTCGTCCTGGACGTGAAGAGCGGCGAGGTGCTGGCGCTCGCCAACGTCCCGGCCTACAACCCCAACAACCGCTCCCGCCGCGATGCCGCGCGCGCGCGCAACCGCGCCATCACCGACCTGTTCGAGCCGGGCTCGACGCTGAAACCCTTCACCATCGCCGCCGCGCTGGAGGCGCGGCTGATCCGACCCGAAAGCACGGTGCAGACCGCCCCCGGGTACCTCATGGTCGGCCACGCCCGTATCGACGACGTGCACCCGGCGGAAGTGCTGACGGTGTCGGAGCTGATCCAGCGCTCGTCCAATGTCGGCGTAGCCAAGCTGGCGCTGGCGCTGCCACGTCAGCAGCTGTGGAGCGTGCTGTCCGCCGCCGGGTTCGGCGCCCCTCCGCGCAGCGGCTTCCCGGGCGAAGTCGGCGGACGTCTGCGCGACTATCAGAGGTGGCGGCCGATCGAGCAGGCCACCCTGTCCTACGGCCACGGCATCTCGGTCAGCCTGCTGCAGCTCGCGCGCGCCTACACGGTGTTCGCCGGCGACGGCGCGCTGCAGTCGATCACGCTGCTCAAGCGCGATGCGCCGGGTGCGGCCACGCGCGTGGTCTCTCCCGGCACGGCACGCGCGGTGCGCGCGATGCTCGAGACGGTGGTGCACCCCGGCGGCACCGCGGTGCGCGCGCAGGTGCTGGGCTACCGCGTGGCGGGTAAGACCGGCACCGCGCACAAGCTGCAGGGCAGCGCCTACGCGCCGGACCGATATGTCTCGTCTTTCGTCGGCATGGCGCCGGCTTCCGACCCGCGCCTGTTGGTGGCGGTGATGATCGACGAGCCGGACAACGGCGAGCATTACGGCGGCGTGGTTGCGGCCCCGGCGTTCAGCGCTGTGATGGCCGAGGCGCTGCGCATGCTGTCCATCCCCCCCGACGCCCCGGCCACGCTGGCCGAGCCGGACGAGACGCAGCCCGGCGGGCCGCTGCCGGAGGTGAGGGAAGAGGTATGAAGCACGCCGGGCGATTCGATCCCGCCGCGCTCGCCGCCCTGGGCGTGCAGGTGCAGCGCCTGCGCAGCGACAGCCGCCAGGTGCAGGCCGGCGACGTGTTCGCCGCTTTTCCCGGTGAGCGCACCGACGGGCGCCGCTTCATTCCGCAGGCGATCGCGGCAGGCGCGAGCGCAGTGCTGTGGGAGTCGGTTGGATTCCAGTGGGACCCGTCCTGGCGTGTCGCCAACCGGGGCGTGGCCAACCTGCGCAGCGAACTGGGCGAGATCGCCGCGCACGTCTACGGAGATCCGTCGCGCCAGATGTGGGTCGCGGGCGTTACCGGCACCAACGGCAAGACTTCGTGCTCGCACTGGATTGCGCAGGCGCTCGGACGCCTCGGGCGCCCGACCGCGATCATCGGCACGCTGGGAATCGGCTTTCCGGGCGCGCTCGCGCCCGCCACGCATACCACACCCGACGCCGTCGCGTTGCAGGAGGAGATGGCAGGCCTGCTCGCGCGCGGCGCCAGGTGTGTCTCGATGGAAGTCTCCTCCCATGGGCTCGACTTGAGCCGGGTGAACGGCGTGGCGTTCTCCGCCGCGCTGTTCACCAATCTTTCTCGGGACCATCTGGATCACCACGGCAGCATGCGCCGCTACGGCGCGGCCAAGGCGAAGCTGTTCCACTGGCCGGGCCTCGAGCACGCCGTGATCAATCTCGACGACGCCTTCGGGCGCGAGCTGGCGGCGTCGCTCGACCGCACGCGCGTCAACGTGCTCGGCTACGGGCTGGGCAAAGGCGAAATTTCGGGCCACCGGCTCGATCTCACCCGGCGCGGCCTGAGCCTGGAGATCGAGACGCCATGGGGACCGGGCGCGATCCGCAGCCGGCTGCTGGGCGGATTCAACGCCTCCAACCTCCTTGGCGTTCTGGGCGTGCTGCTGGCCGCGGGGGTGAAGCTGGACGAGGCCACCGCCTCCCTGGCAGAGGTCGAGCCGGTGGTCGGCCGCCTGCAGTTGATCCGCGAAGCGGGCAGGCCGCTGGTGGTGGTGGATTACGCACACACGCCCGACGCGCTGGAAAAAGTGCTGGAGACGCTGCGGCCGCTGCTGCCCGACGGCGCGCAACTGGTGTGTGTGTTCGGTTGCGGCGGCGATCGCGATCCCGGCAAGCGTCCGCTCATGGGCGAGGTGGCCACGCGGCTCGCGCACCGCACCATGGTCACCAGCGACAACCCGCGTAGCGAGAATCCGCTGACGATCATCGAGCAGGTGATCGCGGGCGCGCATCCGACCTACCAGGTGGACGCCGATCGCGCCTCCGCGATCCATCGCGCAGTGCAGGGGGCCGGCCCGGAGGACATCGTCCTGATCGCCGGCAAGGGCCACGAGACCTATCAGGAGATCGCCGGCGTGAGGCTGCCGTTCAACGACGCCGAGGTCGCGCAGGCCGCACTGCGGGCGAGGAACTAGAGCCGTGCTCGACCTCGACACCGCAGCCCACGAGATCGGCGCCGGACGCCGCGGCCCGAACCTGAGCTTCGACGGCGTGACCACCGATAGCCGCCAGGTCGCGCGCGGCGACCTGTTCGTCGCGTTGCGCGGCGAGCACTTCGACGGTCATGCTTTCGCCGACCAGGCGCTCGCCGCCGGCGCGGCGGCCGCGATGGTGGAAGACGCCGACCGCGTGGCCACCCGTGGCGTCTCGCTGATCCTGGTGAACGACACCTTGCAGGGGCTGGGGCGGCTCGCCGGCGCATGGCGCGCACGCTTCGCCCCGGCGCTGGCGGGCGTGACCGGCAGCAACGGCAAGACCACGGTCAAGGAAATGATCGCCGGCATCCTGCGCGCGCAGGCCGGCGACGAAGCGGTGCTCGCCACCAGCGGCAACCTGAACAACGCGATCGGCGTGCCGCTGATGCTGCTGCGGCTGCGCAGCCACCACCGCTACGCCGTGATCGAGATGGGGATGAACCACCTGGGCGAGATCCGCTACCTGACCAAGCTCGCCGCGCCCACGGTCGCTCTGGTGACCAACGCCGGCAGCGCGCACGTCGGCGAGGTTGGTTCGCGCGAAGCGATCGCGCAGGCGAAGGGCGAGATCTTCGAAGGCTTGCGCGACGGCATCGCGGTGATCAACGCCGACGATCGCTTTGCCGGCTACTGGCGCGGCTTGAATGCCGGCCGGCGGGTGGTCGACTTCGGCTTCGAGCAGCCCGCTGCGGTGCGCGGCAACCTGAGCGGAGCGATGCTGTCCGTGCGCACGCCCGAGGCCGCGTACGAGCTGCGGCTGCGCGTTCCCGGTGCGCACAACGCGCACAACGCGCTCGCCGCCTGCGCGGCAGCCTACGCTCTCGCCATGCCGCCGGCGGCCATCGTTCGCGGCCTGCAGGAGTACGAGGGCAGCCGGGCGCGGCTGCAGCGCAGGGCCGGGACGGGCGGCAGCCTGGTGATCGACGACACCTACAACGCCAACCCGGATTCGACGCGGGCCGCCATCGCCGTGCTCGCCGCGCAACCCGGCACGCGCATCCTGGTGCTGGGCGACATGGGCGAGCTGGGGCCGGAGGGCCCGGCGCTGCACGCGGAAGTCGGCACGGAGGCCAGGCGCGCGGGCATCGACCGCCTGTTCGCGCTCGGTCCGCTGTCGGCCGAGGCGGCCCGCACCTTCGGCGCCGGCGCGCATCACTTCAGCGAAGTGGATGCGCTGGTGCGCGAGCTGGCACCGATGCTGCGCGCGGGCGTAACGGTGCTGGTGAAGGGGTCGCGCTTCATGCGCATGGAGCGCGTGGTGTCGCACCTTGCGGACGGCGAGCCGGTGGCGGCGGGAGATCACTAGACATGTTGCTCGAACTGGCACAGTGGGCGGCGCAGGAAGTGCGCGCCTTCAACGTGTTCAACTACATTACCCTGCGCGCGGTGCTGGCGACGCTCACCGCGCTGGTAATCTCCTTCATCGTCGGGCCGATCATGATCCGCAGGCTGACCGCCTACAAGATCGGCCAAGCGGTGCGCGACGACGGTCCGCAGACGCATCTCACCAAGGCCGGCACGCCCACCATGGGCGGCGCGCTGATCCTGGTGTCGATCGCGATCACCACGCTGCTGTGGACCGACCTCACCAACCGCTACGTCTGGGTAGTGCTCGCGGTGACCATCGGTTTCGGTCTGATCGGCTGGGTGGATGACTACCGCAAGGTGGTGCACCGCAATCCCAAGGGGCTTTCGGCCCGGGCCAAGCTGTTCTGGCAGTCGTTGATCGGTCTGACGGCGGCGGTGTACCTAGCCTTCAGCACCACGCTGCCGGCGCAGACCGAGTTCATCGTGCCCTTCTTCAAGCACGTGGCTTATCCGCTGGGCGTGTGGGGCTTCATCCTGATGACCTACTTCGTCATCGTCGGCACCAGCAACGCGGTGAATCTGACCGACGGGCTGGACGGCCTGGCCATCATGCCCACGGTGATGGTGGGCAGCGCCCTGGGCGTGTTCGCGTACGTCGCTGGCCACGCCGTGTTCTCCAAGTATCTCGGCTTCCCGCACATCCCGGGCGCCTCCGAGCTGACCGTGTTCTGCGCAGCGATGGCCGGCGCCGGGCTCGCTTTCCTGTGGTTCAACGCCTATCCCGCCGAGGTCTTCATGGGCGATGTAGGTGCGCTGGCGCTGGGCGCGGCGCTCGGCACCCTGGCCGTGATCTGCCGCCAGGAGATCGTGCTGTTCATCATGGGCGGCGTGTTCGTGGTGGAGACCCTGTCGGTGATGCTGCAGGTGGCTTCTTTCAAGCTCACCGGAAAACGCATCTTCCGCATGGCGCCGCTGCATCACCACTACGAATTGAAGGGGTGGAAAGAGAACCAAGTGGTGGTGCGATTCTGGATCATCACGATGATGCTGGTTCTGGTGGGGCTTTCGACGTTGAAGCTGCGCTGATGGAACTTGCTGGGAAACAAGCGCTGGTGCTCGGGCTGGGGGTGAGCGGCCTGTCGATGGCGCGCTGGCTGGCGAGCCGCGGCGCGCGCGTGCGCGTGGCCGACACGCGCGCCACGCCGCCGTGCGCGCCTCAGCTGGCGCGCGAACTGCCCGCGGTGCCGGTCGCCGCCGGGCCATGGCGCAAGAGTCTGTTCGCCGGCGTCGACCTCATCGCGTTGAGTCCCGGCCTTCCGGCCGCCGAGCCGTCGATCGCGGCGGCCGCCGCACGCGGCATTCCCGTGGTCGGGGACATTGAACTGTTCGCGCAGGCTTTGCCGGCGTTGGGCGCGGTGAAAGTGCTGGCGATCACCGGTTCCAACGGCAAGAGCACGGTGACTGAGATGACCGGCGCCATGTGCCGCGCGGCGGGGCTCGCGACGGTGGTAGCGGGCAACATCGGGCTGCCTGTCCTCGATGTGCTGCTCGACATCGAGCGGCGGCCGCACGACCCGCGCCCGCAGGCCTTCGTGCTGGAGCTCTCCAGCTTCCAGCTGGAGACCACCTCCAGTCTGGATGCACAGGCCGCCGCCTGCCTCAACCTGAGCGAAGACCACCTGGACCGCTACGACAGCATGCGCGACTACGCGCAGGCCAAGACGCGCATCTTCCGCGGCAGCGGCGTGCAGGTGCTCAACCGCCAGGACGCGCTGTCGCGCGCGATGGCGCTGCCCGGACGCCGCGTGCTCACCTTCGGTCTAGATGCACCGGCTTCCGAGCGCGACTGGGGTCTGCTCGAGGGCGACGGCGCGACCTGGCTGGCGCAGGGCGGCCGCAGGCTGATGTCGGTATGCCAGCTGCGCGTGACCGGACTGCACAATGCAGCCAACGCTCTGGCCGCGCTCGCGCTCGGCCGCGCCGTGGATCTGCCCTATGAGCGGTTGCTCCATGCGTTGGCGCAGTTCGAGGGTCTGCCCCATCGCGTGCAGAAGATCGCTCAGCTCGGCGGGGTGGCCTTCTTCGACGACTCCAAGGGCACCAACGTCGGCGCCACCGTCGCGGCGTTGAACGGCATGCGCCAGCGGGTGGTGCTGATCGCCGGCGGCGACGGCAAGGGGCAGGACTTCGGTCCCCTGCAG
>DATBMG010000231.1:0-28236 GCA_036554965.1 Burkholderiales bacterium
TACGTGAACGGCATGGGCGAGTTCGCGCACGACATCGTGTTCCCCGAGTTCGTGGTGGGCGAGGATCCGCTGCCGCATCAGGCCGAGTTCGTCAACCTGTACCGCAAGGCCTACAACGCGCTGCCCAAGAACTACGAGGCCGCCGGCTGGGACGCGGTGCATGTGCTCGCCCGCGCGCTGGACAAGGTCGGCCCGGACGCTTCGCCGGAGGCCATCGCCAACGCCATCCGCGAGCCGTACAAAGGCGCGTTCGCCGCGTATGACTTCGCCGCGCCGGACATGACCGGCATCGAGCTGTCCAGCTACGTGTACTCCAAGCTGGTGAACGGCAAGTTCACGCGGTTGCCCTTCACGGCGAAATGAGGCGTCTCGCGCCTCGTGCCTGTTCTTCCAAGAGGAGAAGCAAATGCGCAGAAACGTCGAGTTCAACAGCAAGGGATCGAAGGTGCGCGGCGTGCTGGTCAGCCCCAACGGGGGCCGCGGGCCGTTCCCGGTGGCCGTCATGGGCGGCGGCTGGTGCTACGTCAAGGAGATCGTGCTGCCGCACTACGCGGAGGCGATCGTCAAGGCCGGCGTGGCGGTGCTGATGTTCGACTACCGCGGGCTGGGCGAGAGCGAGGGCGAACCGCGCCAGCACATCGACCCCTGGGGCCAGGTGGAGGACTACAAGAACGCGATCAGCTTCGCGATGAAGCAGCCGGAGATCGATGCGAGGCGCGTGGGCATCTGGGGCATTTCCTACGCCGGCGGGCACGTGGTGATCGTGGGCGCCACCGACCCGCGCGTGAAGTGCATCGTGTCCACCGTGCCGGTGGTCGAGGGCTGGGAAACCATGCGCCGCTGCCATGGCGAGCGCAAGTTCGCCAAGCTGCTGGAACTGGTGCTGGCCGACCGGTTGCGCCGCTCCGACGGCCAGCCGAGCGCGATGATGCCGATGTCGCACAGCGACCCGGACAACAACCTGTCCAGCTGGCCGTTTCCGCACGTGTACGAGATCTTCATGCGTATCAAGGAGAAGGAAGCGCCGCGCCACGAGCACCGCAACACGGTCGAGTCGGTCGAGCTGCTGCTGCAGTACGACACCTTCGCTTACGCCAGGCGCATCCTGAACACGCCCACGCTGGTGGTGGTCGCCGAGCAGGACAACATCACGCAATGGGACCTCGAGATCCAGATGTACAACACCATTCCGGCGGGTAACAAGGAGCTGGTGGTGCTCGAGAAAGTCAACCACATGAGCCTGTACTCCACGCGCAAGCACCTGGAGATGGCCTCGGCGCAGCACGCGCGCTTCCTGAAGAAGCATCTGATCGACGAGTTCACGGCGGAGGCGTGACCGCCACCCTGCTCCTCCAATCCGCGCTCGCCGGCCTCACCAACGGTTTCGTCTACGCGCTGGTGGGGCTGGGGATAGCGGTGATCTTCCGCGGCACCCGCATCGTCAACGCGATGCAGGGCGAGGCGGCGCTGGTGGGCGGCATGGTCGCCTACCTGGTGCTCGAGCGCCTCGGCCTGCCGCTGGCGCTGGCGGCGGTGGGCGGGGTGCTGGGCGGCGGCGTGCTGGGCCTCGCCACCGAAGTGCTGCTGGTGCGTCCCACGCGCCGGCGCGGGGGAACCGAGGAAAGCTACCTGCTACTCACGCTGGGCGTGGCCTTCGCCATCTCGGCCGGCGTGCTGTACCTGTTCGGGCGCGATTCGCGGCTGCTGCCGGGGATCGGCGGCGAGGCCTCGGCGCTGATCTTCGACGCCGCCATGCGCATTCACGCGCTGTGGCTGATCGCGATCGCCTCCTCGGTGATGCTGCTGCTGTGGCTGTTCTACCACCGCACGCACATCGGCCTGTCGATGATGGCCGCCTCGATCGACGAGGAAGGGGCAGCCGCCGTCGGCATCGACGTACCGCGCATGCGCACCCTCACGTTCCTGCTCGGCGGGTTGGTGGGCGGGCTGGCCGGCGTGTTGGTCTCGCCGCTCACCACGATCCACTACGAGATGGGCCTGCTGCTGACGCTCAAGGGCTTCGCCGCGGCGATCCTGGGCGGACTCACCAATCCCTTCGGCGCGGTGGTGGGCGGCGTGACCCTCGGGCTGCTCGAGGCCATGGCGGTCCTGTCCGTGTCGTCGGGCTACAAGGATGTCATCGCGATGAGCATCCTGATCGTGATCATGATCCTGATGCCCAACGGCATGCTGGGCCGGGGCGCGCGCAAGGGCGGTTGACCGAAGCGGCCGTGCATGAGCGAGCCGCCCGGTGTATGAGCAACGCCCTGGGTGTATGAGCAACGCCCTGAGTGCATGAGCAACGCTTTGGGACGATCTCCGGACTCAGTGCCTGCCCGAGCGCACGGAACGCGTTGGCGCGCAATGCTCGGCTGGCTTGTGGCGCTGATCGCGCTCGGACTTTGGGCCGGCGTACCCGCCTTCGCCTCGCGCAGCGTCGTCGATATGCTGGTGTTCGCCGGCCTGTACACCATCGCCGGCCTGGGCGTGTCCTTCCTGCTCGGCCAGTGCGGCATCGTGTCGCTGGCGCAGAGCGTGTTCTACGGTATCGGCGCCTACAGCACGGCGTTCTGCGCAACCCATCTCGGCTGGCCGGCGCCGGCCGGCTTCGCCGCCGGCATGGCGCTGAGCGGCGGCGTCGCGCTGGCGGTCGGCTGGCCAGTGCTGCGCCTGTCGGGCTATTTCCTGGCGCTCGCCACGCTCGCCCTGGCGATCATCGGCCATGTCCTGTTCACTGAATGGGACTGGCTCACCGGCGGCACGCTCGGCATCGGCGGCATTCCGCCGCTGGCTCTGTTCGGCGTGCGGCTCGACAGCCCGCAGCGATTCTATTACCTGGTGTGGCCGGTGGCAGCGCTGCTGCTCTGCCTGCACCGCAACCTGCTGCATTCGCGCACCGGGTTCGCCATGCGCGCAATGCGCGACGCGCCTGCGGCGGCCGCGGTGCTGGGCGTCAACATCCATGCGCTCAAGGTCAAGGTGTTCGTGCTGAGCGCGTTGCTCGGGGCCCTGGCGGGCAGCCTGTTCGCGCATTACGTCTCCTTTGTCAGCGTCGACAGCTTCGGCGTGGACCGCGCTATCGGCTTCCTGCTGCTGGCGGTTCTGGGCGGCGCGCGGACCATCGCCGGCACCGTGCTCGGCGCGCTGTTCATCACCGTGATGCCGCATGCGCTGAGCGGCTTCGGCGACATCCATGCGGTGCTGTTCGCGCTGTTCCTGATCCTGGCGGTGATCTTCTTGCCGGAGGGCTTCGGCGGAGCGCTCGCCGGCCGGCTGGCGCGCCGCCGCGCGGCGCGGCCTCCCGCGGCGGGTTGAACGTGGGCGACATCCTGGAAGTGCGCGGCGTCTCCCGCAGCTTCAGCGGCCTGCGGGTGCTGAACGGTGTCAGCTTCGCGGTCGAGCAAGGCAGTATCACCGGCCTGATCGGCCCCAACGGCGCCGGCAAGAGCACGCTGTTCAATATCGTGTCCGGCTTCCTGGAGGCCGATGCGGGCGCGGTAGTCTACGCCGGCATGCAGATCTCCCGGCTGTCGGTGCAGCGGCGCAGCCGCCTTGGGTTGGTGCGCAGCTTCCAGACGCCCCAGGTGTTCGCTCATCTGAGCGTGCGCGAGAACCTGATGGCCGGTTGCTACAAGCACACGCGCAGCGGCATGCTCGCCAACCTGCTCGGCACGCCCGGTTCGCGCACCGAGCTGGCGCGCATGCAGCGCGAGGCGCAATCGGCGTGCGAGCGTTTCGGCCTGACCGAGGTGAGCGAGCGGCCGGCCGGCAAGCTGCCCGCTGGCCAGCAGCGCCTGGTCGAGCTGGCGCGGGCCTGCATCGGCAGGCCGCGCCTGCTGTGCCTGGACGAGCCCTCCTCGGGTCTCAACTCGGAGGAGGTCGCGCAGCTGATGCAGAGCCTCCAGCGGCTGAACCGGGAGGGCATGTCGATCCTGCTGGTCTCGCACGACATGGAGCTGGTCACGGTCGCCTCGGTGGTGCATGTCTTGTGCTTCGGCGAGATCATCGCCAGCGGGCCGCTCGAGCGGATCAAGGCGCATCCGCGCGTGCGCGAAGCCTACCTGGGGACATGACGGTGCTGCGCGTGGAGGGCATCGAAGCGGGATATGGCGGACTGCCCGTGCTGCGCGGGGTATCGCTCGCCATCGACCGCAACGAGGCGGTCGCCATCATCGGCGCCAACGGCGCCGGGAAGTCCACCCTGGTGCGTGCGATCTGCGGCCTGCTGCCGGTCAGCGCCGGACGCATCGCGCACCACGGTCGTGAGATCCAAACGCTGCCGGCGCACGCCCGCTCCCAGCACGGGGTGGCGGTAGTGCTGGAGAATCGCCACCTGTTCGGCGAGCTGTCGGTGCGCAACAACCTCACGCTCGCCGCGATTCACGGTGCGCGGCGCGGCGAAACCGACCGTCGCTTTCGCCTGGACGACGTGTTGGAGCTATTCCCGTTCATGCGCGCACGCCTCGATGCGCCGGTGCAGCTGCTCTCCGGGGGGGAGCAGCAGATGGTCGCCATCGCCCGCGCGCTGCTGCTGCACCCCGAGCTGCTGATCATGGACGAGCCGTCCACCGGCCTGTCGCCCAAGGTCGTGCGCGAAATCGTCGGCGTCATGGCGCGCCTGCGCGAGGCCGGCATGAGCATCCTGCTGGTGGAGCAGAACGTGGCGCTCGCCGCCGAGACCTCGGAGCGCGGCTACGTGATGTCGCTGGGTCGCGTGGTGCACGAGATCCGGCGCGGTGAGTGGCACACTTTCCGCAACGACGCGCGGCTGCTGCGCGCTTACCTGGGCGGAGAGCGCGCCGACACACCCTAGAAGACGCCCCCAGAAGGCCATCACGGTGCAGACCGACATCAGCGGCTGGGTCACCCGGCTCTGCGACGAGGACATCGCGCGCTACACGGTGAGCGGCGCCTGGCGCAACGTCACTGTCGCCGACTGCGCCGCGCGGCTCGCGCAGCGCGCGCCGGACCGCGTCGGCGTCGTCGAAGGCGAGCGCAGCGTGAGTTTTGGCCGGCTGTCCGACGAGGCGCATCGGCTCGCCGCGGCCCTGCGCGGCCGCGGTCTGCAGCCGGGCGACGTGGTGAGCTTCCAGCTGCCCAACTGGGTCGAGACGCTGGTCATCAACCTGGCGGCCTGCCTCGCCGGGCTGGTGGTGAATCCGATCGTGCCGATCTACCGCGACGCGGAGCTGCGCCACATCCTGCGCGATGCGCGCTCGCGCCTGTTCTTCGCGCCGGCATCGTTCCGGGGGTTCGATCACGCGACGATGGCGCAGCGGTTGCGGCCGGCGCTGCCCATGCTGCGCGAGGTGGTGGTGGTGCGCGGTGAGGCCGCCGGATGCACCGCATACCTCGACCTGGTCGAGCGTGTGCAGAGCGCCCCGCCGCCAAAACGCGTCGACCCCAACGCCGTGAAGCTGCTCCTGTACACCTCGGGCACCACCGGCAGCGCCAAGGGCGTGCTGCACAGCCATAACACGATCATGTCGGAGGTCGACGCGGTGATCGGCTTCTGGGACATCACCGATCGCGACGTGGTGCTGATGCCCTCGCCGGTGACTCACATCACCGGCTACCTGTACGCGCTCGAGATCGCGTTCGCGGCCGGCGTGAAGGTGGTGCTGATGGAGCGCTGGAACGCCGCCGAGGCCATCGAGCTGATCGCCCGTCACGGCGTGACCTTCAGCGTCGGGGCCACGCCGTTTCTGAAAGAGCTGGTGACGGAAGCGGAAGCGCGTCAGATCGCCCTTTCCAGCCTGCGGCTGTTCATGAGCGGCGGCGCCCCGGTGCCGCCGGAGATCGTCTACCGCGCCCATCGGGTTGTGCCCGGCGGCATGACGTTCCGCGTCTACGGCAGCAGCGAGGCCCCGACCATCACGCTCGGCATCCGCAGCCGGGCCGAGAACGACCTGGGCGCTACCACCGACGGCCGGATCGTCAACCACGAGGTGCGCCTGGCCGATCCGCAGACCGGCGCGCCGGCGCAGGGCGATGCGGAAGGCGAGATCTGCACGCGCGGGCCGGAGCTGATGCTCGGCTACACCGACTGGCGGCAGACGCAAGAGAGCTTCGATGCCGACGGCTACTTCCACACCGGAGATCTGGGCCACTGCGTCGCCGGCGACTACCTGTGCGTGAGCGGCCGCAAGAAGGACCTGATCATCCGCGGCGGCGAGAACATCAGCCCCAAGGAGATCGAGGACGTGCTGCACACTCACTCCGCGATCCGGGAGGCGGCGGTGGTGGCCATGCCGCACGCGCGGCTCGGCGAGGGCGTGTGCGCCTTCGTCGTCCTCCACCCCGGCCATACTATAGACGTGGCGAGCGCAGCCGCGCATCTGGAGCGGGCGGGCCTCGCCAGGCAGAAGTTCCCCGAGCGCGTAGAGCTGGTCGAGGAGCTACCGCGCACGCCCAGCGGGAAGGTGCAGAAGAACGTGCTGCGCGACCGCATCGCTGCGCAACTCGCGATCGAAGAGCGGAAATCGAGAGGTCCGACGCCTGCTGCACTGCGGGACGGGCGGCCCTCCGGCGGGCGCCCAGGTAGTTGATGCACAGGGAATTCGGGAGTAGTGTTGTGCCGATACAAGTGCCGGCTGGGCGCGCAAGGCCTTGCCGCGAAGGCACGGGAGACGGCGGCGCCGCAGGCGCCCCGCGGGGAGGAGTATGTCGAACCTGAATGTCGCATCTCCAGCGCTGGCCGGGCGGCGTGCCGCCGCGGCGCCGCGCGCCTGCCCCGATCCCGTTCGCCCGCCGCCGCCCTCAGGCGGCCACCCGGTTCGTGTTCTCTCAGGTCCTGTGTCCTGGGAATGCGAAGCAAGCAGATGTACATCAATCGTTCTGGAGGAGGCATCGAAAGTGAAAAAGCAGAACTTCGCAATGCATCGCCTGGTTGCGGCGCTGGCCGTGGCTGGCCTGGCCGGCGTGGCCTACGCGGGTCCGGTGACGGACTCGATGCTGGACGCGCAAGCCGGCGAGTCGTGGCTGCACACCAACGGCAACTACGCCGGCTGGCGCTACAGCACGCTGAGCCAGATCAACAGCGCCACCGCCAAGCGCCTGAAGGTCGCCTGGATCATGTCGTTGGGCGGCAAGAACGACGCGCAAGCCACGCCCAGCGCGCACGACGGCGTGGTGTACGTGCCGCAGGACAACAAGGTCTTCGCCGTGGACGCCGGCACCGGCCGCGTGATCTGGAAGTACGAGCACAAGCTGCCGGACGACTGGGGCGGCTATAACGTCGGTTTCATCACCGGCAAGCATCGCGGCCTGGCCCTGGCGGGCGGCAACGTCTACTTCTTGTCGAACGACGCCAAGCTGCACTCGATCAACACGAAGACCGGTAAGGCCAACTGGGTCAAGGAGTACGAGGGCTTCCCGCCGCCGAAGGACTTCGCCAAGGCCGCCGATGCCAGCGGCTACGCGACCACCGTCGGTCCGATGGCGATCGCCGGCGGCACGATCATCGTGCCGATGAACGGCACGGACTTCGGTGGCCTGCCGGGCTACGTGCTCGGCGTCAGCGCCGAAACCGGCGACCTGAAGTGGAAAGCCAACATGATCCCCGGCCCGGGCGAACCGGGCGCCGACACGTGGCCCGCGGGCAGCACTGAGTACGGCGGCGCCGGCCCCTGGATCATCGGCTCCTGGGATCCCGAGCTGAAGATGTACTTCACCGGGACGGCAAACGCCTACGAATGGAACCCGAGGAACCGCGGCGGCGGTGAGATGGATAACGTCGGCGCAGCCAGCGTCGTGGCGGTCAACACCGACACCGGCAAGGTCGAATGGCGCTACTGCGCGGTGCCGGGCGATCCCTGGGACTACGACGTGCCGCAGACCCCGTTCCTGATCACCCTCGACGGCAAGAAGACGGTGGTGCACCCGAACAAGACCGGCTTCATCCACTATCTCGACGCCAAGACCGGTGCCTTCATCAAGGCCACGCCGTTCGCCGACAAGATCGACTGGATCAAGGGCTACGGCAAGGATGGGCGGCCGATCGGCCAGATCGCGTTGCCGAAGGAGGGCGGCGATCCGGTGACCATGTGGCCGAGCCTGCTGGGCGGGGTGAACATGTACCCCAATGCCTACAACCCGAAGACCGGTAACCTGTACCTGGCGGCGACCAACGCGGGCATGAAGTACGGCTTCGAGGAAATCAAGGTGATCAGCAACGTCCGCCACTTCGGCGCCTACCAGGAGTTCATCTGGGGCAACGAAATTGACATGGCG
The DNA here is from genome assembly GCA_036554965.1 of Burkholderiales bacterium. GTDB lineage: Bacteria > Pseudomonadota > Gammaproteobacteria > Burkholderiales > SHXO01 > SHXO01. The sequence goes on from DATBMG010000231.1 coordinate 8,233, forward strand.
GTCAACGCCAAGACCGGCGCGGAAGTCTGGCGCAATGAGCTGTCCAAGCCGGGCTATGCGGGCGGCATGCTGACCACGGCGGGCAACCTCACCGTCTACACCACTCAGGGTGGCGAGTTCACCGCGGCCAATGCGACCACCGGCGAGATTCTGTACCAGGTCAACCTGGGGACCGCGGCCAAGGCCGGCCCGATCACCTTCATGCACGGCGGCAAGCAATACTTCGTGCAGGCGCTCGGCGGCACACCGGGCTTCGGCCGCGACGAGGCGTGGGGCTCCGAGTTCGGCAGCATCCTGGTCGCTTTGACGCTGCAGTGAGGTGAACTGGCGGTAACGTCTTTCCCAGCAAACTTGGAGGCGCGCGCGTCGCGCATGCGCGCGCCTCTTTTTTGTTGCGCACATCGTTGCATCAGAGGAACTGGCAATGAAGCAAGGAATTGCATTCGCGGCCCTGGCGGCGGCCGTGGCGTGGCTGGTTGTGCCGACATCGGCCGCGGACGAGGTGCCGGAGGTCAACCCGTTGTCGGGCGACCCCAAGGCGATCAATTCGGGAAAATCGTGGTACCGCGGCGTGTGCGCCCTGTGCCACGGCGGGCGTGCCGACGGCCAGGGTGAGCGCGGGACCGGCGCCGACCTGCGCAAGTTCGAACTCGGGTTCCGGCGTTACGTGGAAGTGGTCAAGAACGGGCGCCAGATTCAGGGCCGCAATCAGGTCATGCCGGCCTGGAACGGGGTGCTGGACGACAAGACCATCTACGAGATCGGCGCCTACCTCGAAACGCTGGCTGCGGACGGGGCAAACTGGAAGGAAGGCGTGCGGCGCTAACGCATTGCACATCAACGCGCGGATCGCCCGCTGCACCTCTTGGGAAGTCGCGAAGCACCCGTCTTGCGTCTTCGCCATCAGCCGCTGCAGCAGCGGCTGCAGCCACGCCAGCGGCGCGGGCAGCAACGCGTGAGCGTGCGCGACACTTTTCGACCAGCAGCAGCTTGGCCACGGCCCGGTCAAGGGACAACGCGTTACTTCGCGCGTTTGGCGTGTCGCAGCTCCAACCCGGGCGCGGCCGCCGGCGGCGCGCCGGCCGGCGAGAAGCCGACGGCGGCGATCGGGATCACCTTGCGGCCGCCGGGGGAGGCCGGCACGGCGACGAAGCTGGGGCATTCGTACAGCTCGACCTCCTCGCGGTTGATGGGATAGTCGCCGCAAGCCAGCATCTTCCATACGCGCCCGCCGTAGATGCCGCAGCGCGACTGGCCGCGCGCGTCGTAGCTCAGGAACACGCAGCCGCGGTACAGGCAGCAGTTGCCGCAGTGCGTGCAGGCGCCCACCACCTGCTCGCGCTGCGCGCGTCGCTGCCCCATCTTGTCGAGGAGGAAGCGCGACACCGAGCGAGCGCGCAGCGTGCCGTGGATGTGCCGCACCACCTGCCGCAGCGTAGCCGGATAACGCCGCAGGTGGCCGAGGTCGCCCGCCACCGCCGCGGCCAGGAACGGGCACAGCGGCAAGCCCAGATAGCCGAGCGCGACGAGGCCGAGTTCCGCGGCGCGGGCCAACGCACGCGCTGCGCGGCCCCAGTACGACGACGTCGGCCCGCTCGGTGCCGAACGCGCAGCGATCTTTAGCCGGCCGCGCAGTCCTCGCGGGCGCGATGCGGTTGTGGTGTCACGCATTGCGTCGGGTGGTGTCGTATTCATCCTCCTGCGGATGCCCGGTCACCGGCAGCCTGAACTGCAGCGCGGCCAACCTGGCGTACAACGCATTGTCCGCGAGCAGCGCCGCGTGGGTACCCAGCCCCACCAGCCGCCCACGCTCCAGCACGGCGATGCGGTCCGCGCCCTTCACGGTGGCCAGCCGGTGCGCGATGATAAGCGTGGTGCGGCCCCGCATCAACCGCTCCAGCGCCGCCTGCACGATGCGCTCGCTCTCCGAATCCAGCGCGCTGGTGGCCTCGTCCAGCAGCAGCACCGGCCGCCCGGAGAGGATTGCGCGCGCGATCGCCAGCCGCTGCCGCTGCCCGCCCGACAGGCGCACGCCGCGCTCGCCCAGCTCGGTGGCGAAGCCCTGCGGCAGCCGCTCGATGAACTCGCTGGCGAAGGCCGCGTCGCAGGCAGCCATCACCTCGGCGTCGCTGGCGTCGGTACGGCCGTAGCGCACGTTGTCCCGTACGCTCCCCGCAAAGATCGCCGGCTCCTGCGCCACCAGCGCGATGCGCGCCCGCACCTGCGCCGGGTCCGCGCCGCGCACGTCCACCCCGTCGAGCCGGATGCTTCCCGCGCTCGGATCGTAGAAGCGTAACAGAAGCTGGAACAGCGTGGATTTGCCGGCGCCCGAGGGGCCCACCACGGCCAGCTTCTCCCCGGGGGCGACGCGAAGCGAGAAGCGGTCCAGCGCCGGCTGGTGCGGTCGCGCGGGATAGTAGAAGGTGACGTTGTCAAATTCGATCGCGCCGCGCGCCGCAGCGGGCAGCGGCTCGGGCCGCTGCGGCACGGTCACTTGCGGCACGGTGCGCAGGATCTCCAGCAGGCGCTCGGCTGCCCCCGCGCCGCGCTGCAGGTCGCCCGCCACCTCGCTGATCGCGGCCGCTGCGCCGGCCACCAGCGCCGAATAGAAGACGAAGGCCGACAGGTCGCCGGCGGTAAGGCGTCCGCCGAGCACGTCGTGGCCGCCGATCCACAGGATCACGCCCACGCCGCCGAACACCAGCAGGATGACGGCGGCGATCAGGGCCGCACGCTGCCGGATGCGGCGCCGGGCCGTGTCGAAGGCGGCGGCCAGGCGCGTTCCGAACAGCGCGCGGTCGGCGTCCTCGTGGCCGTAGGCCTGGACGGTGCGGATCTCGTGCAGCGCTTCGTCCACGTAGGCGCCGAGGTCGGCGACGCGGTCCTGGCTGGCGCGCGACAGGCGCCGCACGCGCCGGCCGAACAGGGCGATGGGGGCGATGACCACCGGCACCATCAGCAGCACCAGCAAAGTGAGCTTGAAGCTGGTGAGCGCCAGCATCACCAGGCTGCCCGCCCCCATCAGCAGGTTGCGCGCGGCGAGCGATACGCTGGTGCCCACCACCTGCTCCAGCAACGCGCTGTCGGCGGTGAGCCGCGAGATCATTTCCCCGGTGCGCTGTTGCTCGAAGAACGCCGGCGAGAGCGTGAGCAGGTGCGAGAACACGTCGGCGCGCAGATCCGCCACCACGCGCTCGCCCAGCCAGGACACCAGATAGAAGCGCGTGTAGGTGGCGCTCGCCATCACCACGATCACGCCCAGCAGCAGGAACAGCGCACGGTCCAGCGCGCCCGGATCGCGCTGCGTGAAGCCGGAATCGATCACCTGCCGCAGGCCCTGCCCCAGCACCAGGAAGCAGCCGGCGGCGATCACCAGCGCCACCAGCGCCGCCGCCAGCCGCCGGCGGTAGGGACGCACGTAGCGCCACAGCAGCGCGAGGTCGCGCAGGGGCGGGGTACGGCCGGTCAGCGTCTGGGTCGGCAACAACATGCGGGCTCGAGGGCAGCGCATTATCGCCCATCCCGCGCACCGGACCAGCCTGCGCTTGCGGGTGCCGTCTGTCTGCTACGCCCGTTTCTCTGCTACACCCGATTCTCTGCTACCCTGGACGGCACATCCCGTTAGCACTCCGGAGCAACGAACATGGCAGACCGAAGCGACGAGCGCATGCCCGAGCCGAAGATGGACGCGGCCGACCTGTACCGCGAAGAGCTGATTACCGACCGCCGGGTAGGCACCATCCGCGTGCTCAACCCGGTCAAAGCCGACGGCACGCCGGACGCCGCACGCCGCACGGTATACATCGGCGAGGCGCAGATCTACACCAACATGGGCGCCCTGCCGCTGTCCTTCGAGATCGACGCGCGCTCGCTCACCGAGGCGGTGAGCGGCTATGCCGCCGGCGCCAAGGACGCGGTGGAGCGCGCGGTGCGCGAGCTCGAAGACCTGCGCCGGCAGGCGGCCTCTTCCATCGTCATCCCGCGCGGCGGCCTCGGCCCCGGCGGGGGCGGAATGCCGGGCGGTGGACTGCCGGGTGGCGGAAAGATCCAGATGCCTTGAGCAGCCGCCTGAGAACGACGAGGGGTTGTTGAATCGCGCCTCAAGGGCGCACAAGCCATGTGGATAGTCGCCTACGCCCTGCGCCGCCGCTACACCATCGGCGTGCTGGCGATCTTGATCGTGCTGTTCGGGCTGTTCTCCGGGCGGCGCATGTCCACCGACATCCTGCCCCCGGTGGATATTCCTTCGCTCAACCTGGTGTGGATCTACAGCGGGCTCGACGCGCGCGAGATGGCCACGCGCGTGACCTCCTTCAGCGAGCTCGCCACGATCAACAACGTCGACAATGTGCGCGAGATCCGCTCCGAGACCACCGCCGGCCTGGCGGTGGTGAAGATCGACTTCCAGCCCTACGTGAATGTGGACACGGCGATGGCGCAGGCGGTGGCGGTGTCGCAGACCATCCTGCGCCGCATGCCGCCGGGCATGCAACCGCCGTTGATCGTGCGCTACAGCCAGTCGAGCACGCCGATCCTGCAGCTCACCTTGTCCTCGGACACCTTGTCCGAGTCGCAGCTGTTCGATTTCGCGCGCATCCAGCTGCGCAGTCAGATCCAGACCATCCCCGGCATCCGCCTCACGCTGCCCTACGGCGGCGCTGCGCGCCAGGTGATGATCGACCTGAACCCGGAGGCGCTGCAGGCTTACGGCCTGTCCGCCGCCGACGTGACGCGCGCGGTCTCGGCGCAGAACCTGGTGCTGCCCTCGGGCGTGGTGCGCGAGCCCGGGCGCGAAATGCAGGTGAGCGTCAACGCCAGCCCCACCGAGGTCGCTGCGTTCCAGGACCTGCCGATCCGCGAAGTCGGCGGGCGTGTGATCCTGCTGCGCGATGTAGCCGCCGTGCGCGACGGCTCGACGGTGCAGACCAACGTGGCGCGGTTGAATGGCCAGAACGGCGTGATCGTCTCGATCCTCAAGCTGGGCGGGGCCTCGACCGTGGATATCGTGGACCAGGTGATCGCCCGCCTGCCGGAGATCCGCGCGGGTGCGCCCAAGGGGCTGACCATCGAGCCGATCTTCGATCAGTCTGTGTTCGTGCACGCGGCAATCGACGCGGTGGTGAAGGAAGCGGTGTTGGTGGCGTTGCTGGTGGCCGCGGTGGTGCTGGTGTTCCTCGGTTCCAAGCGCTCGACGCTGATCGTGCTGACCTCGATCCCGCTGGCGCTGCTGGCCTCGGTGGCCGGGCTGTATGCCGTGGGTCACACGTTCAATCTGATGACTCTCGGCGGCCTGGCGCTCGCGATCGGCATCCTGGTGGACAACGCCCTGGTAGAGATCGAGAACATCAACCGCAACCTGGATCAGGGCAAGCCGTTACAGCAGGCGATCCTCGACAGCGCCCGGCAGGTCGCCTTCCCCGAGTTCGTCTCCACGCTGTGTATCTGTATCGTCTTCATCCCGGTGTTCCTGTTGACCGGGGTGGCCTCTTACGTGTTCGCCCCGCTCGCGCTCTCCGTGGTCTTCGCCATGGCGGCGTCCTACCTGCTGTCGCGCACACTGGTGCCGACGCTCGCCTCGTTGCTGCTGCGCGACGGTGGAGCCCGGCGGGCCGAACAGGCAGCGCGCCGCAGCGCACTGTACCTGGCGCATCATGCGGCCGAAGGTGTGCTGGAGGTGTTGCGTGACACCTATCGACAGCGCTTCGCGCGATTGCTCGCCCACAGGCTTCTGCTCGGCCTAGGCTGCGCGGCCGTGATCGGGGTCGGGGTACTCGCAGCCTGGTCGCTCGGGCGCGAGTTCTTCCCGGCGGCCGACGCCGGCCTGATGCGCCTTTACCTGCGGGCGCCTCCCGGTACGCGCTTAGAGGACACCGCGCGCCAGTTCGCGGAAGTGCAACGCGACATCCGCGCCATCGTACCGGCGCAAGAACTGCGCTTCATCGGCGAGAGCATCGGCGCGGTCGAACCGATCAACCGCGGCTGGGTGGAAAGCGTGGTGGTGGGGTCGTTCGACGGCGAGCTCTACATCCAGCTCGCGCCCGAGCATGCACCGACCGCGCAATACACGACGCGCATCCGGCGCGTGCTGAAGGAGAAGTATCCCGACCTGCACGCCTTCTTCCGTCCGGCCGACAACATCAGCCAGACGCTCGCGGGCACCTCGCCGGCCGCACTGGAGGTGCGCTTCGTGGGCCGTGCCGTGCCCGCCAACCTGAAGCTCGCGCGCGAGCTGGAGCAGCGCCTGGCGCAAGTCCCCGGCGCGGTCGACGTCGGGTTGCTGCAGGTGCTGGATCTGCCCGAGTACTTCATCGAAGTGGACCGGGTGCGCGCGATGCAGATCGGCGTGACCCAACAGGAGGCCGCCAATGCGATCCTTGGCGTGCTCGGGTCGGGCGGCACCGTCGCGCAGAGCATGTGGGCCGATGGCCGCATGGGGATCTCATACAACGTGCAGGTGCATCAACCGCCGATATCGCTGACATCGCTCGAACAGCTCCTCAACACTCCGGTACGGTTGTCTGCATTGGGCGAGCCGGTGTTGCTGCGTACCATCGCGCGAGCCAGCGAGCGGCGCGTGCCGGCGCTCCTGAACCGCGTCACGCTCGCCCCATCGCTCAACGTGGTCGCCAACGTCGAGGGCCGCGACCTGGGCAGCGTGTACCACGAGGTGGTAGCGCTGACCGGCGAGCTGCGCGGCAAGCTCGAGCCGGGCAACCGCGTGGAGATCGTCGGCCAGAGCCGCGCCATGCAGTCGGCCTACGCCGAACTGGCGGGCGGCATCGCCATCGCCGCGGTGCTGGTGTTCCTGGTGATGGTGGTCAACTTCCAGTCCTGGTCGGCGCCGCTGGTAGCGTTGTCCGGCCTGCCGTTCGCGCTCACCGGCGCGACCATCGCGCTGTGGGTCACGGCGATGCCGCTCAGCGTACCGGCGCTGATGGGCATGATCATGGTGGTGGGCGTGTCCACCGCCAACAGCGTGCTGGTGACCAGCTTCGCGCTGTCGCGCCTGCGCGAGGGCACCGGCGCGGTGCAGGCGGCGGCCGAGGCCGCCGGTACGCGGTTGCGTGCGGTGTTGATGACGGCCAGCGCGATGATCGTCGGCGTGCTGCCGATGGCGCTGGGATTGGGTGAGGGCGGCGAGCAGAATGCCCCGCTGGGCCGCGCCGTGGTGGGCGGGCTGCTGCTCGGAACCGTCGCTACACTGGTGGTGGTGCCGGCGGTGTTTGCCCTGCTGATGGGCGGGCACCGGTTCGCGCCGCTGACGCGGTCGGGTGACGCGGCGCGGCCCGCCGTCGGGTGACATGCGCGCGGGGAGGAGAAACGCAATGGCATGGAAGTGGCTGTCGGCGCTCGCGGCAGCGGTCGTCTTGGCCGCCGTCGCGCTGGCCGGCGTGCGGCATTGGCTGCTGCATTCGCCCACGGCGACGGCCGCGCCCGGGACCGAGGTGCCGGTCGTGCGCACGGTCACGCCCGAGGTCGCCGCGACGAGCGCAGACCTGCGCCTGCCCGCCCGCACCGCGCCCGTGGAGCAGGCGCTGATCTACGCGCGCGCCACCGGCGTGGTGAGCGAACGGCGCGTGGACATCGGCGCGCGCGTGCGGCGCGGCGACGTGCTGGCGCTGATCGCCGCGCCGGAGATCGACCAGGGTGTGGACAAGGCGCGCGCCGCGCTGGCGCAGGCGAAAGCCAAGGAGCAGTTCGCTACCACCAACCTGCAGCGTTCGCAGCAGCTCGTGGACCAGGGCTTCCTGTCGAAGCAGGTGCTCGACGAGCGCCAGGCGGGCTTCGATGCCGCCCAGGCCGACCGCCTGGCGGCCGAAGCCGAGCTGCGCCGCCTGAACGAGATCAAGGGCTTCCAGGTGGTGCGCGCACCGTTCTCCGGCGTGATCGCCGAGCGCAGGGTGGATCGCGGCGACCGCGTGGTCGGCGACACGGGCAACGCGGAGGGCTTCCTGTTCCGGCTGGTGCGGGTGGACGAGCTGCGGGTGAGCATCGACGCACCCCAGGCGGTGGTGATGCAGGTGCAGCCGGGCATGACCGCGGAGGTGATCTTCCCCGAGCTGGCGGGTGAGAAGCTCGCCGCCAAGGTGGTGCGCTCGGCCGGTGTGATCGACGCACGCACCGGCACGATGCACGTGGAGCTGGCGTTGCCTAACCCCGGCGGTCGCATCCCCGCCGGCATGATGGGTGAGGTGGCGATCCAGGTCCCGCGCGCGCACGAGGTCCTGCTGGTCCCCAACAGCACGCTGATCGTGCGCGACGGCAAGAGCCAGGTGGCGTTGGTCGTGTCGAGCGGCGCCGAGCAGGGCACGCTGCGCTTCCTGCCAGTGCAGCTCGGCCGCAACCTCGGCAACAAGACCGAGGTGCTCGGTGGCATCCCGCGCAACGCCGCGCTGGTCAACAACCCGAACGCGCTGCTACGCGAAGGCGACAGCGTGCGCGCCGAGGCCATGCCCGACGCACAGGCCAAGCAGAAGTAGCGCAGGGTCAGTTCATCTGCGATCGCGGCGGTTTCGCATCGGCGGACGCGGGCCGTTGCATGCGGAATACCACCGGCACGCGCACCGCGAAGGGTGTGGCATAGAGCTCCGGCGGCGGCGGCACCATCGCCTGCTGCACGATCTCCAGCGCGCGCTGGTCGAGCAGCGGCTGGCCGCTGCTCTCGGCCACGGCGATGCCGGCGAGCCTGCCGCCGCGGTCGAAGCTCACGCCCACCTGTACCGAGCCTTCCCAGCGGTTCCTGCGCGCTTCGAGCGGGTAGGCCACCGCGCCGCACGCGCTCACCAGCCGCACCGCGCGGCGTTGCACGGCCTGCGCGAAGCAGGTCAGCAGATGGTTGCGCGAGCCGCTCTGGGAGCAGTCCGGCGCCGGCGCCGGCCCCAATCCCGCTGCGCAGGCGAATCGTTCAGCGGCGGCAGGCGCGGCGGGCGACGCGGCGCTCTGGCCGGGGGGGACGGGCGCCGGCGCGTCGACGATCTGCACGCTGCGCGGCTCGAAGATCGCGCCAAAGCGGCGTACGCGCTCGTAGCCTGGCAGATCGGCCGGCACCGGTAATGGCGTGGCGGCCAGCACTGCGCGCCGAGCCGCCGAATCGAAGGCCGGAAAACCGCTGGTCCTGCGGGTGGACACGTCGGCCGCGTTGCCGCTCGGCAGCAAGGAGACCTCCAGCTCCACGCGCGCGTCGCTGGGAACATCGAGCGGCACGATCAGCTGCTCGTGGATGCGGTCGCGGACGCGCTGCCGCCAGGTCGCCACCTCCTCGGCGCTCGCCTGCGGGACGGGCTCGGTTGCTGGAGGATCGGCTGCTGCTATGGCCTGTGCAACGAGGAAGAGCGCGGCCGCGCACAACGACCCCGCGCGCTTTATGGCGCTACGCGGCCGTGCATGGGACGAGGTGCTGCAGCGGTCGATCGGCATCATCCGCCAGGTTGGCTGAAAGCCACTGGCGATAGTTTACCCGCGGGTCAAGTTCGACCGAAGAGGGGCGCCCGCGTCTGGATCCGTCAGATCAGGAAATCCACTGGCGTGTCCAAAGCGCCGCTGTCGAAGGCCTGCTGGTCCGCGTTGCTGAACTCGTCGGCGGTGAAGCTCACCGGGTCGCTTGCCGCCTCGTCCCCGGTCATCGGGGGTAGGACTAGTTCCAGGTTTTTTCCGACCCAGTTGCCCTGTTCGTCTTGGTACCAGGCGCTGACCGCCTCGACGTTGCGCAGCGTGAGCATGAAGGCGTTTGCGCCCGCCCCCCCGGCTACCGTGCTAAAAGGATCCGCCGGATCCGTCAGATCCTGTGTCCAGGTGACGGTGTCCACGAGGTCGGCCGAAAGGTTGAGCTGCAGCTCGTCGTCGTCGGCGCCCCCGTCCACGCCGTCATTACCGTCACCCAGCGACCAGACCACCAGGTCGATGCCGGGACCGGCATTGACCCTCTGATCAATGCCCTGGTTGGCGAAGGCGAAGAGGTAGTCGTCGGTCTCGCTACCGGAGATGGCGCCCTCGTCGTCGGTCTTCAGCACCAGATTCGCCTGCCCGCCAAACTCGAACTCAACTTTCTCGATGTCCCGCAGTGTGTCGGTGCTCTTGTTCGTGACATCAGTGACCAGGACCTCGTTACCGCTGCGCGTGAGGTGGTATTCGCCGCGGCTGCCGCGGTAGAACGCGCCGTCGGCCGTGCCCTCCACGCCGACGAGCACATCGTCCTTGCCATCGCCGTAGAGCGCATCGTCACCGGCGCCGCCCTCCAGCAAGTCGTCACCCCCGTGGCCTACAAGAATGTCGTTGCCGTCACCGCCCAGCAGCATGTTGCCATCCGCGTCCCCCACGATGATCTGGCCGTCAGACCCCTCGTCAACGCCCGTCACCGTGATCTTCACCACCCCCGTCGCGGTCGCGCCGGCGAGGTCGACAACCGTATAGCTAAACGTGTCCTCCACTTCCTCGCCTTCGTCAAGGTCCAACGCGGTCGTCGGATCGTAGGTGTAGCTCCCGTCAGCGTTGACCACGACACTCGCCCCAAGCTCGCTGAAGCCAGTGAAGGGCACCACGCCGAGCACGTCCAGATGGTCCGGATCGCTGTCGTTCGCCAGCAGGCCTTTGGTGGGATCCTTCTCCACGTCCACCACCAACATCGTGTCCTCATCGGTCTCGCCGGTATCGGCAGCCGCCACCGGTGCGCTGTTGACCAGCTTGACTTTCAGCGCCTCGAAGCCGTCGACGGTGAGATCGAAGCTGCAGAACTGGAAGTCTCGGCCCCAATCCCGCGCGGTGTCGGCGTTGCACTTCAGCCACGCCTCGAAGCGGCAGAGGTCTTCCTTCACCGAAGCGAATTCTCCGGCAGTCAAGGTGAGTTGCAGGGTGTCGAAACCGCGCCCGCCGTAGTAGGCGTCGCGCGCACCTTGGTTCTCGCCGTACGTGTAGTTGGCGCTGTCGTTGCCACGGCTGCCGAGCACCAGGTCGTTGCCGGACCCGCCGTCCAGGTAGTCGGCATAGCCGCTCGCCGTGTACGACCAGCACCAGCCGCCCCACCCATACCAGCCGTCATCGCCCACAAGCACGTCGTTGCCGGCCCCGCCGAAAAGATAGTCGTTGCCCGCGCCGCCGAAGAGCCAGTCGTCGCCGTCGCCGCCGCGAAGCGTATCGTTGCCGTTCTCGCCAGCCAGCACGTCGTTGCCGCTGCCACCATCGAGAAGGTCGTTACCGCTGCCACCCTCCAGCACGTCCTTGCCGCTGCCGCCGTCGAGAACGTCGTTACCGCTGCCGCCATCGAGCAGGTCGTTCCCCGTGCCGCCGTAGAGTTGATCGTTGCCGCTGCCGCCATACAGCAGGTCGTTGCCGCTGCCGCCGCTGAGCTGATCGGCGCCAGTGCCGCCGTACAGCTGATCGTTTCCGCCTGCGCCCAGGAGCACGTCGTTGCCCGCGCCGCCGTCGAGGCTATCGCTGCCGGACCCACCGCTCAACACGTTGTCTTGCGTCAAAATCGTCATATCAACCTGATCGAGGTTGTCGGGTGCGCGCATTATGCCGCCGCGCAAGCGAGAAGGCATTGAATGTGAAAGATATGTACGGCGTAACGCGCTGCTTATGACGCGATGCTGACGCGGATTGTTGTTCGATCCGCCGCCGGTGCGCGCATGCGCCGGTGCAACGCGGCTTCAGCAGATTGTGTCAACAATCTGCGCCCCACTCCCGCCACGCCTGCAGCAAGGGAAAATACAGCGCCATGCGCACCGGACGGCCGTCGAGTTTGTGTAGCACTGTTGCATAGCGCTCGAGCTGCGCGCGGTAGCGCTCCTGTTCGCGATCGAGGAAAGTCTCCAGGCCGCCGCCTTCGTGTCTGCCGGTTTTGTAGTCGACGATCCAGCGCGTGCCGCGCTCATCGACGAAGGTGCGGTCCACGGCGAGGTTGACGATCGCGCCGTCGACTACGCCGGTCAGGCGCAGCTCCGACGCCGCGTCCGCGTGCGACGAAAGGATCCAGCGTGCACGCTGATCATTTAGCGTGAGGGTGAGCGCACTCGTCACCCGATCCAGCGCATCATCCAATTGCGCGGCGGGCACGCCCAGCGCGATAAGATCGCGCGCGAACAAGTTGCGCATCGCGTTCACACGCGCCGCACCCCAGTTCGCAAACTCGTCCTGCGCGATGCGCAGCAGCGCCCGGTGCACGACGGTCCCGACGTGGCGCGCGGTCTCCGAAGCCCAGGAGAATTCCACCGCCTCCTGCATTCCCAGCTCGCCAAAGGGCGACCGGCCCGGCAGCTGCGTTGCCGCGGGCGCGGGCGCCGGCACAGACCAGCCCTGTGCCAGGCGCTGGAGGACGGTGGTGGGCGCGACATGCGCCATCGCTTGCGCCGCGCCGGGCCGCTGCGTCTGCTGCGCCGCCGCCTCGAACGCCGCGCGCAGCACCGGCCACAGTCGCTGCAGCAGGCAGCGCCCCGCGGGCGTCGGCACGCCTTCCTTGTTGCGCGCGGCGTGGCCCACCAGATGCAAGCGCCGCTTCGCACGCGTGGCCGCCACGTACAGCAGGCGGCCGTCCTCGTGCTCGCTCTTCGCCGTGTCGAGCGAATCGAGATAGCGATAGATGGGGTCGGGGCCCTGGCTCGGTTCGCGGATCGGCGCGAGCAGCAGATCGGTGCCGCCGCGCCCGCGCGGCCGCTCCAGCCACTGCAGCAGCCGCGGCGCGGGAACCTGCGGTGCGTAGCCCAGCCCGGGGAGGACGACGATGTCGAACTCGAGACCTTTGGCCTTGTGGATCGTCATCACCTGCAGCGTCGGAGCCGCCACCGGGTCGGGCAGCGCATACAGCTTCGCGATGTGCTCGTCGAGTTCGGCGAAGTCGGGCAGGTCGCCGCCGCGCTCCAGCTCGTCGAGCAGCCCCAGGAACACCTGCGCATCCTCGAGGTCGGCCTCGTCGCGCGCTGCAGCCGGCCCGCCCAGCGCCAGCCAGGCGTTCTCGATCCAGCGCCGCAGCCCGGTGCGCCGGCGTTGCGCAAGCGCGTGGCGCAGCGTTTCGCGCAATCGCACGAGGCGGGCGCGGCCCTCCTCGGAGAGCTGCGCGAGCAGCGCAGGCCGATCCATCAGCTCCCACAGGCAGGCACGCCGATCGGGCCGCGCGAGCGCATCGAGGTCGGCCGCCGTCAAGCCGCACCAGGGCGCGCGCAGCACCGCGAGCCAGGCGATGCGATCTGCCGGATGCAGCAGCGCGCGTGTGAGCACGCGCAAGTCCTGCACCACGGGGCGATGCGCGAGGGCTTCGATCTCGATGGCCTGGAAGCGCAGGCCCGCCTCCCTGAGCGCGGGAACGATCGCCGCCAGATGGGCGCGACTGCGCACCAGGACGGCGATGCTGGACTGCGCGTCCTCGCGGCGCGCGGCCTGCGCGATCTCGAGCACGGCACGCGCCTCGGCTTCGCGGTCGTTCTCCAGCAACGGGTGCACTTGCACCGCCGGCCCTTCCAGCGCGGGATGGAGCGGCTGCGAGGCCGCGAACGGCACCGCGCCGCTTTCGACGTCTTCGTCGCGCGGCAGCAAGCTGCGGAACGCGTCGTTGACCCAGCTCACCAGCCCCGCCTGCGAGCGGAAGTTGACGCCGAGCGTGAGCGGCTCGAGCGCGACGCTGCCGATGCCCTGTTGGCGGGCGCGCAGATACAGCGCCACCTCCGCCTCGCGGAAGCGGTAGATCGACTGCATCGGATCGCCCACCACGAACAGGGTGCGGCCGTCGTCCAGCTGCCAGCCCGCGGTGAGCCGCGCCAGCAATTCATATTGCGACTGCGAGGTGTCCTGGAACTCGTCCACCAGCAGATGGCTGATGCGGTAATCGAGCGCGAGCGCCAGATCGGTGGGCTCGTCCTCGCCGCCCAGCGCGCGCACCGCCGCCTGCGCCACGGCGGTGAAATCGACGCGCCCGCGCTCGCGGAACACCAGCTCGAGCTGCGCCATGGCGACCGGCAGCAGCGCGGTGACTGCATCGAGCGTAGCCCACTGCGCATCGGTGTACCTGGGCGGTGGCAGCGCGCGCGCGCGCCGCAGGGCGTCGATCAGCTCGGGATACCGGGCGAGCGCGCTCAACAGCGCCTCGTGGCGAGCCTTGTAGGTCTGCAGTTCCGCTGCGAGGGCCCTGTTCCTCCTCTCCGAGGCCGGCGGCGGAAACCCCAGCTTCGCATCTGCTTGCTTGCGCGGCTCGCCGTCCCTGGTCAACAGCAGCTCCGCCAGGCCGCGCCAGGCCGCCAGATCCTCGGGCTCCGCGCCGGGCAGCGCCGTAAACCCGGCGCAGTACACGATCGGCGAAGAGCGCCCCTCGCGCAGCAGGTTGGCCGCTGCGAAGCGCGCCAGCGCAAGGAGATCATCCCGCAGCGCTGCAGGCACCAGGGAGCGCAGGCCTTCCAGCGCATCGCGGATCACTCCGGCCAGACCGGCTTCGAGCGTATCGCGCCGCAGCCGCCGAGACTTGCGATCGGCGACATGCCGTACCCACTGGTCGCGGCTGCGCAACATGTCCGCCAGGAGCACCTCGCCGTCGTGCAGATCGTTGTCCAGGTGCGCCAGCACCTGCGCCACCGCCCGTGCCACCGGCGTGGCCGCGCCGTCGGGCTCATTCAGCAGTGCGAGCGTGCGCCGCGCAGCTTCGCGGTACAGCGCATCGGCGTCCTCCACCATCCTGGGCAGGGCGCCGAAGTCCGACAGCAGCGGCATCTGGCGCGTGAGTCCCGCGCACAGCGCGTCGATGGTGTGGATGCGCAGGCGATCGGGGCTCGCGCCGATGCCCCAGCCCGCCTGCGCATCGCGCTGCAACGCCGCGCGCGCCAGCCGCCACGTGGTGTGCTGATGCGGGGCGGCGGGTGGCGTCTCGGCTGCGGCCGACTCGAGCGCCTGCAGGATGCGTGCACGCATCTCGCCCGCAGCCTTGCGCGTGAAGGTGATCGCCACGATCTCCTCCGGCGCCTGCACCTGCGCGAGCAGCGCGAGCACGCGCTGGATCAGCAACTCGGTCTTGCCCGAGCCGGCGGGCGCCTGCACGATGAACGAGCGGCGCGTGTCCAGGGCGCGCTCGCGCTGCGCGGCATCGGCGATGTCGGGCACGGGCGGCGGCTCGCGCTCAGTCATGGCGACCCCGCTCCAGCGACATCGGCTCCTGTTGTACCGACACTGGATCCGGCTCAACAGACGCCGGCTCTTGCTCCACCGACATCGGGCCGCGGTCGAACAGCTCCTTGACCCGGCACAGCGCGCCGAGGGCACAGTACTCGCAGGTGTTCGGGTAGCGCCTCGGCGCGACCGCGGCGTGCCCGGCGACGAATTGCGCGGCGAGCGATTCCAGGACTTCACGCCATTGCGCCAAGTGCGCGCCCCAGCCTTGCGGCCGCTCCACGGCTGGCACGCCCGGCAGCAGTCCGGCCTCGGCGCCGAGTCCCTTGAATGCGATCTCCTCGCCGCGCAGCACCACGAATGCAAGCGCGGCCAGATCGCCTGCATCGGTCACGGCGTACAGCGGCAGCTGCGGCGACTCGGGCCGATCGCCGTCCCACTCTCCGGGACTGGCCTTGCCGGTCTTGTAGTCCAGGATCACGCGCCGACCATCCTCCAGCGCATCGATGCGATCCACGCGCGCCTGCAGGCGCAATCCGCTCAGCTCCAGCGCGCGCGGCTCCTCGCGCGAAACCACTTCGAACGGTGCGCGCCGCCGCTCCAGCTCCAGCAGCGCGAGCAGCAGCCGACGCAAGCGTGCGCGCTCCAGCTCCGTGAACGCGCTGCCGAAGGCGTCCGGCCGCCGTTGCGCCATCGACGCGATCGCGCCGTCGACCGCGCCCAACACGATGCCGAGCAGCTGCGCCTCGGGCAGCGCCAGCAGGCGCCGCTGCGAGCGCAGCTCACCCCAGAGCAGCGCCAGCGTCCGATGCAGCAGCGTGCCGCGCTCGCGCGCATCCAGCCCCGGGCGTCCCTCCTCCAGCTCGCGGGCCCCCAGCCGGTGCAGGGCGAATGCGCGGAACGCGCACGCAGCCTGATCCTGCAGGACAGCGGCGCCGCCCGATACATCGAACACGGCGGGCACATCGACGGCGGCGGCCAGCGGCGGTGCGGCGGCATCGCTGACGCGCTCGAGCCGGGCGTGCTCACGAATGCGCTGTGCGTAGGTGCGCGGGTCGGCAGGCGCATCCTCCGCCGCGGCAAACCCGGCCAACAGCGGGCTCGCGCGCAGCGTGCGGTCGCCCTCGCGGGTGGGGTAGCTGAGGATCACATGCGGCGCACCGCCTCGCCACAGCGCCGTCATGCGGCGTGCAAAACCCAGCTCCCACTCGGCGCTCGCGTGCGGCACGCCGTGCGCACGTTGCACGGCGATCGGCAGGAACGGGTTGGGACGTGCCGGTTGCGGCCATGCCTCGTCGTGCAGCCCGGTGACGAAGAGATGATCGAACTGCAATCCGACCGACTCGAGCGCACCCAGGATCTGCACCGGCACCTCTTCCGATTCGGGCTGGAACAGCGTGTCGGCGGACAGGCGCGCGAGCCACGCCAGCGCTTGTGGGTAGCGCAGGCGGTCGAGCACGCCATCGAGATGCGCCAGCCCGGCCACGGTATCGCGGAACTTGACCCAGGTCTGATACTCCTCGCTGTCGAGCGTGCGCTCGCCCGGCCAGCCGAAGCCCGCGAGCAGCGACAGGAAAGTGGCGCTCCAGGCCGACGGCGGCTGACGCAAAGTCAGCGCATGCTGTGCACGCGGCATCCAGGCCGCGAGTCGCAGCGCCAGCTGCGGGCAGGCGCTCGGGTCGTCCGGCGAGCGACCGCGCGCGCCTTCCAGCACGGTGACCGGCTCGACCTCGAGCGACCCGCGTCGGCGCAGCTGCGCATCCAGCAAGGCGCGACGCAGGAACTCGTGCTCCGCGGCGGCCAGGAACGGGCTGCGCAGGAGCGCACCCGCTTCGGTCAGTGCGAGCCGCCCCTGCGCCAGGCGCAGCACCGTGAGCGCAGTGTGCACCAGCGGGTAAGCCGACAACGGCACGCCGAGAGAGACGTTGCACGCGGCGGGTCGGCGCGGCGCTCCGGGCAGCAAGCGCCCCGGATCGAGCGCCTCGTCGAAGATGCGCAGCACGGCGTCGCGCCGCGAGGAAAGCTCGGGCACCACCACGCCGATGCGCTGTGCAGCGTCGACCTCGAGCAGCGCGCGGGCGCGCCGCGCCACCTGTGCCCACTCTTCTTCGGCGGTGAGGCAGTCGGCGCGCCGGACGCTGCCTTCGACCAGGTCGGCGCCGCGCATTGCGACTCGCGCACCGGCCGCGCGCAGCGCCTCGAGCAGGGCCTGCTCCTGAGGGCTGAGCGGTTCGAAGCCGTACCGGATCAGCAGCGGCGGCAGGCGCGCAGTGCCCGCGCGAACGCGCGCGGCCAGCGCGTCCGGCACTCGCGCCGGCTCCAGCCAAGCGCCGTCGCGGCAGGCTTCCTCGAAGCCGTGCGCCCACGACAGCCAGGTGCCGGCGTCCTGCGGCAGGCCGCCCGCTGCGGGCCGCAGATCGATGCGCCAGGCGAGCTGAAGCCGGCGGGCGGCGCTGGCGCTGCGCGCAGCGGCGGCCGTGTCCAGCAGCGGCGATTCGGCGCCGGAGGGCTCGATCAGGCGCTGCCACAGCGCCAGCTCCTGCGCCGGGCCGAGCAGCCGCAGCCGCGAATCGTCGCGGGCTGCCTCGCCCAGCGTGCGCTCGAGCCAGGCGCTCCACGGCAGCACGTCGGCGCTGGGCCAGGCGCCGCGTCCCGCGCCGATCTGAGCGCGGTTGAAGCGGCGGGCGAGATCGCGCGCCAGCCGCCGGTTGGGTGTAACCAGCGTGGCACCGGACTCGAGCTGGCGCAGGAGATCGTGTTCCACGGCGCCCGTCTACTTGGCAAAAGCGGGAGGCTTGTGGCCGCCGAGCGCGAGATCGGGCGCTGCCGGCGCGATGCCTCGCCTCAGCGCTCGAGCAGCTGCTTCTTCGGCTTCACCTTGTCCCACTCGCCGGCGTCGGGCGGAGCGGGCTTCTTCTCGGTGATTGCCGGCCATTCCTTGCACAGCTCGGCGTTGAGCGCGATGAAGTCGCGCTGGTCCGGCGGCACGTCATCCTCGGCGAAGATCGCCTCCACCGGGCACTCGGCCACGCACAGGGTGCAGTCGATGCACTCGTCCGGGTCGATCGCCAGCATGTTGGGGCCCTCGCGGAAGCAATCCACGGGGCACACGTCTACGCAGTCGGTGTACTTGCACTTGATGCAGGATTCGGTGACGACGTAGGTCATGTCCAAGGGGGCCGGCGGGGGAATCGGCGTAAAATTCTAGCAGAACGCTTCTGCAGGGCCGTGGACGTCGCCTTTCCACGACACGGTGTTTTTGGGTTAGCATTCGCCCCATAGAGTCCCGAGCCGCCCCCGGCGGCGCTCCACTTTTTCCCATTCCGTGCCTTCGAAGCGATGGAGGCCAAATTCTATCCATGAGCGAACATATACATCACGTCACCGACGACACGTTCGAATCCGAAGTGCTCCAGTCCGCCACTCCCGTGCTGGTGGACTACTGGGCCGAATGGTGCGGGCCCTGCAAGATGATCGCGCCGATCCTGGACGAGGTCGCGCAGGAGTATGCCGGGCGTCTGAAGATCGCCAAGCTCAACATCGACGAGAACCAGGGCACGCCCCCGAAGTTCGGCATCCGCGGCATCCCCACCCTGATGCTGTTCAAGAACGGCAACATGGAGGCGATGAAGGTCGGCGCCCTGTCCAAGTCCCAGCTTACGGCGTTTATTGACAGCAATATCTAAAGTCTTTACGCTCCTCGGTCGATATCGCGTAGAAGTCAGGCGGCCCCGCCCGGCGCTGAACGAGTAGACAGCGCGGCGCCGCGTGATGAGCGCCGGCCAGAGGGAGCACCGGCCACTGGGGCGCGTCGGCGCCCCCCGGTAGGCCCGGGGCGCCGGATGTTTCTCCGCCTTCCCCCTTTCTTTCCGTCCCTTCCCCGTGTCCGCACTGCCCAAGGTCCCTCCCTCCATGCATCTGTCCGACCTCAAGAACCTCCACGTCACCGAACTGGTGGAGATGGCCAATGCCAACGAGATCGAGAACGCCAACCGCCTGCGCAAGCAGGACCTCATCTTCGCGCTGCTGAAGAACCAGGCGAAGAAGGGCGAGAGCATCTTCGGCGAAGGCACGCTGGAGGTGCTGCCCGACGGCTTCGGGTTCCTGCGTTCTCCGGACACCTCGTACCTGGCCGGCCCCGACGACATCTACGTCAGCCCCTCGCAGATCCGCCGCTTCAACCTGCACACCGGCGACTCGATCGAGGGCGAGATCCGCACCCCGAAGGACGGCGAGCGCTACTTCGCGCTGGTCAAGGTGGACAAGGTCAACTCCGAGCCGCCCGAGAACGCCAAGAACAAGATCCTGTTCGAGAACCTCACGCCGCTGCACCCCACCAACGTCATGATCCTCGAGCGCGACATCCGCGCCGAGGAGAACCTGACCGGCCGCATCATCGACATCGTGGCGCCCTGCGGCAAGGGGCAGCGCGGCCTGATCGTGTCCCCGCCCAAGGCCGGCAAGACGGTGATGCTGCAGCACATCGCGCACGCCATCACCTCCAATCATCCGGACGTCATGCTGATCGTGCTGCTCATCGACGAGCGTCCCGAGGAGGTCACCGAGATGCAGCGCTCGGTGCGCGGCGAGGTGGTGTCCTCCACCTTCGACGAGCCGGCCACGCGCCACGTGCAGGTGGCCGAGATGGTGATGGAGAAAGCCAAGCGCCTGGTGGAGCACAAGAAGGACGTCGTCATCCTGCTCGACTCGATCACGCGCTTGGCGCGCGCCTACAACACCGTGGTGCCGGCCTCCGGCAAGGTACTCACCGGCGGCGTTGACGCCAACGCCCTGCAGCGGCCCAAGCGCTTCTTCGGCGCCGCCCGCAACATCGAGGAGGGCGGCAGCCTGACCATCCTCGCCACCGCCCTGATCGACACCGGCTCGCGCATGGACGACGTGATCTACGAGGAGTTCAAGGGC
>DATBMG010000035.1:0-16618 GCA_036554965.1 Burkholderiales bacterium
GACGTCTCGCGCCAGGGCGTGCAGCGCGACCTGCTGCCGCTGGTGGAGGGCACCACCGTGTCCACCAAGTACGGCATGATCAAGACCGATCACATCCTGTTCATCGGCAGCGGCGCCTTCCACTTCGCCAAGCCCTCGGACCTGATCCCCGAGCTGCAGGGCCGGTTCCCGATCCGGGTGGAGCTGGACTCGCTGTCGGTGTCGGACTTCGAGCAAATCCTCACCAACACCGACGCCTGCCTCACGCGCCAGTACGAAGCCCTGCTTGAAACGGAGGGTGTGCGCGTGCAGTTCACCGCCGACGCTATCACGCGGCTCGCCGAGACCGCGTGGCAGGTGAATGAGAAGACCGAGAACATCGGTGCGCGCCGGCTGTACACGGTGATGGAGAAGCTGCTCGAGCAGGTGTCGTTCGATGCCTCGAAGCTGTCCGGCCAGGTGGTCACGATCGACGCGGCGTACGTCGACGGCAAGTTGAAGGAGCTGGCGGGCAGCGAGGATCTCGCGCGCTATGTCCTGTGAGGCCGCTCTCCGGTCCCGTGAATCGACCGGCCTGACCCCGTGACACCTGTGCATCCCAGCGGTGAACACGAAGGCTGCAGCTGAGACGGCGCGCGCCATCGTCGAGCTCGCGCAGTTGCGTTTCGCCTGGTCCGCGGCGGGTCCGCCGGTGCTGGACATCGACGGCCTGCGGATCACGCCGGGCGAGCGCGTGTTCCTGCGGGGCCCCAGCGGCAGCGGCAAGTCCAGTCTGCTCAGCCTGCTCGCCGGGGTGGTGATGCCGCAGCATGGCAAGGTCACGGTGCTGGGGCAGGACCTGGCGGCGCTCAGCGCTGCCGCGCGCGACCGCTTCCGCGCCGATCACATCGGTTTCATCTTCCAGATGTTCAACCTCGTTCCCTACTTGTCGGTGGTCGAGAACGTGCTGTTGCCCTGCGGATTCTCGGCGCGGCGCAAGGCGCGCGCCGGCGGCGACGCGCGCCGGGAGGCGCTGCGCTTGCTGGAGCATCTCGACATGGACGCAGCGCTGCTGCGCCGTCCGGTGACCGAGCTGAGCGTCGGCCAGCAGCAGCGCGTGGCGGCCGCCCGCGCACTGATCGGCGCACCCGACCTGGTGATCGCCGACGAGCCGACCTCTTCGCTGGACGCGGACCGGCGCGCGGCGTTCCTCAGCCTGTTGTTCCGCGAATGCGAGCGGGAGAAGGCCACGTTGATCTTCGTCAGCCACGACGCCTCGCTCGCCGGCCTGTTCGATCGCACCGTCGAATTTGCGCAGCTCAACCGTGCGAGCGGACCGCCGGCCGGGCGCGTCGCCATCTGAGGCGCGCATGGTCTTCACGCTCGCCGCCAAGAGCCTGCGCAACCGCAAGTTCACCGCCGCGCTCACGCTGCTGTCGATCGCGCTGGCGGTGGCGCTGCTGCTCGGGGTGGAGCGCATCCGGCACGAGTCGCGCGAGAGCTTCGCGAACACGGTGTCCGGCACCGACCTCATCGTCGGCGCCCGCGGCAGTCAAGTGCACTTGCTGCTGTACTCGGTGTTCCACATCGGCAATGCCACCAACAACATCGGCTGGGACAGCTACCGCGCGATCGCGCAGCGCCCGGAAGTCGCCTGGACCATCCCGCTGTCGCTAGGCGACTCCCACCGCGGGTTCCGCGTGCTCGGCACCACCTCCGACTATTTCGAGCACTTGCGCTTTGCGCGCGGGCGCAGGCTGGTGCTGGCGCAGGGCATACCGTTCTCCGACCCGCACGACGCCGTGCTGGGTGCGGACGTGGCGGAAGCGCTGGGGTACGAGCTGGGCCGGTCCATCGTCATCGCTCACGGAGCGGGCGAGGTCAGCTTCTCGCTGCACGAGGAGCAGCCGTTCCGCGTGGTGGGCATTCTCGCGCGCACCGGCACCCCGGTGGACCGCACGGTGCACATCGGCCTGGAGGGCCTCGAGGCGCTGCACGCCGAAGCGCTCGCCGATGCCGAGGATCCGCTGGCGGCGGCGCTGCGCGCGCGTGAGAGCGCCACCGAGGGCCGTCGCCAGATCCCAAGCGCGATCACCGCTTTCCTGGTCGGACTGAAATCGCGGCCCGCAGCCCTCGGTCTGCAGCGCACCGTCAACCAGTACCCGGGCGAGCCGCTCACCGCCATCCTGCCGGCGGTCACGTTGCAGGAGGTGTGGGAGATCACCGGGGGAGCGGAGCGAGCGCTGTTCGCGGTCTCCGCGCTGGTGGTGGTCGTGGGGCTGGCCGGCATGCTGGTCGCGCTGCTCACCGGCTTGAGCGAGCGCCGCCGGGAGATGGCGGTCCTGCGTTCGGTCGGGGCGCGGCCTGCGCACGTGTTCGGACTGCTCCTGGGCGAGGCCGCGTTCCTCACCGCGCTCGGCATCGCCCTCGGGTTCGTCGCCCTCTACCTCGGCCTGGTGCTGGGCCAGCCCTGGCTGGAGTCGCGCTTGGGGCTGTTCATCGCCGTGGGCCGGCCGTCGCGTCACGAGCTGGCGCTCGTCGCGCTGGTGGCGGCGGCCGGTGTGCTGATCGGGCTGATTCCGGCCTGGCGCATCTACCGGTACTCGCTCGCCGACGGCATGACCGTGCGCATCTAGCACACTGATTCCAAGGATCATCGTGCGCCAGCGGGCTGCACCCTGCTACAGTGATAGCATGAAGCTCGAGAAGCTGTTGCCTGCCGTCCTCGCGGTTGCGCTGCTGGGCTCGGTCGCCCTGGCGGACACGCCGCGGCAACTGACGTGGGCGGACCTCGCACCCAAGGCCGGCACCCTCGACGATGCCCTGGCCAAGCTCACGCGCGATCAACTCGCCACGCTGGGGGAGCTCGCCTCGGTGCGGGACCGCAAGTCGCGGGGAGAAAAGTTGACCGCCGCCGACGTCGCCGACCAGGAGGCGCTGTCGCGCAAGCTCGAGCAGGCGGGCGTGGACGTGGAGGGTCTGCTCGCCCGCCGCCAGGAACTGGCGGCGAAGCGCCTCGCGCAGAAGAATGCGGTCGATCCGGCGCTGAACGGTAAGCTGGTGCGCATTCCGGGCTATCTACTGCCCCTCGAGTTCAGCGGCAAGGCGGTGTCGGAGTTCCTGCTGGTGCCCTGGGTCGGTGCCTGTATCCACACTCCGCCGCCCCCACCCAACCAGATCGTCCATGTGAAGACCGGCAAGGCCTTCGAGATGTCCAGCATCTTCATGCCGGTCTGGGTCACGGGGCAGATGTCCACCGGCGCCATCAAGAAGTCCCTGTTCCTGATCGACGGGACCTCCGACATCGACATCGGCTATTCGATGCAGGCAACCGAGGTGGAGCCCTACAAGCAGTAGAGCGCGACGCGCCCTGCCGGAAGGGCGCCCGCGCAGGCGGGAAGCGTTACTTGAATGCGGGCAGGGCGAGCGCCGTCTGCCCGACGGGGTCCTCGTGCGGGCCGGGCTTGTTCATGACGGCGCGCAGCCGCAACCCCGCCACACCCTCCTCCCGGACCTCCACGCGCACCGCCAGGATGGCCCGGAACTTCAGCTCCGGCGAAAACCAGATGGTCATGGTGCGGGCATCGCCTTCGCTGCGCACGTTCGCCACGAGCAATGGCGTGTTGATCTGCATCCACGGGTTCCTGAGGGAGGCGAAGGAACCGCTGATCAGCTCTGCGCCGTCTAGCTCGATGGTGACGGTGGTGTCGTCGCTGGTCCCGCCCTGCTTCACAACCTCGGCGGCGCCGAACCAGCCGGCACCCAGCACGTGGAACTCGGCGTGCTCGCCTGCGGCCGTGCTTCCCACGTCGCGCTGGACCATCACCGCTTCGCCTTTCGGCGCGCCGTCCACGCATGCTGTCGCGATGGCCGGCGCCGCCCCCGTACCCGCGCCGATCCACGCGCTTAGGACCAGCGCCCGCAGCGAAAGTCGTCGGCTTGCAGTCATAGGGTGTGCGCTCACTGAATCTTCCATACGACGCCCCTTCGGAGCGCCCGGCTAGTGCCGATATGATGCAGCGTAGCATAATTGACCCGGATCGGCGCTTCACCCCGATAAGAATCACATCCCCACCCGCTCACCGATGCAGCCTCGAACCGTCTTCCAGCTCGAAGTCAATCCCAAGCTCCCACAACGCCTGGCCCGGCTCGAGGAGCTCGCGTCCAACCTCTGGTACAGCTGGGACCGTCCCACCCGCACGCTGTTCTCGCGCTTGCACACCGGGCTGTGGGATGCGGTGGGTCACAATCCCAAGGCGTTCCTGCGCCGGGTGGACGAGCAAGTACTGGTGGATGCCGCGGACGACCCGGTGTTTCTGGCGAACTACAACCGGGTCCTGTCGGCCTACGACACCTACCACAACGAGCCGCTACGGCGCAACGGCTCGGAATGGCTACGCGCCACGGACGTGGTGGCGTATTTCTGCGCGGAGTTCGGCTTCCACGAGAGTTTCCCGATCTACTCCGGGGGTCTGGGGATCCTCGCGGGCGACCACTGCAAGGCGGCGAGCGACATGCGCCTGCCTTTCATCGGCGTCGGGCTCCTGTACCGCCAGGGGTACTTTTCCCAGAGCATCGACACCGAAGGCAACCAGCATGCGGTGTACACCGACTCCGAGTTCGAGAGCCTGCCGGTGTCACCGGTGCTGCGCGCGGACGGCTCCGAGCTGAAAGTGCACGTCGACCTGCCCGAGCGGCGCGTCGCATGCAAGGTCTGGCACGCGCGCTGCGGTCACGTGCGGCTGTATCTGCTGGATACCGACCTCGAGGAGAACGATCAGCTGGGCCGCGACATCACCCATCAGCTCTACGGCGGCGACCGCCACATGCGCATCGAGCAGGAGATCGTGCTCGGCGTGGGCGGCGTGCGCACCCTCGAGCAGCTGCAGATCAAGCCGACCGTGTGGCACATCAACGAGGGCCATGCCGCGTTCCTGGTGCTGGAACGCATGCGCGCGCTGGCGGGCCAGGGGCTGGATTGTGCCGCTGCACTCGAATGCGTGGCGTCCAATACCGTGTTCACCACCCACACCCCGGTTCCGGCCGGGCACGACCACTTCGCCGAGGAGATGATCTGGGGCTACTTCCAGCGTTTTTGCACCGAGCTGGGCATGAGCCGGGAGGCATTCCTCGAGCTGGGCCGGGTCGACGGCCGCCGGGAATTCAACATGACCGCGCTGGCGATCCGCGCGTCGCGCTACCAGAACGGCGTCAGCCGCATCCACGGCGGGGTCTCCTCGCGCATCTGCAGCGAGCTGTGGCCGCAGATCGATCACCAGGAGAACCCGATCGGCTACATCACCAACGGCGTGCACGTGCCGACCTTCCTCGCCCAGGAATGGGGTGAGGTGTTCGAGAAGCACCTCGGCTTCGACTGGAGCCAGCGCCTCACCGATGCCGCTTTCTGGCAGCGGGTGGACGAGATCCCGGACCATCTGTTCTGGAGCGTGCGGCAGTCGCTCAAGGCGCAGATGCTCCACCTGGTGCGCTTTCGCGTGGCGCGCCAGCATTTCCGCAACCGCGGCTCGGAGGCCCACCTCGACCGCCTGCTGAAATTCGCCGACCCGGCGAATCCGAACGTGCTCACCATCGGCTTCGCCCGCCGCTTCGCCACCTACAAGCGCGCCGCCCTGGTGTTCGAGGACCTGGAATGGCTGCAGCAGATCCTGTGCAACAACGAGCGCCCGGTGCTGTTCATCTTCGCCGGCAAAGCACACCCGGCCGATCAACCGGGCCAGGAGCTGATCCGCCGCATCACGCACATCGCGGCGATGCCGCAGTTCGAGGGCCGCATCCTGCTGGTCGAGGATTACGACCTGCGCCTGTCGCGGCGGCTGGTGTCGGGCGTGGACGTATGGCTCAACAATCCGGTCTACCCGCTGGAAGCGAGCGGCACCTCGGGCATGAAGGCCGGCATGAACGGCGTGCTCAACCTGTCGGTGCTCGACGGCTGGTGGGACGAGGGCTACGACGGCAAGAACGGCTGGGCGATCAAGCCGGTGTCGGAGAGCTTCGAGGAGACGCGCCGCAACCGCGAGGAGGCGAAAGCGTTGTACGAGCTGCTGCAGGACCACGTCATCCCGATGTACTACCGGCGCGGCGACATGGGCTTTTCGCAGGACTGGATCCGCGTGGCCAAGCGCTCCATCGCCAGCCTGCTGCCGCGCTTCTCGTCCACGCGCATGGTCGGCGAGTATCTCGCCAAGTTCTACCTGCCGGCCACGCGCCAGGGCCGTCGCTACAGCGACGACAGCTTCGCGGCGGCGCGCAAGGTCGCCGCCTGGAAAGCGCACGTGCGCAAGTCCTGGCACGACGTGCGCCTGCGCAGACTGGACAGCGGGCCGCGCAGCATCGCCTATGGCGACAGCTTGCGCGTCGAGATGGCGGTCAACCTGAACGGCCTCAAGCCGGAGGACGTGGTGGTCGAGATGCTGCTCGGCAGGCAGACCGAATCGGAGAAGCTGCGCGAAAGCCGCCGCTATCGATTCGAATGGGAAGGCGTGATGACCGATCAGGGCGAGCACCGCTTCGTGCTGCAGCTCACCCCGGAGATGTGCGGCAAGCTGGACTACAGGGTGCGCGCATATCCCTGGCACGAGATCCTGACGCACCCGTTCGAGATGGGGATGATGCGCTGGCTGTAGCGAGGCACGAGGCGCGGGGCGCCAGCGTGGGGCGTGGCCCTGCTGCGCTGGAGGCCGTCGCCGACGCGCTGGCGGCCGACGGCCTTTGCATCCGCTCCGACTTCTTCCCCGCCGAGCTGATCACCGCGCTGGCGCGCGACGCACACGCTCGCTTCGCCGAGTTTCAGCCGGCGGGCACCGGCGCCGGCCCGGGGCGTGCGCTGCGCCCGCAGGTGCGCGGCGACTCGACTCTGTGGCTCGAGTCGCCGGGTCGAAGCCGGGCGCAGCGCGCAGCGCTGGCACGCTTCGAGATGCTGCGCCTGGCGCTCAACGGCGAGCTGCACCTCGGCTTGTTCGACTTCGAATGCCACTTCGCCGTGTACCCGCCGGGCGCCGGCTATCGCCGTCACTTCGATCGGCTCGCCGGCGACGCGCAGTTCGCCGGCGCGGGCGGCCGCGTGCTGTCCTGCGTGCTGTACCTGAACCGCCACTGGCCGCCTGAAGACGGCGGGCAGCTGCGACTGTATCGGCCCGGCGCCCCCGCCCTCGACGTCGCGCCGCAGGGCGGCACGCTGGTCGTCTTCCTGAGCGACAGATTCGAGCACGAAGTCCTTCCGGCGCGACGCGAGCGGCTCAGCCTCACCGGCTGGTTCCGCCGGCGCGGTCAGCACCTCTGACCCGGCGGTCGCCGACCGCTACACGCGCCGCGAAAAGTCCTTACAATTGCGCGCTCGCGCCGGCACCTCCTTCCCGGGAGGCCGGCTTTTTCGCGTCTGGACGCGCAGGCGGGGGAAGCACATGGCTGAGCACAAGAAACACGTCGCCTTCAAGGGCAAGCTGCTGATGATCGGCTTCGGCGCGGTCGGGCAGGGCACGCTGCCGCTGATCTTGCGGCACATCGACATGCCGAAGGAGAAGATCAAGATCATCACCGCCGACGACTGGGGCCGCGACATCGCCGAAGGCTATGGCGTCGCCTTCGCGGTCGAGCCGCTGGTGCGGGACAACTACCTGGCGATCCTCGACCGTGAGCTGCGGCGCGGCGACTTCCTGTTCAACGCGTCGTTCGATGTGTCCAGCCTGGCGCTGATCGAGTACTGCAGCGAGCGCGGCATCATGTACCTGGACGCCTGCATCGAGCCCTGGGCCGGCGGCCACCGCGACACCTCGATGCCGGCCGCGCGCCGCACCAACTACGCCTTCCGCGAGGCCGCGCTCGAGATCGGCCAGCGCCACCCGAAGGGCGCGACCTGTGTGGTGATGCACGGCGCCAATCCCGGGCTGGTGTCGCACTTCGTCAAGCAAGCGCTGCTCAACATCGCACGCGACACCCGCGCTGGGCTGCCCGAGCCCGCCACGCGGGAGCAATGGGGTCGCCTCGCCATGCAGCTCGGGGTCAAGACGGTCCAGATCGCCGAGCGCGACCGCCAGGTGGGCAGCCGGCGCAAGGAGTGGGGCGAGTTCGTCAACACCTGGTCGAGCGGCGCCTTCGTGGGCGAGTCGCTGCAGCCGGCCGAGCTGGGCTGGGGCACGCATGAGAAGCACTGGCCGCGCGAGGGCATGGAGTTCGGGTTCGGCTGCGGCTCCAGCATCTATCTGAACCGGCCGGGCTGCACCACGCGCGTGCGCTCCTGGGTTCCGACGGAGGGCCCGTTCCACGGCTGGCTGATCTCGCACGGCGAGACGCACTCGATCCCCGACTACTTCACGGTGCGCGAGAACGGGCGCGCCATCTACCGGCCGACCTGCTACTACGCCTACCACCCCTGCGACGACGCGGTGCTGAGCCTGCACGAGATGGTGGGCCACAACTTCAGCATGCAGGAGCGCACGCGCCTGCTGCGCGAGGAGATCACCGACGGCATCGACGAGCTCGGGGTGCTGCTGATGGGCCACGCGCGTGGCGCCTACTGGTACGGCTCGCAGCTTTCGATCCACGAAGCGCGCCAGCTATGCCCGCACAACAACGCCACCAGCCTACAGGTGAACGCACCGGCGCTGGGCGCGGTGGTGTGGGCGATGCGCAACCCCGCCGCGAGCGTGGTGGAGCCCGACGATCTGGATTTTCGCACCGTGCTCGAGGTCGCGATGCCCTACCTGGGCCCGGTGGTCGGGGTGTACAGCGACTGGACGCCGCTGGTGGGCCGCGCCAAGCTCTACCCCGAGGACGTGGACTGGGACGACCCCTGGCAGTTTAAGAACTTCCTCGTGACCTGACGTAAGATACGGCCGGCTCCGACGACGGGGGGACGATGACCGGCCTGCTCACACGCATACTCGAAGTTCTCAGCGGCGCGGCCCCGCTCGCCGTGCGGGTAACGTTCGCCGACGGCTCCTCCTGGCAGAACCAGCCGGGAGAGCCGGCGGTACATCTTCGTTACAAGACCCGGGGCGCGCAGTGGCGCACCCTGGCGTTCGGACACATCGGTCTGCTCGAGTCCTACTTCGACCAGTCGCTCGATGTCGAGGGCGACTTGGCGCACGCCCTGCGCATCGGCTTCGACAGCCGGTTAGCCGAGTCGCCCAAGCTGCCTGTGCGCCTGCGCAACCAATGGCACGAGCTGACCCGCTCCAACGCCAGCCTCGCCCAGGCCAAAGCCAACGCCCGTTTCCACTACGGGCTGGGCGCGGAGTTCTATTCACAGTGGCTGGACCGCGAGCTGATGATGTACACCTGCGCCTACTGGAAAGAAGGCACGCGCACGGTGGAGCAGGCGCAGCGCAACAAGGTCGAGCACGTGTGCCGCAAGGTGCGCCTGCAGCCCGGCGAGAGCGTGGTGGACATCGGCTGCGGCTTCGGCGGCTTCATGTTCCACGCCTGGGAGCACCACGGCGTGCGGGTGTGCGGCGTCAACACCACCACCGAGCAGGTCGACTGGCTGCGCCAGGAGATCGGCCGGCGCGGCCTCGGCGACAAGCTCGAGGCACGCGAGGCCGACTTCCGCGAGGTGCACGCGCAGTTCGACAAAGTGGTGTCGATCGGCGTGCTGGAGCACGCCGGGCGCGACCAGCTGCACGAAGTGGTGAAGGCGCACGCCGACTTCCTCAAGCCCGGCGGGCTGGGCATGCTGCATTTCATCGGCCATGTCGGCGTGCGCGACACGGAGTTCTTCATCCGCAAGCACGTGTTTCCCGGGGGATGGATCCCGAGCCTGGCCCAGACCATCTGCGCAATGGAGGAGTGCGGGCTGGAGATCGTGGACGTCGAGAACCTGCGCCGGCATTACGCCTTCACCCTGGACGCCTGGGCCGAGCGCTTCGAGGCCAACTGGGACCGGATCCACGCGCTCGACCCGGCGAAGTTCGACGAGCGCTTCCGGCGCGTGTGGCGCACCTATCTGTATTCCTGCGCGGAGATGTTCCGCTCCGCCTATTCCCGCACGCACCTGTTCCAGATCCTGTTCAGCAAAGGCAACGTCCGCGCCGACAGCTACCCGATGAGCCGCGGCTTCCTGTATGCCGACGACTTCACCGGGCGCGAGGTGCCGGCGCCGGTGCGCGAGCCGGCAACGGCGACCTGAGCGGGGCGACCTGAGCGCATGCTGTCCTACGCCGAGCGCAAGTCGGAGCTGGCGCACGCGCTGCAAGCCGCCTCCGGCGAGCGCGTAGCGCTGGCCAAGGACACGTCGAACCTGTTCCGCGATCGGCAGGCGGGGCCGCGGCAACGGCTGGAGGTCGGGCGCTTCCATCACGTCCTCCAGGTCGACGCCGCCGCGGGGTGGGTGGATGTGGAGGGGATGACGCCGTACGACGCGCTGGTCGATACCACCCTTAGGCACGGCGTCATGCCCGCGGTGGTGCCGCAATTGAAGTCGATCACGATCGGCGGCGCGGCCGCGGGCGTGGGCATCGAGGCTTCTTCGTTCAAGCTCGGCCTGGTGCACGACACGTTGCTGGAGCTCGAAGTGCTCCTGGCCGACGGCAGCGTCGTGCTGTGCACGCCGCACAACGAGCATCGCGATCTGTTCTTCGGCTTCCCCAACTCCTATGGCACGCTGGGGTATGCGCTGCGCCTCAAGGCGCGGGTCGTACCGGTCAAAGGCTACGTGCAACTCACCCACATCCGCCACCACGACGCGCGCAGCTGCTTCCGGCAGCTCGAGGAACTGTGCCGCGGAGACGCCGACTTCATCGATGGCACCGTGTTCGGACCCGACGAGCTGGTTCTGACGGTGGGGCGCTTCACGGACCAGGCGCCCTTCGTCAGCGACTACACGTACCAGCGCATCTACTACCGCTCGCTGCGCGAGCGGGACAGCGACTACCTCAGCGTGCGCGACTTCATCTGGCGCTGGGACACCGACTGGTTCTGGTGCTCGAAGAACCTGGGAGCGCAGCATCCGCTGGTGCGGCGCCTGCTCGGGCGCGAGCGCCTCAACTCGCGCTTCTACACGCGCGTGATGCGCTGGAACAGCCGCTGGGGCGTCACGCGCGCACTGGACCGCCTGTCGGGCCGACACCGCGAATCGGTGATCCAGGACGTGGACGTGCCGATCCGGCACGCCGCGGCGTTCCTCGAGTTCTTCCATCGCGAGATCGGCATCCTCCCGGTATGGCTCTGCCCGATCCACTGCCGCCAGCCGACCGGCGCCTTTTCCTTGTACCCCATCGACCTGCGCACCGTGTACGTCAACTTTGGCTTCTGGGACGTCGTGCGCCGCAGGCGAACCTTCCCCCCGGGTCACCACAACCGGCTGGTGGAACGGAAAGTGCAGGAGCTGGGCGGTATCAAGTCGCTGTACTCGGAGAGCTACTTTCCCGAGGACGAGTTCTGGCGGATCTACAACGGCGAGGCCTACGCGCGGCTCAAGCAGCGCTACGACCCGCACGGCCGGTTCGGCGACCTGTACCAGAAGTGCGTCCTGCGCGCGTAGCCCCTTACCGGGCGCGGCGGCGCCGGAGCGGGGTTCACGCGAAGCGGAGGTCGATGTGGAATATCGCAGCAGTACCAGTCTGCTCGGCTTGCCCTTGGTGCATGTCGCAGTCGGTGCGATCCGTGACGGCAAACCGGTGCGCGGCATCGCACGCGGATGGATCGCGATCGGCGACGTCGCGTTCGGCGTGCTGCTGTCCGTGGGCGGCATCGCGTTCGGTGGCTTCGCCTTCGGCGGCATGGCGATCGGCGTCCTGTCTCTCGGCGGGCTGGCCGTAGGCGCGCTGGCCGTGGGCGGCGGCGCGGCCGGTTACCTCGCAGCGGGCGGCGCGGCTTTCGCGGTCAAGGCGGCGCTCGGCGGGCTCGCCGTTGCGCGCGACTACGCGCTGGGCGGGGGCGCCGTGGCCAGGCATGCAAACGACGCGGCCGCGCGCGGCTTCTTCGAAGAGGATCTGTTCGCGGATGTCGCGCGCACCGTGATGGAGCACTCCGAGTGGATGCTGCTGCTGACGGCGATCCCGGTGTTTCTCGCGTTGCGCGAACGCAAGCGGCGCGGGGAGCAGGGGCCGCAAGCCTGAAGTGGACGCGCTCGAGCTGACCGGCCGCGCACGCACGCACGTGCTGCAGCTCGATGCCGTCGGCGCGGCCCTGCACCGTCTCGCGGTCGAGCCGTTCCACGACCTTTGCGCGGCGGCGGTCCGGGACGGCATCGAGCTTGCGATCCTCAGCGCATACCGCGACTTCGACGCGCAGCGCGCGATCTGGAACCGCAAATTCCGCGGCGACCGCCCGTTGTACGACCGGCACGGCCAGCCGCGCGATCGCCAGGCCATGACCGAGGATGAGCTGCTGGAGGCGATCCTGTCGTGGTCGGCGCTGCCGGGAGCGAGCCGCCATCACTGGGGCAGCGACATCGACGTGTTCGACTGCGCGGCGATGCCGCCCGGCTACCGGGTGCAGCTGCTGCCCGAGGAATATGCGCCCGGCGGCGTGTTCGCCCGCCTGGCGCACTGGCTGGACGCCAACCTGGAGCGCTTCGGTTTCTTCCGTCCGTACGACGTGGATCGCGGCGGCGTGCATCCCGAGCCCTGGCACATCAGCTATGCCCCGGTTGCGCTGCGCGCCGCCGATGCGCTGACGGTCGACCTGGTGGCCGACACGTTGCGCGACGCAGACGTGCTGGGCAAGTCGCGCGTGCTGCAACGCCTGCCCGAAATCCATCGCCGCTTCGTGGCCAATGTCGGCTACCCCGGCTCTGGCGCAGTACGTGCTTGACAGTTCTCCCAGGAGCGCCGGTCAATTGTGAAATGCCTGCCGGATCTTGCAGGCGGCGCATAGTGGGAGAGCACTTAACATGGGAACCAGCGTCTGGGTTCTCCGGCGGGACGCGGTGGACCAGGAAGACGACTTCGACCACTCGAAGATCTTCGACGTCTCCGAGCAATTGGACCAGGTGGCCGCCGGGCTGGGCGTGCGCAAGGTGTCCGAGTTCTTCGACTGGACCGATTTCGACGCCAGCATGTCCAGCGACGGACCGCTCGAGGACTACGAGTACATCGCCTCGGCGAAGTGGTTCGACCCGCAGGAAGCGATCCCCGCCCTGGAGGCGCTGCTCACGCATTTGAAGGACGACCCCGGCGCCGTGCACTTCGGCGAGTCGCCGGAGGTGACCACCACCCTGGTGCAGGAACTCGAGGACGTGCTCAGCAAGGTCAAGCGCGCCGCCTCCGACGGCAGCACCTTCAATCTCTGCGTGGTGATGTAGCGCCGCGCAACTCGCCGGCGCCGGTCGACGGAACCGTCGCGTCCCGCAGCTGTCAGCATGGTCTGCTGGGCTAGAATGCCCGGCTCGACCGTCCAACAACAGCAAGGAGACCGACGATGAAACGCACCCTCACTACGTTCGCCGCCGCCGCCGTCCTGGCCGCGAGCGCCGTCCCCGCTTTCGCGCAGCAACAGCAAACAGTGGTCAGCCTCGACACCGCCAAGAAGATGGCCGCCGCGTGCGAGGCCATGGCCAAGCAGCAGGGCTGGAAAATGATCACCGCGATCCTGGACGCCGGCGGCGACGTCAAGTACCTCAGCCGGATGGACGGCGCCTTCCTGGGCAGCATCCAGATCGCGCAGCTCAAGGCGAACACCTCGGCGAGCTTCCCGTTCTCGACGCGGCAGCTCGGCGAAATCGCGCAGCAGCGCGTGCCGGGCATCGTGCACGTGCCCGGCCTGGTGACCTTTGCCGGCGGGTTGCCGATCGTCACCGCCAAGGGCGAGCATCTGGGCTCCATCGGTGTGAGCGGCGCGACCGGCGATCAGGACGAGCAGTGCGCCCAGGCGGCGCTGGATGCGGTCAAGGCCGATCTGAACCTGAAGTAAGCGCAGCCGCGTTCGATCGACCGAGCCGGGCCGAAGGCCCGGCTCGGTTACCTCAGTTGAGGAAGCCCGCCGTCCTGGGCAGCCACAGCGCCACCTCGGGAAACGCGATCACGAATGTCAGCCCGACCAGCTGCAGGATCACGAACGGGATGATGCCGCGGTAGATGTGTGCCATGGTGATCTCCTTCGGCACGGTGCCCTTCATGTAGAACAGGGTGAACCCGAACGGGGGTGTGAGGAACGAGGTCTGCAGGTTCACCGACATCATGATGATGAACCAGGTGAGGAACAGAATCGGCCCGCCCTCGCCCAGGTGCGCGCCGAAGTCCACGGCCTGCAGCACCGGCGCGAACACCGGCAGCACGATCAGACAGATCTCGATCCAGTCGAAGAAGAAGCCGAGCACGAACACCAGCACCATCATGAAGATCAGGATCTCCCAGCCGGTGTTGAGGCCGGCCTTGGCCAGCAGGTCCACCACCACCTCGTCGCCGCCGAGCGAGCGGAACACGAACGAGAACATGGTGGCGCCGAAGAAGATGAAGAACACCATGGCGTTGGTGAGCGCCGCGCTTTCGATCGTCTCCTTCAGAGTCTTCAGATCCAGGCGCTTGTTGAACCAGGCCAGCAGCAGCGCACCGAAAGCGCCCACACCGGCGGCCTCGGTGGGCGTGGCCCAGCCGCCGAAGATCGACCCGAGCACCAGCACGATCAGGAAGGTCGGCGGGACGAAGCTCTTCAGGATCAGGCGCCAGAACTCACCACGGGTCTTCGGTCCCACATCCTTCGGCAGCGGCGGCGCCAGCTCGGGCTTGTAGAAGCTCAACGCACCGATGTAGATCAGGTACAGCAGGGACAGGATCAGGCCGGGGATCACCGCCGCGGCGAACAGTGAGCCGACCGACACCGACAGCAGATCGCCCATGATCACCAGCATGATCGAAGGCGGAATCAGGATCCCCAGCGTGCCCGCCGAGGCGATGGTGCCGACCGCCAGCTGTTTGTCATAGCCGCGCTGCATCATCGCCGGCAGCGCGATAAGCGTCAGCATGACCACGGAGGCACCCACGATGCCCGTGGTCGCCGCCATGATCGTACCCATCAGCGTCACCGACATGGCGAGCCCACCCGGGATGCGACGCAGCAGCACCTGCAGGCAGTGCAGCAGGTCGTTGGCCACGCCGCTGCGCTCGAGGACGGTGCCCATGAAGATGAACATCGGCACCGCTACCAGGATCGGGTTGGAGGCCGCGGAGCCCCAGATGCGCGGCAGCAGATTGAAGAACTGCACCGGCATGAACACGTCCAGCAGCATGCCGATGGCGCCGAACAGGATGGCGATCCCGCCGAGCACGAAGGCGACCGGATAGCCGCAGAACAGCGCGATCCCCAGGACGACGAACAGAATCAGCGAAAGGTGCTCGGCGATCCATTCCATGGCGCTCACCTCACGCGGGCATCTTGGCGCCGCCGTACTCGGCTGCGCGCCGCAGCCGCTGCGGCCCGAACAGGAACACGATCACGCGCATCAGCACCGAGATCACGGCGATCAGCAACAGCACCAGCCCGATCAGGATGAAGCTCTTCGGGATCCAGCGGTACGGCAGACCGTTGGCCGACTCGGAGCTCTCGTTGTCCACGAACGAGATCCAGGTGAAATCGGCGGCGAAGTAGATCGCAATCACGCAGTAGGGGATCGCGAAGATCAGGCAGCCGAGCAGCTCGATCAAAGCGTGAGTCCGTGGGTTCGCTTTGGCCAGCGCGACGTCGATGCGCACGTGGGTGTTGCGGATGTAGCCCACGCCTAGCCAGAAAGAGAACAGCGCGGCGTGCAGGTGCCACTCCAGCTCCTGCAAGCGCGTGGAGCCCATGCCCGGGATCTGGAATCCGAACTTGCGCGACAGCACGTCGAAGATGATCACCAGCGTGGCGACGAGGAACAGCCAGCCCACCGCCGCGCCGATCCTGCCCAGCACGGCGTTGATGCCGTCGCTGGCCGCGAGCATCCGCTCCATGTCTCCTCCCGATCGTTCTTGTTCCGGCTCGTGCCGGGCCGCAATTGGGCGGCGGTCAGTTCTTCAGGTATCCGTGCTCGCGCCAGATGTCGTACTCGGCGCGGAACTTGGAGTAGGAGTCCCACACCTTCTTGAAGTTGGGATTCTTGGCCGACTCCTCCGCCACCACCTCGCCCCAGGCTTTCTCGTAGGCCTTCATGATCTCCGGCGACCAGTACAGGATCTTCACGCCGTTCTTGTCGCGCATCTCACGCATCGCTTTGTACTGGATTGCCTCGCTCTGCGCCGCCACCTCGCGCATCATGTCACCGCAGGTCACCTCGAAGATCGCCTTCTGCTGATCGGAGAAAGCGTCCCACTTCTCCTTGTTGATGAAAAGATCGATGATCGACGCCTGTTGGTGCCAGCCCGGGAAGTAGTAGTACTTCGCCACCTGGTAGAAGCCCTGCTTCTGGTCGAGCACCGGCATGGAGAACTCGGTCGCGTCGATGGTGCCGAGCTGCAGCGCCTGGAAGATGTCGCCGGGCGCGAGCAGCTGGGTGGATACACCGAGACGCTCCATCACCTTCGCCCCCAGGCCGAAGAAGCGCATCTTCAGGCCCTTCAGGTCGTTGACGCTCTTGATCTCCTTGCGAAACCAGCCCGAGGCCTCGGGCGCGTGGATGCCGCAGGGGATGGCGTGGATGTTGTGCCTGGCGAACATCTCGCCCTGCAGCTCGCGCCCGCCGCCGTAGTACATCCAGGCGAGGTACTCCGGAATCGCCGGGCCGAAGGGC
>DATBMG010000184.1:0-16116 GCA_036554965.1 Burkholderiales bacterium
GCTGCTGCAGAAGCTCAAGGAGCGCCACCCGCATCTGCCGGTCATCATCATGACCGCCTACTCCGACCTGGAGAGCGCGGTGGCCGCGTTCCAGGGCGGCGCCTTCGAGTACCTGCCCAAGCCGTTCGACGTGGATCACGCGGTGGACCTGATCCGCCGCGCGATGGAGGAAAGCCTGCGCCAGGGCGAGGCCGGCGAGGTGTCCGAGGCAGTGCCGGAAATCCTGGGCCAGGCGGCCTCCATGCAGGAGGTGTTTCGCGCTATCGGGCGTCTGACCCAGTCGCACGCCACCGTGCTGATCAACGGCGAGTCGGGCACCGGCAAGGAGCTGGTAGCGCGCGCCCTACACCGCCACAGCCCGCGGGCCGCGAAGCCGTTCATCGCCATCAACACCGCGGCGATCCCCAAGGAGCTGCTCGAATCCGAGCTGTTCGGCCACGAGCGCGGCGCCTTCACCGGCGCACAGAGCATGCGCCGCGGCCGCTTCGAGCAGGCCGAGGGCGGCACGCTGTTCCTGGACGAGATCGGCGACATGCCGGCAGACCTGCAGACGCGGCTGCTGCGCGTGCTGTCCGACAGCCACTTCTACCGCGTCGGCGGCCACCAGCCGATCAAGGCGAACGTGCGCATCATCACCGCCACGCATCAGGACCTCGAGAGCCGCGTCAAGCAGGGCCTGTTCCGCGAGGACCTGTTCCACCGGCTGAACGTGATTCGCGTGCGCCTGCCCGCGTTGCGCGAGCGGCGCGAAGACATCCCGCTGCTGGCCCGCTACTTCCTCGGCAAGAGCGCGCGCGAGCTGGGCGTGGAGCCCAAGCGCCTGACCGACGGCGCCATGAAATACCTCATGAGCCACGACTTCCCGGGCAACGTGCGCCAGCTCGAGAACCTGTGCCATTGGCTCACCGTGATGGCCCCCGGGGTGAGCGTGGATCTGCAGGACCTGCCGCCGGAATTCCGCCAGGATCAACGCGCGATGACCACCCAGAGCTGGATCGCGGCACTGGAGCGCGAAGCCGAGCTGGCGTTGAACCGCGGCGAGCACAGCATCATGCCGGAGCTGTCGCGCCAGTTCGAGCGCGCCCTCATCGTCAAGGCGCTGGCGCACACCGGCGGGCGCCGCATCGAAGCCTCGCATTTGCTCGGCATGGGCCGCAACACACTCACGCGCAAGATCCAGGAGCTGGAGATCGAGTCGAAGGACGCCGCGGGCGAGTGAAGCCGCGGCTCAGCTCTCGCTGAGCTCGGTGATCACCGGAGCGTGATCGGAGGGCCGCTCCTGCGCCCGCACCCGCCTGTCGATGGCGCTCGCTTTGGCCTGCCGGGCCAGGGGCGCCGACAGCAGGATGTGATCGATGCGCAGACCCATGTTGCGCTTGAACTGGTTCATGCGGTAATCCCACCAGCTGAAAGACTTCTCGGGCTGCTCGAACAGGCGGAAGCTGTCCGCCAGCCCCAGATCGAGCAGGCGGCGCAGCGCCTCGCGCTCGGGTGCGCTGAACAGCACCTTGCCCTCCCACAGCCGGGGATCGTATACGTCGCGTTCCTCGGGCGCGACGTTGAAATCGCCCAGCACCGCCAGCCGCGGATGGCGCGCCAGCTCACGCTCCAGCCATGCGCGCAGCGCGTCGAACCAGTCGAGCTTGTAGGTGTACTTCGGGGAATCGACGCTTTCGCCGTTGGGCACGTAGACGCACACCACACGCACGCCGTCCACCGTTGCCGCGAGCACACGCTTCTGCTCGTCCGCGAACCCCTCGATGCCGGCGGCGGAATCGGTCAACGGCCGGCGCGAGAGGATCGCCACACCGTTGTACGCTCTCTGGCCCGAGTACAGGCACCGGTATCCCGTGGCTTCGATGTCGGCGACCGGGAAGCTCTCGTCCTCGAGCTTCGTCTCCTGCAGGCAGACCACGTCGGGCTGCGCCTGCGCCAGCCACGCGAGCAGCTGCGGCAGGCGCACCTTCAAGGAGTTGACGTTCCAGGTGGCGAGCTTCAAGGATGTGCCAGTCGAGTTCGACGCGTATTATCCTGCAGCGTACGGCACCGAGGACTGAAGGCCGATGGAGACGCTGTTCCGGTACGCAGTGGCACCTGTTCTGGGAGTCGTCGTGACCGCGTGCCTGGCCCAGGCTGCCGACCTGACAGCGGATCAGGTCCGTGACGCGCTCGCCGAGGCCTCTCCGACTGCTCCTGCGCGACTACGAGGCAAGGATCTGTCTGCTCTGGATCTCAGCCGGCTGGACTTCAAGGGCGCGGATCTGTCCGGCGCGAACCTGTTCGGCAGCAAGCTGGTGCTGGCGAATCTCGCCGGAGCGAATCTCTCCGCGGCCAACCTCAACGGCGCGTGGCTGATGGGAACCGATTTCGCCGGCGCCGATCTGTCCGATGCGATGCTCATGTCGGTGGTCATTCTCGGAGGCGAGATCACGCAACGGCCCAGGTTCGCGAATGCCAACCTGTCGGGCGCTCGCATCATCGCCGAGCTGGACGGCGCCGACCTCTCGGGCGCGAACCTGTCGAAGGCCCGCATCGGCGTCGACATCCGCAACCAGGGCATGGGACAGATGCGCACCAATCTGACCGGCGCCAATCTGTCGAATTGCGATCTGTCGGGCGCCGACTTGAACCGGTCGCTGCTGCGATTCGCGAACCTGAAGGGAGCACGCTTGCGCGGCGCGAATCTGTTCCGTGCGGACCTCTCTGGAGCCGACCTGACCGGCGCGGACCTCACCGGTGCCGACCTTACAGAGGTCGATCTCGACGCGGCGATACTGAAGAACGTGGTGGGTCTTGATTCGGCCAAAGGCCTGGATCAAGCCGCCAATGTGAACCGTGCGGTTCGCTGAGCCTGCTTGATTCGTTGCAGGCGCCTCAAGATTCGCGTCGTCGGACCTTCCGCGTTCCTGGCCGTGCACGCGTCCTCCTGGGTGAATGCTCGTCGCGCCAGTTGCCGAGCTTCATTCGGACATGCCAGCGCGTTGTCGAGAAACGCACTCACCGAACGAAGATGTCGCAAGCATGCGACGCAAA
The DNA here is from genome assembly GCA_036554965.1 of Burkholderiales bacterium. GTDB lineage: Bacteria > Pseudomonadota > Gammaproteobacteria > Burkholderiales > SHXO01 > SHXO01. The sequence goes on from DATBMG010000184.1 coordinate 3,034, forward strand.
TCTATCGAGAAGAACTCGATGAGAACTCAATACGCACTCGCATGTCTCAGGCTCGTCTGCCGCGTACGTCTCACGTCGGTCGTCGGCGACGGTGTCGTCGACGGACAACCTGGGCACACCGTCGGAAAAAACTGCAGCGCTACTTATTCGAAAGGGGGCTTGCATGCTTTCGAAGTCGATGGTGCGCGTCCTGTCGATCTGCTTGTTGCTGTTGTTCTTGGGCGGATGTGGAGCCGATGGTAGCGATGATGTTGCAGGCGGCGGCAGTGATGGTGGCAGTAGTGGTGGCAGTGACGGCGGCAGTGGTGGTGGCACTGACAGTGCCAGTAGTGGGGGCAGTGCTGGCGGCAGTAGCGGTGGCGGCAGTGGTGGTGGCGGCAGTGGTGGTAGCAGTGCTGGTGGCAGTAGTGGTAGTGGTGGCAGTAGTGGTAGTGGTAGTGGTGGCAGTGCTGGTGGCAGCGGTGGTGGCGGCAGTGCCAGCGGAGCAATCACGCTCGCGTGGGATGTCAGCCCGCAAGCGCCACTGTCGGGTTACAGGCTGTACTATGGGACGGCGACCAACACCTACTCGGATTCAGCCGACGTGGGAAATCCCACTCCATCGGCAGGCACCGTCACCTTTACGCTGACCGGGTTGACGCAGGGGCAAACCTATTTCATCGCCGCCGCTGCTTACGACGCGGCGCGGCGCGAAAGCAGCCTCTCCAACGAAGTCAGTGGCGTCGCCCAATAGGGCATCGCACGAGGAGATCGACCGCCCGGTTTCGCTCGCCCGCATCCGCAGTGCCGGATCCGGGCAACGAAAACTGCGAGCGAGCGCGAATCAGTTGGTTGCCGGCGCTTCGGGGTTGGCGTCGCCGGGTTGCTCCGGCGCGGGTTCGGCCGTGTCCTTGGCGACCTGGCTGGGCTCGGCCTGCCGGGCGGCGACACCGGGCGGGAGCGTGCTGCTGCGTGGATAGCCGGCCGCATCCAGGGTGGCGGCCCAGGTGCTCTCTTCGTAGCCGCGCACCGCGCTGCGCCCGATGATCATCAACGGCACTTCGAGCTTGCCCCCGGTGTGCGACAGCACGACGTCCGCGTTCTCGCCCGTGCGCGCGTCTTTCTCGGTGAAGGGCACGCCGCGCCGGGTCAGGTAGGCCAGCGCTTGCTTGCAGCTCTGGCCGCAGCCCTCGGCCGTGTAGACCGTGACCGGGAACTGGCGCACGGCCTCGCGTAGCGCGTAGGGCAGTGTTGTGCCGGCGGGCTTGTCGCCCAACCGCCTGACCTCTGGGTTGCGCGCCTCGGGGGGAGGCGGCTGGTCGGAGTAATGGACCTGGCCGGCCTGGTCGACCCAGCGATACATCTCGGCCGCCCGAGCGGCCCCGATGCCGGCCGCGACGGCCAGGCCCAATAGCAGCGCAATCCCTTTCATGGCTGACTCCCCGACAGGGAACAGTCCCCTGTGGGCGACAGTCAAGCAACAGCCATGCCGCTGTGGCGCGACACCCGCGGGGGAACGGTCCCTTCAGGGGGGACAGTCACGCAACGGCCATGCCGCTGTGGCGCAGCAGAGCCTCGATCCGGGGCTCCCGGCCGCGGAAGGCGACGAAGGACTCCAGGGCCGGGCGGCTGCCCCCTACCCCCAGGATCTCGCGCCAGAAGCGCTCGCCGACCTCGGGATTGAGCACCCCCTGCTCCTCGAACAGGCTGTAGGCGTCGGCGGACAGCACTTCGGCCCATTTGTAGCTGTAGTAGCCGGCCGCATAGCCGCCCGCGAAGATGTGCGAGAAGCTGTGCGGAAAGCGGTTGTACGGCGGCGGGATCACCACCGCCACGCGGCGGCGCACCTGGTCCAGCAGCTGCAGCGCGCTCACGGCGCCGTCCGGATCGAAGTCGTGGTGCAGGTGCATGTCGAACAGCGCGAACTCGAGCTGGCGCACGAACATCATGCCGCTGTGGAAGTTCTTCGCCGCAAGCATCTTGTCGTACAGCTCGCGCGGCAGCGGCGCGCCGCTGTCCACGTGCCGGGTCATGCCCAGCAGCACGTCCCACTCCCAGCAGAAGTTCTCCATGAACTGGCTGGGCAGCTCCACCGCATCCCACTCCACGCCGGCGATACCGGACACACCGCGATGCTCCACGCGCGTGAGCAGATGGTGCAGGCCGTGGCCGAACTCGTGGAACAGCGTCGTGACCTCGCTGTGGGTGAACAGCGCCTGCCGGCCGCCCACAGGGCCGGAGAAATTGCAGTTGAGGTAGGCCACCGGAGTCTGGATGCGGTCCGCGCGGCGCTTGCGGGTGATGGCGTCGTCCATCCAGGCTCCGCCGCGCTTGGATGGCCGGGCGTAGAGGTCGAGATAGAACTGTCCGATCAGCTCGCCGTCCGGCCTGCGGATGTCGAAGAAGCGCACGTCCGGGTGCCACACCGGCGCTTGCGCCGGTGCGATACGGATGCCATACAGCCTCTCCACCAGGCGGAACATGCCCGGCAGCACGCGATCCTCGGGGAAGTAGCGCTTGACCTCCTGCTCGGAGAACGCGTAACGCGCAAGCCGCAGCTTCTCGGCGGCCCAGCCGACGTCGAACGCCTCGAGCTGGGGCAGGCCGACCTCGGTGGCGGCGAACCGGGTCAGCTCTTCGAACTCGCGCTCGGCGAAGGGCTTCACCCGGGCCGCGAGATCGTCCAGGAAGTCGAGCACCTGGATCGGCGAGTCGGCCATCTTGGGGGTGAGCGAAAACGCCGCATAGCTCTCGAAGTCGAGCAGCTGCGCGGCCTCCTTGCGCAGCTTCAGGATCTCGGCAATCAGCGGCGTGTTGTCCCACTGGATGTTATCGCGCTGGGGCTCGCCCAGCTCGGAGGCGCGCGTGACGTAGGCCTGGTACATGTGGCTGCGCAGCGCGCGGTGATCGGCATATTGCATCACCGGCAGGTACGAGGGCATGTGCAGGGTGAACTTCCAGCCCTCCTTCCCGTCGGCTTGCGCGGCGGCGCGCGCCGCTTCCAGCACGTCGGCCGGAATGCCGGCAAGCTGCGCGGGATCGGTAACGACGTGGCCGAACGCGTTGGTGGCGTCCAGTACGTTGTCGTTGAAGCGCGAGGAGAGCTCGTCCAGCCGTGCGCGGATCGCCTTGAAGCGCGCCTTGCGCTCCGGCGGCAGCTCGGCGCCGCCCAGCCGGAAGTCGCGCAGCTCGTTGTCGATGATCCTGCGCTGCGCGGCGCCGAGGCGGCCGTATTCGGGCGCTGCGCGCAGCACCTTGAACTTCGCGTACAGCCGCTCGTCCTGGGACAGCTCCGTGTAATACTGCGTCACGCGCGGCAAGTTGGCGTTGTACACCTCGCGCAGCTGCGGGCTGTTCATCACCGCGTTGAGGTGCCCGACCTGTCCCCAGGCGCGCGACAGGCGCTCGTTGGCATCGTCGATCGGCGCCACGAACCCGTCCCACGTGGGGGGCTCGGCCGCGGTCGCGACGCGTTCGACCAGCGCCCGGTTCTCCGCGAGCAGCTGGTCCACGGCGGGCGTGACGTGCTCCGGCTGGATCTCGCCGAAGCGCGGCAGGCCGGAGAAATCGAGTAACGGATTCATGCGCCGGCTTCGAACACCACCGCGCCGCCGACCAGCGTGTAGCACACGCGTCCCGGCAGCTCGTAGCCCAGGAACGGCGTGTTCTTGCCCTGGCTGAAGAGCGCCGCCGGCTCCACCTTCCAGTGTGCCTGGGCGTCGAACAGGCACAGGTCCGCCGCTTCGCCGGGACGCAGCCGTCCGCCGGCGAGGCCGAGAATGCGCAGCGGTTCGCTGGTCACCTTGCGCAACGCCATGGGCAGCGGGATGCGCGCCTCTTGCGCCCACTTGAGCGTCAGCGGCAGGAGCAGTTCCAGGCCGGTGGCGCCCGGCTCGGCCTCGGCGAAAGGCCGCTGTTTGGCGTCGTCGTCCACCGGCGTGTGGTCGGAGCAGATGGCGTCGATGCTGCCGTCGGCCAGCCCCTGGCGCAGCGCGTCGCGGTCGCGCAGGCTGCGCAGCGGCGGAACCAGGTTGCAGTTGGAATCGAAGAAACCGATGTCGATCTCGCTCAGGTGCACGTGCGCGGCCGCTACGTCGGAGGTCACCGGCATGCCCTCCTGTCTGGCGCGGCGCACCAGCTCGAGGCCCGCGGCGCTGGACAGCCGGCACAGATGGATGCGCGCGCCGGTTTCCTGAGCCAGGATCAGGATGGTGGACAGCGCGATGGTCTCGGCCGATACCGGGATGCCAGGCAGCCCCAGACGCGTGGACACCTGGCCGTCGTGCGCGACGCCACCGTGTGCGAGGCTGGGATCCTGCGCGCGCAGCCATACGCAGAAGCCGAACGTGGTGGCGTACTGCAGCGCGCGCGAAAGCACCTGCCGGTCGGCGATCGGCGCGTCCGCCTGGCCGTAGCCGATGCAGCCGGCGTCGCGCAGCTCGGCCATCTCGGTCAGGCGCTCGCCCTTCAGCCCCTGGGTCAGCGCGCCCAGCGGGTACACGCGCGCCTGCTTGAGGCTGCGCGCGCGGAACTTGAGCATCTCCACCAGCCCGGGCTCGTCCAGAGGCGGGTCGGTGTCGGGCGGGCACACCAGGCTGGTCACCCCGCCCGCGACCGCCGCCTGCATCTCGCTCTCGAGCGTGGCCTTGTACTCGAAGCCCGGCTCGCGCAGGCGCGCGGAGAGATCCACCAGTCCCGGACACACCATCAGGCCGGCGGCGTCGATGGTGCGGTCGGCGGCGAACCCCGCTGGCGCGGCGCCCAAGCCTGCGATGCGCTCGTCAGCGATGAACAGGTCGCCCACGACCTGGGTGCCCTGCGCCGGGTCGATCAGCGTTCCGCCCTTGATGTGGACGCGCATCAGTTGCCCGCCAGGATCGACATCACCGCCATGCGCACCGCGATGCCGAAGGTGACCTGGGGCAGGATCACGGACTGGCCGCCATCGGCCACGCTGGAGTCGATCTCGATGCCCCGGTTCATCGGCCCGGGGTGCATCACGATGGCGTCCGGCCTGGCGCGCGCGAGCTTCTCCGGCGTCAGCCCGTAGTACTTGAAGAACTCCTGCGGGCTGGGCAGCAACGCGCCGTCCATGCGCTCGCTCTGCAGGCGCAGCATGATCACCACGTCCACGTCGCGCAGACCCTCGCCCATGTCGTGGTGGACCTGGACGCCGAGCTGCTCGACGTGGGCAGGCAGCAGTGTGCGCGGGCCGATGACCCGCACCTCGGGCACGCCCAGCGTGGTCAGCGCGTGAATCTCGGAGCGCGCTACGCGCGAGTGCAGCACGTCGCCGATGATGGCCACGCGCAGGTTGCTGAAGCTGCCCTTGTACTCGCGGATGGTGAACATGTCGAGCAACGCCTGGGTCGGATGCGCGTGGCGGCCGTCGCCGGCGTTCACCACGTGGATGTGCGGTCCGACGTTGCGCGCGATCAGGTGCGCGGCCCCGCTCTGGCTGTGGCGCACGATGAACATGTCGGCGTGCATCGCCGACAGGTTGGCCACCGTGTCGAGCAAAGTCTCGCCCTTGGTCTGCGAGGAGGTGGCGATGTTCAGGTTCAGCACGTCGGCGGACAGGCGCTTGGCCGCGATCTCGAAGGTGGTGCGGGTGCGCGTGCTGGGCTCGAAGAACAGGTTGAAGATGGCCTTGCCGCGCAGCAGCGGCACCTTTTTCACCTCGCGCTCGGTGACCGACACGAAGGAGCGCGCGGTGTCCAGGATCTGCACCAGGATCTCCGGGGGCAGGCCTTCGATGGTGAGCAGATGCCGGAGCTTGCCTTCGGGCGAGAGCTGCGGATTGCCGCTCATCGGCTCAACCCGGCCGCGCGACGAGCGCCAGCGCGAGCCGTCCGGACGGGTCGCGCTTCAGCTCGATGGTCTGGTGGCGGGTCGCCGCGATCTGCGCCCCCACGTACTGCGGACAGATGGGCAGCTGGCGCTCGCCGCGGTCCACCAAGGCGGCAAGGCGGATGCAGTTCGGGCGCCCGTAGTCGAAGATCTCGTTCATGGCGGCGCGGATGGTGCGCCCGGTGTAGAGCACGTCGTCCACCAGGATGATCTCGGCGTCCTCCACCGGGAACGGAATGTCCGAGGGACGCACGCCGGTCGCCAACCCCTTCTTCTTGTAGTCGTCACGATAGAAGGCCACGTCGATGGTCCCCATCGGCAGCCGCACGCCCAGCATCTGGTGCAGCCGCTGCGCCACCCACACCCCGCCGGTGTGGATGCCCACGAGCGCCGTCTCCGGGCGCAGATCGGCGCGGATCTTGGCGGCGAGCGTGTCAAGCAGCGCTTCCGGGTCGGGCAGCTTCATGTGGGCTGATCGGGGTTCGTCACGCCACCGGCAAAATAGGCCTGCAAGATCTGCTGTGCCGCCACCTGGTCGAGCATGTTCTTCTGCCGCCGGCCACGTACGCCGGCTTCCGCGAGCGCAATGCCGGCAGTGGCGGAGGTCAGCCGCTCATCCACCAGGTGCGCGGGGCGGCCGAAGCGGCCGCGCAGCCGCTGCGCGAAGCGCCTGCAGCGCTTGGCCAGCACGTGATCGCTGCCGTCGAGATGCATCGGCAAGCCCACCACGAACAGGACCGGCGCCCATTCGCTCACCAGACGCTCGACGGCCGCCAACCGCTGCTTGTCCGACTGCGCCGTGATCGTGACGAGCGGATGTGCGTGCGCCAGTTCCAGTTCCCCGACCGCCACGCCCAGCCGCTTTTCGCCGAAGTCGAAGGCGAGCACGGTGCCGCGGGTGGGTTCTCCGCCGTCCATGGCTGGGCGGCCGCGGCGGGGCGTCGGCTGCGTATCCGTGCGGGGGCGATCAGGCGTGGCCAACGTCGTCGGAAAGGTGCGAGAGATCGACGCCGAGCAAGTCCATGGCCGCCGCGAAACGCCGTTCGGCAGGCAGGTTGAAGATCAGGTCAGGGTCGGCGGGCACCGTCAGCCAGGCGTTCTGCCCCAGTTCCTGCTCGAGCTGACCCGGCGCCCACCCGGCATAGCCCAGCGAAACCAGGATCTCGGCCGGCCCGCGCCCCTCGCCGACCGCTTCCAGGATGTCCTTGGAGGTGGTCAGACCGACCTCGCGATTGATCGACAGGGTCGATTGCCAGGTGCCGGCAGGCCGGTGCAGCACGAAGCCGCGGTCCACCTGCACCGGGCCGCCGAAGTACACCGGCAGCTGCGCGTGCGTGCGGTCGCGCAACGGGATCTCGATCTGCTCGAACAAGGCGCCCAGGGTCATCTCGATGGGCCGGTTGACCACCACGCCGAGCGCACCCTGATCGTTGTGCTCGCAGATGTAAGTGAGCGAGCGCGCGAAGTTCGGATCCACCATGCTGGGCATGGCGATCAGAAAATGATGGGTGAGATTGACCGAGTGCATGGCAGCCGTCATTTTATCAGCAGGCGGCGCCTGCCCGGTTGCCGGCCTGCACCGGGGCGCGACGACGCATACTGAAGCGGGCCGCGGGGACCGGCCGCCTGACACGCAGCAACCGATTTTGCTACCATCCGCGCGCCGGCCGTGGGCCCAACCCGCGAGGGCCGGCGCATCCGAGAACCCCCCTGGCTACCGAACGAGAGCTAGCGACGTTCCTTGCGGAGGCGGAGCGCAGAGCGTTCAAGCAGGCGGTGTTCGCCGTGCGCAACGACCAGATCGCCCTGGATCTGGTGCAGGACGCGATGCTGCGGCTCGTCGAAAAGTACGCCGGCAAGCCGGCTGCCGAACTGCCGCTGCTGTTTCAGCGCATCCTTCAGAACGCGATCCGCGATCACTATCGCCGCACCCGCGTGCGCTCCCTGTGGACCACGCTGCTGTCCTCGCTGCAAGGCAAGGACGAGGACGAGGAACGCGACCCGCTGGACACCCTCAGGACCGACGCCGGGGCCAACCGCCTGGGGGGACCGGCCGAGCAGACCGAGCGCGGGGAGGTGCTGCGCCTGATCGAGCAGGGGCTGGAGGCCCTGCCGGCGCGTCAACGGGAGGCGTTCTTGCTTCGTTACTGGCAGGAACTCGACGTGGCGGAAACCGCCCAGGCGATGGGTTGCTCGGAGGGCAGTGTGAAGACCCACTGCTCTCGGGCGACGCATTCCCTCGCGATTTTCCTCAAGTCGAGGGGAGTCGAACTGTGAACGAGCAGGAGCTGCCGCGCAAGGTTGCGCAACGCCTGGAGGAGGGGCTGGAGACGATCCCGCCCGCCATCTCCCGGCGTTTGCGCACCGCCCGTGAGGCAGCTCTGGCCCGCGTCCAAGGCCGCGAAGTGCTGGTCGCCCGGTCTGCGAACGGCACCGCGGGCGGCGCCCTGGCCGGCGCTCCCGGCCGCTTCCTGGACCGGCGCATCCTGGCGCCTGCCCTGGCCCTTGTCCTGGCGCTGCTCGGCGTGCTCTACTGGCAGCAAGCGCAACGCGTGCAGCAAGATCACGCCGATGCCCCGTATGCCGACATCGGCGATTTCGACGCCGATGTTCTCGGCGACGAGCTGCCGGTGACCGCCTATCTGGACCAGGGGTTCGAAGTTTGGCTCTATCACCACTCGCCCGCCTCCGAGCAGCAATAGGCCGTCTGCTCGTCCTGATCGCCCTGACCGCTGCGTCTTGGTTCGTCGTGCCCGGCGCCGTTGCGCAGGACTGGCCACAACTGACACCCGAACAGCAGCGCATCCTCGCGCCGCTCAAGGACGACTGGCCCAATATCGAACCCCCGCGCCGCCAGAAATGGCTGGATATCGCGCGGCGCTATCCGACCATGCCGCCGCAAAAGCAGGAGCGCCTGCAAGCGCGCATGCGGCAGTGGGCGGAGATGAGCCCCGAGGAGCGCGCGCAAGTGCGCGAACGCTACCGCAAGCTGCAGGAAATGCCGCCCGAGAAGCGCGAGGAGATCCGCCGCAAGTGGCGCGAGTACGAGAGCCTGACACAGGAGGAGAAGGACACCCTGCGCCAGGCCCATCCGGCCGGCCGGCCACCGCAGTGAGCGCCACCCGGGTCGTAGACCTTGGGGCCGCAGCATCTGGGGCCGCAGCACCTGGAGCGGCAGCGCCCGCGGAGGCCTGTGCCGCGATCGCCGGGCACTCGCCGTGTGAGCCGGCGCGTGTGGCAGGCCTGCTGGTGCGCGCCGCCAGCCTGGTGTACGAGGCCATCCTGCTGGTGCCGCTGCTGTTCGTCGGCGGGTGGCTGTTCCTCGCCTTCACCCACGATGCCAGCTCGCCCGTCATGCGCGCCGCATTTCGCGCCTGGCTGCTGCTGTTGGCGGGCGGCTACTTCGCCTACTGCTGGGTACGCGGTGGCCAGACCCTGGCGATGAAAACCTGGCGGCTGCGGCTCGCCACGCGCGACGGTGGCGCCGTGTCGTGGTCCCGGGCGGCCGCGCGTTATGTCCTGGCCCTGGTCGGGCTGGTGTTGTTCGGCGCCGGTCTGCTATGGGCGCTGATCGATCCGCAGCGGCAGTTCCTGCACGACCGCCTCGCCGGGACTCGCATCTTCCGAACTCCCTCACCGCGCTGAGAGGGCTCTCCTGCCTCTTTGGAGGGGCGCTGCGATTACACTCAGCGGCGCTCGAGCCTGTAGACCAGCCCCAGCGCCATCCCGAAGAAGATCGCGGTCGGCGCGATGGCGGCCAGCAGCGGCGGCCAGCCAGCCAGCGCACCGAGGTGCCCGAACAGCCGGCTCACCAGGTTGAAGCCCAGCCCCAGCATGATGCCGGCGAAGACCTTCGCGCTCACGCCGCCCTCGCGCACGTTCATGTAAGCGAAGGGCAGCGCCAGGAACATCATCACCAGCACCGCCAGCGGGTAGATGATCTTGTTCCACAGCGCGATCTCGTAGCGCCCCGACTCCTGCTTGTTCTGGCGCAGGTGGCGCACGTACGAGACCAGCGTGGTGAGCGACATCTTCTCCGGCGGCACCAGCAGCACGCTCAAGATGCGCGGCGTGAGCACGGAACGCCACTCGATCTCCGGCATGCGCCCCACGCTGGTGCGGTCCTCCTCGAAACGTGTGAGCACCACGTCCTGCAGCCGCCACTGGTTGTCGCGGATGTGCCGGGCGCGTTGCGCCAGGCTGATGCTGCGCAGCCGGTGACGCTCATCGAACTGATAGATCTTCACTTCCTGCAGCGTGCTGTCGTGCATGATGCGGCCGACGTTGACGAAGCTGTCGCTGTCCTTGACCCATAGGCCGGAGCGGAAGGTCGAGGCGATCACGCTGCTGGTTTGCCGCAGCCGCAGCCGCTGTGCCGCCTCCTCCGACAGCGGTGTGAGGAACTCGCCGGTGACGAACGCCAGCCCAGCGAAGGCCAGGCCGACCTGCGCGATGGCCAGCGCCAGGCCGGTGATCGACACCCCGGAGGTGCGCATCACGGCGTACTCGGCATTGAGCACCAGCTGAGCCAGCGCGAACATGGTGCCGATCAGCACCGCCGCCGGAAACAGCTCGTACAGCCGACCGGGTACGCTCAAGCCCACGTAGGTGAGCGCGGCCGCCAGGCTGTACGCGCCCTGGCCGATGTCCTGCAGTTCGTTGATCAGGTCGAAGAAGCTGAACAGCATGAGCAGCGCGGTCAGCACCAGCGCGACGCTGGCCACGATCTGCGTGGCGAGATAGCGGCGCAGAATCCTCATCGGCGTCGCAGCCGGATGCGCAGCCTGCCCATGCGCCTGGCCAGCAGCACGGCGAGCACGCCCGCCATCACCGCGTGCACGATCCATATACCGATCTCGGGCGGCAGCTTGCGCTGCGCGATCCAGGCCTGGGACACGCTCACCAGGTTGCTGTAGATCATGAACACGAACACCGCCATGATCAGGTTCACCGCGCGCCCCGCGCGCGGGTTGACCGCGCTCATCGGAATCGCCAGCAGGGCGAGGATCGTGGTGGCCACCGGCAGCCCGAGGCGAAACCCGAGTTCGCCCAGATTGGCTGGCGAAGGATCGGCGAACAGGTCCCGAGTGGAGCGCGACTTGTGCGATGGGAGGAAAGACTTGGTCTCGCTCTGCTCGATGCGCAGCGCGTAGCGGCCGAAGGTCTCCACCCGGTAGTCGGCCTGCCCCGGCGTGCCCGCGTAGTGCCGGCCGTCGACCATCACCAGGTAGCGGTCCCCGTTGTCGGCCGTCTCCAGGTAGCCGCGGCGGGCGACCACCACCCCCTGGCGCTGCTTGCGCAACTCGTGCACGAAGATGCCGGTGACCTGGGTTAGATCGCTGGACAGGTTCTCGACGAAGAACACGCGCTCGGCGTTCTTGGATTCCTTGAACACGCCCGGCGACACGGCGGAGACGTCGTCGCGGTTCGCCAGCTGATGGCGGTACTGCTCGACCTTGCCCACCGCCCACGGCGTGAGGGTGGTGCTGAGCACACCCACGGTGAGCACCACCGGCGCGGCGAACACGGCGACCGGCCGAAACCAGGAGAGGAGCCCCAGTCCGGAAGTCTGCCACACCACCATTTCCGAATCGCGATAGGCACGCGTGAGCGTCAGCAGCACCGCCAGGAACACGGTGGCGGACAGCAGCACGGACAGGTACCCGAGGGCGGCGAAGCCCATCAGCGTTATCACCGCGTCGGCGGGGATGCGTCCGCGGGCGGCAGAGCCAAGCAAGCGAATCAACTGCGAGGTGAAGGTGATCACCAGCAGGATCGCGAACACGGCCACACCCGCCGTCGCGAGTTCGCGCAGCGTGCTGCGCAGGAAGATCATTCCCTACCTTCCCCGGGCCGCCGCCCCGCTGCACGCCGCACCGGGCGGCACCGGCATGCTTCGACTTCCCGCGATGCTTTGACTTCCCGGGAAGTTTTGACTTCCCGGGAAGCTTTGACTTCAAGGCGCGCGGGAAGCAATAATTCGCGCAGTTCTAAGCGATTCAATAATCGAACGAAACGAGGAGCATCAGGTGGAATTTAGCACAAACGCCGCGGCCCCGGAGAAGTGCCGGAGCGATTGCGTCGTGGTAGGCGTGTTCGACGGGCGGCGGCTGACGGACGCGGCGCAGGCCGTCGATCGCGTCTCCAAGGGGCGGCTCGCCGCCGTCCTCGCGCGCGGAGATCTGTCGGGTCGCCTCGGCTCCACGCTGCTGCTGCACGACGTCCCGGGAACCGCGGCGCAGCGCGTGCTGCTGGTCGGGCTGGGCAAGCGAGAGGAGTTCGGCCCCAAGGCCTATCGCGAGGCCGTGCAGGCCGCCGTGAAGGCGCTCAACGACGGCGGCACGGGCGACGCCGTGCTGTATCTCGGCCAGGTCCCGGTGAAGCAGCGCGACGCCGCCTGGGCAGCGATGACCGGCGTGGTGGTGGCAGCGGACGCCGGCTACCGGTTCGATCGCCTGAAGAGCAAGAAGGAGAATCGCAAGGGGCTGAGCCGCCTCGCCATCGGGACCGCCGACCCAGCGCACCGCACCGCCGTGGCGCGCGGGGCGGCGCTGGCCGAAGGCATGGCGCTCGCCAAGGACCTCGGCAATCTCCCCAGCAACATCTGCACGCCGTCCTATCTCGCCAGGCAGGCGCAGGACCTCGCCCGGCGTCACAAACTCGCGTGCGAGGTGCTGGACGAGAAGGACATGGAGAAGCTGGGCATGGGCGCGCTGCTCGCCGTCACCCGCGGCACGCGCGAACCGGCGAAGCTGATCGTGCTGCGCTACCAGGGTGCGGCGCGCAAGGACAAGCCGGTGGCCCTGGTGGGCAAGGGCATCACCTTCGACACCGGCGGCATCTCGCTCAAGCCTTCGGCCGAGATGGACGAGATGAAATACGACATGTCCGGCGCCGGCAGCGTGCTGGGCACGCTCGAGGCGGTCGCGCGCATGCGCCTGCCGGTGAACGTGGTCGGCGTGATCCCGACTTGCGAGAACATGCCCGGGGGCAGCGCCATCAAGCCGGGCGACATCGTCGCCAGCATGTCGGGGCAGACCATCGAGATCCTGAACACCGATGCCGAGGGGCGCCTGATCCTGTGCGATGCGCTGACCTATTGCGAGCGCTTCGAACCGGATGCGGTGGTGGACATCGCCACGCTTACCGGCGCCTGCGTGGTCGCACTGGGCCATGTGGCGAGTGGCCTGTACAGCAACGACGATGGGCTGGCGCAGGCGCTGCTCGACGCCGGCGAGCGCGCCTGGGACCGCG
>DATBMG010000045.1:0-16848 GCA_036554965.1 Burkholderiales bacterium
GTCTTGTCGCGCTTCTGCGCCAGCAGCTGCTGCTCGATGCGCTCCTTCACCTGCTCGAACGGCGGGAACTGCATCTCGCGCACGTCCTCCAGCTTGATGATGTGGTAGCCGTACTGGGTCTTGACCAGCTGCCTGGTGTACTGACCCTTGTCGAGCTTGACCATCGCCTCGCTGAACTCCTTGACGAAGTTGCTGCCGTCGCTCCAGTCGAGCAGCCCGCCTTCGGCTTTCGAACCCGGGTCCTCGGACTTGGTTTTCGCCACCTGAGCGAAGTTCTTCCCCTTGGCCTGGTTGATCTGCGCGAGCGCGGCCTTCGCCGGTTTCTCGTTCTTGATCAGTATGTGCCGCGCCCGGTATTCCTTGCGCTCGCCGCCGCCGGTCTGCTGCGCCTTGACGCGCTCGTACTCGGCCTGCAGCTCGTCCTCGGTGACGCCGTTGGTCTTGACGAAGTCGTCGAAATAGGCGCGGATCAGGAACTCCTGCTTGGCCATCTCGACCTGGGTCTGCAGGTGCGGGTCCTTGTCCAAGCCCTTCTTCACCGCCTCCTGCGCCAAGATCTCACGCGTGATGAGAGCCTCTTTGATCTGCTTGCGCATCGTCTCGTCGTCCTTCTGGCCCTGCTGCACCTGGGCCTTGACCACGTAGTCCAGTCGCCCTTGCGGGATCGGCACGCCGTTGACTACGGCGATGGTGGCGCTGCTGTCCTGGGCATTGCAGGCGCTGAGCGCGAGCATTCCGGCCAGGGTGAGCGTGGCCGCGGAAGCGGCTTTCCTGAGCTGCATGTGCATTCCTTCATGGGTTGTGAATCGAACGGTTGGATCGCCCCGCAGGCGACTGGTTCTCCGGCAGGACCCCGATCTCATGCCGGAAGAGCCCGGGCGAGCTCCTCCGGTGTGTAGGCGCTGATCGCCAGCGCGTGGATCTCTCGCTGCAGCAGCGTGCCCAGGGCCGCGTAGATCATGCGGTGGCGCGCCACACGCGGCGCGCTTTCGAAGGCGCGCGCGACGATCAGCAGCTGGTAATGGCCGCCTCCGCCCTTGGCGCCCTCGTGGCCGGCGTGCTCGGCGCTCTCGTCGTAGATTTCCACCAGGTCGGGAGCGAGCACGGCGAGGCGCTCGCGCATCGCGACGACGACTCCGGCTGAGGCGGCGCCTCCCATGGATGTGGATTGGCTGTCGTCGACCACGCTATTCGCCTTGCTCGTTCTGCACGAAGCGCGCCAGGAACAGGCCCTGCGCCAGCACGAACACCAACATCAGGCCGATGCCGCCGAACAGCTTGAAGTTGACCCAGGCGCTCTCGGAGAAGTTGTAGGCGACGAACAGGTTGAGCGCGCCCATCAGGATGAAGAACACACCCCAGCTCAGGTTCAGGCGCGCCCAGACGGCATCCGGCAGCACGATCTGCCGCTCCATCATCGCTCGGATCAGGTTGCGCGCGAACAGGAACTCGGCGCCGAGCAGCACGGCCGCGAACGCCCAGTACAGGACCGTGGGCTTCCACTTGATGAAGGTCGGGTCGCGCAGCCACAGCGTGGCCCCACCCATCACCACGATGATGCCCAGGCTGATCCACAGCATCTTGTCCACCTGGCGGCCGCGCGCGAGCAGCCAGCCGACCTGTCCGAAGGTGGCCAGGATCGCCACCGCGGTGGCCAGCAGGATCGGCGCTTGGTCCACGCCGACCTGGCTGCCGAGCCCGATCGCGCCCAGCACGCCGCCGACGGCAGCGGCGGCCGTATCCGGGGCGTGTTTTCCGAGGCTGTAGGCGAGGAAGAACAGCAGGACCGGAAACAGGTCGAACAGCAGCTTCATGGGCAAAGGCTTGAGAAAGCGTGTGATTATGAGGCTTCCGCGGCCCGCTGTGCAACCGCCGGTGCGGGGCCGGATGGTAAGATTCGGGGCCCTTTCCGCAGGAGGAAGCCATGGCTCTGGTCAAGCTGCAGGACGACAACGGCGCGAAGCCCGAAGCGCGGGCGGTGTTCGACGACATCCGCAAGACGCGGGACACCGACTACGTGAACAACATCTGGCGGGCGCTCGCCGTGCATCCGCCGATGCTCAAGCGCTTCTGGAGCTACATGAAGGAGGTGATGGTCAAGGACAGTCGTCTGGATCCCCTCACCAAGGAGTACATCTACTTGGCGGTCAGCATCACCAACAACTGCGAGTATTGCATCCACTCGCACATCGCTGCCGCGCGCAAGAAGGGCATGGACGACGAGACCCTGGCCGAAGTGGTCGAGATCGTGGCGCTCGCCAACGCCGGCAACCGCCTGACCACCGGCCTGCAGGTGGAAGTGGACGAGCGCTTCAAGCCCCGGTTCGAGTAGGGTGTGACCGAAGCGAGAAGCGTGACCCGGCAGCGTGACGAATACCGTGACCGAAAGATGTAACCGAAAGGCGTGACCGTACACATGGATTTCGACACCGTCATCCGTTCGCGCTTCAGCGCACGGAAGTTTCTCGACCGGCCGGTGCCCGAGCGGACGCTGCAACGCATCCTCGAGCTCGCGCAGCACACCGCGTCGTGGTGCAACTGCCAGCCCTGGCAGCTCACCATCACCCGCGGAGCCGCCACCGAGCGCTTCCGCCGGGCAATCCATGCCCATGCGCGCTCGGGCGCGCGGCCCAACCCCGACTTCCCGTTCCCGGCCGCTTATGAAGGCGTGTACCGCGAGCGGCGCAAGGTGTGCGGCGTGCAGCTCTATCAGGCCCTGGGCATCGGCCGGGAGGACCGCGAGTCGGCGGCGCAGCAGGCGCTGGAGAACTTCCACCTGTTCGGCGCCCCGCACGTGGCGATCGTGACCACCGAGGAGAGGCTCGGCGTGTATGGCGCCATCGATTGCGGCTTGTACGTGGGCAACTTCCTGCTCGCGGCGCGCAATGAGGGCGTGGATACGATCGCGCAGGCGGCGCTGGCGTCCTACCCGGACTTCGTGCGCGAGTTCTTTTCCCTGCCCGCGAACCGCAAGGTGGTGTGCGGGATCTCGTTCGGTTTCGCGGACCCGCGCGATCCGATTCACTCCTACCGCACCGAACGCGCCGCGGTCGCCGAGGCGGTGACCTTCGTCGAAACCTGACCGGACCGCGCGCGGGCTCCTGCGATCGGGTCGGGGTCAGTTCCTGGCGCTCTCCCGCAGGTAGCGATACATCCCCTCGGTGAGCCGGCGGCTGGGCTGGGCGGCATCATCGCGCCCGTCCCAGGTCCGCGGAGTGAGCGGGTGCGCCATCGTCCGCGTCCGCATCGCGGTAGCGGATCCAGCCCGCATTCATCTCATCCCAGGTCTGATCTCCCCACGGCACGTCGCGGGTGGGATCCGGGTTGGCGGGGTTCTGCGCGGAGTTGTCCCAGGTCATGTCGAACACGATGCGAGTGCCCGCCGGCAGCCGCTTGGGCGAGCGCAGGGCGTAAGTGGTCTGCCAGCCGAAATCGTACTTCGGCACCGACAGCAGGATTTCCTCGCGGCCGTCGGGATAGTAGGCGGTGAAGCGGGCCGCGCGGCCGCGCAGGTGCGCGTGCGGCATCAAGCTGTAGAGCACGATGTCGCGCTCCACCAGGTGCTCGATCGACTCGGTATGCGCCTTGGCGTGCGCCGGGATCAGCAGCGACGGCGTCATCAGGAACGTCGTCTGCAGCGCGAACCTCGGTGGCTCGCGGTGAAAGTGATAGCCCACGCGGGTGCGATCGGTGGTCGCCTTGCCGTTCGGCGTGTAATGCATCTGGAAGCGGAGATTGGCCTCCTTGCGCAGCAGGACGCCGGTGTTCTCCGGGTACGGGACCGGGTTCTTGCCCGGCGCATAGCCGCCGAGCTCGCCGATCTGGCCGGCACGGTGAACGCTGCGCCCCGGATCGTCGATCCCGGCGAGAACGTGGTGCACCACGCCGCGCTCGCCAGGGATGATCTCGACCGCGCGTACCCACACGTCGCCGTCCAGAGGATTGGGCACGCGCGGATACTGGTAATCGATCACGCCGGTGGCGGGGACCTCGAAGGCCGGCACTTCCACCACCAGATCGGGCTCGCCCAGGCTCCATTCGGAGCGGGCGCTCTCCAGCGCGGCCAGTGGATCAGGCCCTTCGCCGCGGGGAGCGCCGGCCTCGATCCAGTGCACCAGGGTGCGGGTCTCTTCCTCTGTCATCGACCGGTCGCCCACGAAGCTACCGTAGTGCGGATCGGCATGCCAGGGCGGCATGCGGCCGGTGCGCACCACTTCGCGCATCATCGGCGCGAACCCGCGCACCGTCGCGTAGCTGGTCATCGCCCAAGGCGCTACGCCGCCTGCCCGGTGGCAGCTCGCACAGCGCTGCATCAGCAGCGGTGCGATGCGTTCCGAATAGGAGATCTGCGCGTGCTGCTCGCGCCGTTCCCGCTCGGGCAGGTGCACCAGGCAACCGGCGGTCTCGGCCTGTGCCACAGCCACCGGCTCGCTCGCCAGCAACGCATCCAGAGCGGCGCTGAGATAAGCATGCGTTGCCACCGGCTTCTGCTTCCCGTAGGCCAGCCGGTCGTCGATCGGCCCCCGGTACACCAGTGTCCAGCTGCGCGGGTCGATCACGAAGACGTCGGCGGTGCGCGTCACCCCCAGCGATTCGCCGATGAGCTGCGTCCGGTCCACCAGGATCGGAAAGTCGATGCCGAATTCGGCAGTTTCCTTGGCGACGGCGTCGCGGTCGTCCTGCAGATTGGAGTTGATCAACAGGAACTCCACCCCCTGCGCGCGATACCGGTCGCGAATCTCCTTCAAGCTGGGGAGTGCGTTGCGCACGATCGGGCAACCGCAGCCGTGCACCATGAGCACCACGGCCTTGGCGTCCGACAGGTAATACAGCTCGTGCGCGGCCCCGTGCTGATCGAGCAGCAAGAAGTTGTCCACTCGATCGCCGGGTCGCAATGCATGGGCGGTGGCCGCGAAGCACAAGCAGATCGCGAGCAGCGTCAGACGCTGAAACGCGCGCATCATCCGAACTTCTCCTTCGAGGCAAGACCGACGATCCGTACCGCTGGTGCTAGGCGGGCTGTCCGGATCTTGCCTGCACTATCCGGATATTGCCCAATCGGATTTGGCCGCAATGCAAGCGCACCAGCGCTGTGCTGGCGTATTTTGATGCATTCCTAGCTCAGCCGTAAACCCTTGCGGCACGGCCGCGACGTCGACTAGACGCAGGGAATGCTGAGACACCGGTTGTCCGTCCGGCGCGCCTTGTTGCGTCGACAGTTTGATGCACACCCGCTGCGCGAGCGCCCAGGCGTGATTCGCACAGAGCGTACGGTGCCCGGCGGCTCCGAGCAGCGTCAAGCGGCGCCGCAGACCTACTGCGGCGCCGTGACCTGAATCGAGCGCGCGGCGTTGTTGTTGACCTCGGAGGTCTCGACCACCGCGTTGCCGGCATCGACCCTGCCGATCACGTACCAGCCGCCGGTAGGCGTCTCCGCCGGTATCGTCAGTGCGGTGGACGCCGTGCTGGCGGTCCCCCCGGCGAGCGCACCCACCGTGCGGCCGCCGAGCGCGATGTCGGTCGCATCCCATGCGGTGTCTCGCGACAGGAAGAACTGCGTGGTCGACGCTGCGGCATCGCCGCCGGCCTGGTTGCGGGTGGTGTCGCTCACGGTGATGGTTTGGCCGGCGGGGACGCTGCTCGGGACAACTAGCGAATAGGCGATCAGGTCGGGTCCGACCGTCATCGCCCAGGTGATGACGTTGTTGCTTTCGGAAACCTCGAGCACCTCACCGGGCCCGTCGGCCTTGCCGAGCAGGTACCAGTAACCGGTCGCCGTGCCCGCGGGGATGGTCAGCGTGGTCGCGCCGCTGTTGCTTGCGCCAGCGGCCAGGGCCGGCACTGCGCGGCTGCCCAGCGCAATGTCGGCGGCATCCAGCGTGCTGTTGCTCGACAGGAAGAACTGCGTGGTCGAGGCCGGCGCCGCGCCGCCGCCCTGGTTGCGGGTGGTGTCGCTGACGTTGATGCTCTGGCCGGCGTTGGCCCCAGTGGGCCCCGAGAGCCCGTACACCACCAGGTCGACACCGATCTGGATCGAACGCCAGGTGACGTTGTTGGTCTCGGAGGACTCGGGCAGGCTGTCGTTGCCGTCGGCCTTGGCGATGAGGTACCAGAGGCCGGTGGCCGTGCCCGATGGCACGGTCACTGCCGCGGACCCGGAATTGCTCGCGCCCGGCGCCAGGGCCGGCACCGCGCGCGAACCCAGCGGCAGATCGGAGGCATCCAGCGCGGTATTGGCCGACAGGAAATAGTGGGTCGACGTCTCGGGCGCCGATCCGGTGCTCAGGTTCCTGGTCGTGTCGGTTACGGTGATGGTACCGCCCGCGCCCGCCGCGCTCGGCGCCGACAGCGTGATCACGCTCAGGTCGGGACCGATCTGAATCGGCCGCGAAGCGGTGTTGTTGGTTTCCACGATCTCGAGCACGGCATCGGTCGCATCGGCCTTGGCGATCACGAACCAGCTGCCGGTGGCGGTGCCCGCGGGAATGGTCACGCTGGTCGACGCCGAGCTGCTGGCGCCGCCGGCCAGGGCGGCCACGCTCCGGCTGCCCAACGCGACGTCGCCCGCATCGAGGACGGCATTGCCGGACAGGAAGTACTGCGTCGACGTGGCCGCTGCCGATCCACCCGCTTGGTTGCGCGTGGTGTCGCTCACGGTGATGGCTTGACCCGGTCCGGCGCTGGCCGGCACAGTGAGAACGGACACCACCAGATCGGCCCCGATCTGGATCGCCCAGGTGCCGACGTTATTGCTCTCCGAGGTTTCGGGCACCACCGCGGAGCCGTCGGCGTTGGCGATCACGTACCAGCTGCCGGCCGTCGTGCCCGCCGGAATGACGAGCGTCGTCGAGCCGCTGCTGCTGGCGCCCGAGCCCAGTGCCGGCACCGCGCGGCTGCCCAGCGCGATGTCGGTGGCGTCGAGCGTGTTGTCGCTCGACAGGAAGAACTGCGTCAGCGATGCCGGCGCCTCCCCGCCGCCCTGGTTGCGCGTGGTGTCGACGACGCTGATGCTCTGGCCCGCGCTGGCAGCCGCGGGCGCGCTCAGCGCCGACACGATCAGATCGACGCCGACCAGCACGGTGCGTTGGCCGGTGTTGTTGAACTCCGAAGTCTCGGCGACGGACTGGGTCGCGTCGGCTTTGACGATCAGGTACCAGGTGCCGCTGGCGGTTCCCGCGGGCAGCGTGAGCGTCGTGCTGCCGCTGCTGCCGGCTCCACTGCCCAGAGCCGGCACGGCACGGCTGCCGAGCGCGATATCGGCGCCGTCCAATATGCTGTTGGCCGACAGGAAGTACTGGGTGACCGACGGTTGCGCAGCGCCGCCGCCTTGGTTGTACGTCGTCTCCGTGACCGTGATGCTCTCGCCAGCGCCGGCGCTGGAGGGCCCCGACCAGGCCGACACCACCAAGTCGGCGCCGATCTGCAGCGAACGCGAGGCGAGGTTGTTCACCTCGGAGATCTCGGGCACGCTCCCGTCGGCGTCGGCCTTGGCGATCACATACCAGGCGCCGGTGGCGGTGCCGGCGGGCAGCGTGAGCGAGGTCGAGGCTGTGTTGCTCGCGCCCGCGGAGAGATCCGGCACGCTGCGCTCGCCGAGCGGCACGTCGGCGGCATCGAGCGCCGTGTTCGCGGAGAGGAAATAACGCGTTACGCTGGCCGACGCGGATCCACTGCCCTGGTTGCGGTTGGTGTCGGTGATGGTGATGCTCTGGCCGGCGGCGGCGGTCGGCGGCACGGTCAGCGAGAACACGATCAGGTCGGCGCCGATCACGATCGACCAGCTGCTGACGTTGTTGCTCTCGGAGGCTTCGGGCACGTCGCCCAGTCCGTCGGCCTTGACGAGAACGTACCAGTACCCGGTCGGCGTGCCCGCCGGGACGGTCAGCGCGGTGGCGCCACTGCTGCTCGCGCCGGCGGCCAGTGGCGGCACCGCGCGGCTGCCCAGGGCAATGTCGGCGGCATCCAGCGTACTGTTGCTGGACAGGAAGAACTGCGTGACCGAAGCCGGGGCGGTGCCCGCGCCCTGGTTGCGGGTGGTATCGCTGACGGTGATGCTTTGGCCGGGACTGACGTTGGAAGGGCCCGTGACGCCGTACACCACGAGGTCCACGCCGATCTGGATGGAACGCGAAGCGGTGTTGTTGACTTCGGAGGCTTCGGGCAGGGCGTCACCGCCGTCGGCCTTGGCGATGAGGTGCCAGAGGCCGTTCGCGGCGCCCGACGGCAGGGTGACCGCAGCCGAGCCCGCGCTGCTCGCCCCCGACCCGAGCGCCGGCACCGCGCGCGAGCCCAGCGCCACATCGGACGCATCCAGCGTGACATCGGCCGACAGGAAGTATTGCGTCAGCGTCGCCGGTGCCGGCCCTGCGCCGACGTTGTTCGTGGTCTCGCTCACGGTGATCGTGTCGCCAGCGCTCGCGCTGGCCGGCGCGGACATGGCGGTCACGGTGACATCGGGCAACAGTTCGTCGCTGACCATGATCACGCTCGCCACGCGCGACCAGCCGCGGATGTACGCGGGATCGGGCTCGATGCTCACCAGCACCGTCTCGTTGATTTCCCCGAGCGTATCGTCGATCGGCGTGATTGCTAGCGTGGCGCTGGCGGAGCCGTCCGGTATGGTGACGCTGAGCGGCAGCGCGATGTAATCGCTGCCGGGGCTCGCCGTGCCCGCCACGCTGATCTTGATCTCCAGGGGGTTCGCGGTGTCGCCGGTACGGGTGAAGGTGAGCACCCCGTGGGGCCCGGTCTCGGAAACCGTCGGCGTGGTCGCGACCACCTTCACCACGGGTGCCGATGGACCGTTGATGGCGATCTCCGCCGACGTCAGCAGGTCCAGCCGTCCCGCGCCCGAGTCGTGGTCGGGGCCTGGCTGCGCGATGTCGGTCGCGCCCAGCGTGAGCGCGATGGCGAGATCCTCGACGGTGATGTCCGGCTTGATCGAGCGCAACACCGCCACGGCTCCGGCGACGTGCGGGGTGGCCATCGAGGTACCGCTCAGCACGCCGTAAGAGTTGCCCGGCAAGGCGGAATGGATCGCGGCGCCCGGCGCGGCGATATCGGGTTTGTCGAGCGCGGTGCAGGGCGAGGGTCCGCGGCTGCTGAAGCTCGCCACCTCGTCGAAGACGTCGGTCGCCCCCACCGCGAACGACTCCGCGTAGGCGCCGGGGCTGCGCACGCTGCCGGCGCTCGGTCCGGCGTTGCCGGCGGCGAACGCCGGAAAGATCTCTGCGGCGCGCCAGGCTTCGATGTCCGGCAGGAACTCGCTGTTGCAGCCGGCCGCGACGAAGGCCCAGGAGTTGTTCACCACGTCGGGCGCGTTGTTCGGGTCGCCGCCGGGGGCCAGGAACCACTCGAAGATGCTGTGGAAAGCGGAAGCCAAGCCCACCCCGTTGTCCGCCCAGGCCTTGGCCGCGATCCACTTCGCGCCCGGCGCCACGCCGATGGCGCTGCCGCCGGCGCTGCCGCCGACGGCGGTGGCGATGGTGTGAGTGCCGTGGCCGTTCAAGTCGGTCGGCAGAGAGTGCTCGCCGTACGGATCGAACCAGCTGATGGCATGGTCGCCGCGGTAGCGCGCGAACAGCTCGGGATGGGCGAGGTCGACGCCGGTGTCGAAGCTGCCGACCACCGTGCCCTGGCCGTTGTACGCGGGATCGAGCGCCCACACCTCGGGCGCGCGGATCTGCGCGATGTTCCATTCGGTCGGGCCCGAAGGCGCACTCGTCTCGGCCGGGCGCGGCGGCGGGGGAATCTCCTGATCCAGGCGCACTTCCAGGACATCGTCACGCGCGGCGAGCCTGCGGATCAGCGCGGGGTTGGCACGCAGTGCGAGGCCGTTGAACACCCAGAACGGCACCACGCGCTCGGCCGCGCCCAGCGTCTGTTCGCGCGCCAAGTCGGCATCGATGCCGGCCTGGCGGCGCCTGGCCTTGTCCTTGAGGCCCGCCACCAGGGCCTTCAGCTTGGCCTTTCGCGCACCCTTGGGCAGGGCCCGGATCAACTCGCGGGCCCTGGCCTGTTCCTTCATCTCGACGATGACGAGGATTTTCTCGCCTGAGCCGGCGGCGCTCAGCCGGGCTTCCAGTGCAGGATCGAGACGGCCGGCCGGTGCGTGCTGGACGCACAGCAGAGCGATGGCGGCCGCAGCCGCGGTGACGAGCCTCTTGAGCACGGTGTCCCCCTCCGTGTGCAGCCCCCGCCCGTGCCTGGGCCATCGCACGGGCATACGCGAAAAGCATAGTACACCTGGGTGGGCCCCAGAGAAGCTACAGTCGACACAGTTTCGTCAACGCATTGTCAAACTAGTCTCGGCGATGCGATACAATCCGTCCCGGGTGGACCCATCACGGGGGACGCGGAAAGCGTCAACTTCAGGCGGAGGCGAGCATGGTTCAAGGCATCGCTTGGCAGGTCACCGTCGTTCTCGTCGTCCTCGTCGCGCTGGCCTTCCTCTTCGTGGCGCGGCGCGCATCGGAGCGCAGCGACTACGAACCCATCAAGAGCAAGGCCTCGCGCACCCGCGGCATCGTGTTCTGGGCTCTGGTGCTGGTGTCCGCCGCGGTCATCGCCGTCTCCCTCGCGCACTTGCCCTACGCCGCACGCGCTGGGGGCTCGGATGCGGTGGAGGTGATCCGGGCCGCCGGGCACCAGTGGCGCTGGGAGTTGAGCAAGACCGAAGTGGTGGCCGGCAAGCCGGTCGAGTTTCACGTCACCGGCGCCGACGTGAACCATGGCTTCGGCATCTACGACCCGCAGTTGCGGCTGGTCGCCCAGACGCAGGCGATGCCCGGCTATACCAACGTGCTGCGGCACACGTTCGCGCAGCCCGGCACGTACCGCATCCTGTGTCTCGAGTACTGCGGCCTGGCGCACCATGCGATGATGTCCGAGCTGACCGTGCTCGCATCCGAGTAGGGAGATGACCATGTCTTCCGCATCGCCCGACACGCTCACCCTGAACGCCCGGCGCGCCGTGCTGGCGTACGTGGGCGTCACCATCGTGGTGGTGGCGCTGATGATGCTGCTGGGGCTGCTGTTGCGCCTGTCCCAGGCGCAGATCCTGGTCCTGCCTCCCGATCTGTTCTACCAGATCATGACTGCGCATGGCATCGGCATGGTGGGCATCGCCGGGCTGGGCGGGGCTGCGATCATGTGGTATTTCCTGAGCCAGTACGTCAAGCTCAACACCTCGATCCTGGCCGCCAACCTGGTGCTGTTCCTGGTCGGCGTGGTGTTCATCCTCGGCGCGATCTTCCTGGGCGGATTCGCCGGCGCGTGGACCTTCCTGTTCCCGCTGCCGGCCCGGCCGCTGGGGGCGTGGAGCACCGGCGCCGCCGCGGCCTATCTGATCGGCGTGCTGCTGGTCGGCGTCGGCTTCCTGCTGTTCTACCTCGACACGGCGTGGGCGATCCTGGTCAAGTACGGCAGCCTGGGGCGCGCCCTGGGCTGGCCGCAGCTCATCGGCCGCGACGACGGCGCAGCGCCGCCGCCGACCGTGGTGGCGAGCACGGTGGTCAGCGTGATCAACATCCTGTCCATCGTCGTGGGCGCGGTAATCCTCACCGTGTGTCTAGTGAACCTGTATGTTCCGGAGTTCGCGGTCGACGCTCTGCTCGCCAAGAACCTGATCTTCTTCTTCGGACACGTGTTCATCAACGCCGCCATCTACATGACGGTGATCGCCGTGTTCGAGATCCTGCCGCGCTACGCGGGCCGACCCTGGCCTTCGACGCGCGTGTTCCTGGCGGCGTGGACCGCAACCATGATCATGGTGCTGATCGTGTACCCGCACCATCTGCTGATGGATTTCGCGATGCCGGTGTGGGCCTTGGTCCTGGGCCAGGTCATCTCGTATGCCAGCGGCTTGCCGGTGCTGGCCGTGACCATGATCGGCACGCTGGCCATCGTGTACCGCTCCGGGCTGCGCTGGGACATGGTGTCCGGGCTGCTGTTCCTGTCGGTGTTCGGCTGGGCCGCCGGCGTGCTGCCGGCGATCATCGACGCCACCATCGTGGCCAACAGCGTGATGCACAACACGCTGTGGGTGCCGGGGCACTTCCACTTCTATCTCGTCCTCGGCCTGGTGGCGATGCTGCTGGCATTCGCCTATCACCTCGCAAAGTCTCGGGGCGGGCTGCAGCGCCATGGTCTGGATGCGCTGAGCTTCTGGACCTTCGCGGTCGCCGGGCTGGGGTTGGCGGGAACCTTCCTGCTCTCGGGCCGGCACAGCATTCCGCGGCGCTGGGCGGTGCACCTGCCCGAGTGGGTACCCTATGACCGCATCGGCAGCCTGTTCGCGGCGCTCGTGGTGGCGGCGGTGCTGGTGTTCACGGTGCGCTTCCTGACGCGGTTGGGAGCGATGGCGCGGCCGGCATGAGGCTGCGCGGCGCCCTGTGCGCGTTCCTGGTGCTGTGCCTGGGAAGCGCGGGGCTGTGGGCCGGCACGGACGGGCTGCGGGCGTTCACCTCCGAACAGGCGCGGCGCCTCGCCGTGCAACGGACACCGCGCCCGGTGCCGCACGCCGTGCTGCAGGACCAGGACGGCCGCAGCTTCAGCCTGGACGACTACCGCGGCAGGAAGCTCCTGGTGGACTTCGTCTACACCCGCTGCCAGTCGATCTGCGGCGCGCTCGGCGCGGGATTTCAGCGGCTGTCGCAGGATCTGGCGCCGGCTCCGGATGCCGCGATGCTGGTCACCATCAGCTTCGATCCGCAGGCCGATACCCCGGCCGCGCTCATGCGCTACGCGCAGCGCTACGGCGCCGACTCGAGAGTGTGGCGCATCGCTCGCCCGCAGGACGAAGCGACGCTGGCTGCGCTGCTGCGCACGTTCGAAGTGGTAGTCGTGCGCAACGCGTACGGGGAATACCAGCATAACGCGGCGTTGCATCTGGTCGACGAGAGCGGCCGGCTCACCCGCATCTTCGGTTACGACGAGCTGGAGCGGGCGGCCGAGGCGCTCGAGCGATGAGCCGCCCAAGCACTTGGCCGTGGGGCCTGCTGCTGGTCGGCGTTCTGGCGCTGCCCCCGGCGCGCCGCGCGCTCGAGGCGAGCATGACCGCGCACATGCTGCTGCAGATTCCGTTGCTGGTCCTCGCCGGCGCGTTGCTCGCGCCTTGCATACCGTCCAACCTGCGGCGAGCATTCGAGGCGCTCGACGCGCACGGGGTGCCGGGGATGCTGGCGGCCGCGTTCGCCTCCTCGTATTGGATGCTGCCGCGGGCGCTGGATGCAGCCCTGTCCAGCCCGCTCGCGGAGCTGGCGAAGTTCGGCTCGCTGCCGTTGCTGGTCGGTCTGCCGCTGGCGCTGAGCTGGGCCCGGATGGGCCCGATCGGGCGCGGGTTCGTGCTGGCCAACGCGATCTCGATGCTCGCGGTGGCTGGCTGGTTGTATCGCGAATCGCCGGTCCGGCTGTGCAGCTGGTACCTTGTCGATCAACAGGTGCTGCTCGGCAACGCGCTGCTCGCACTGGCGTTGCTCGCCGGTGTCGGCTGGACGTTGCGCGCCTTCACCGGTCCGCTGGCGCGCAAACCACCGCCTCAAGCCGCTTGCAGGATGCCGCGCAGCACGTAGGGCAGGATCCCCCCGTGCCGGTAGTAGTCCACCTCGATGGCGGTGTCGATGCGCGACTTCACCTTGACCTGATCGCGGGTGCCGTCTTTGCGTCGGATGACGAGCGTGAGCTCCTGCTGCGGGCGGATGTCGTCCAGGCCGAGGATGTCGATCTGCTCGTCGCCCTTGAGCTTCAGCGACTCGGCGCTGTCGCTGCCCAGGAACTGCAGCGGCAGCACTCCCATCCCGACCAGGTTGGATCGGTGAATGCGCTCGAAGCTGCGCACGATCACCGCTTTCACGCCGAGCAGCTGCGTGCCCTTCGCCGCCCAGTCGCGGGATGAGCCGGTGCCGTACTCTTCGCCGCCGAACACCACCGTCGGCACGTCCTCGTCAAGGTACTTCATCGCGGCGTCGTAGATCGACATCTGTTCGCCCGAGGGTTGATGGATGGTCAACCCGCCCTCGATGCGCGTACCGTCCGGCCGCGGCGGCAGCATCAGGTTTTTGATGCGCACGTTGGCGAAGGTCCCGCGCAGCATAACCTCGTGGTTCCCGCGCCGGGCGCCGTAACTGTTGAAGTCGGCCTTGACCACCCCGTTGGCGATGAGGTACTTCCCGGCGGGCGAAGTGTCCTTGATGGAGCCTGCCGGGCTGATGTGGTCGGTGGTGACCGAGTCGCCGAAGATGCCTAGGATGCGCGCGCCGGCGATCCCCTGCGGCCGTGCGGGCTGCATCGAGAAGCCGTGGAAGAACGGCGGTTCGGCGATATACGTCGACGTCGGCCAGTTGTACACCTGGCCGGCGGCGGCCGGGATCTCGCGCCACAGCACGTTGTCCTCGCCCAGATGGCCGTACAGCCGCCGGAAGGTGTTCGGATCCATGGCGTACTTGAGCTGATCGTGCACCTCCTGGCTGGTGGGCCAGATGTCGCCGATCCAGACATCCTTGCCATCCGCGCCCTTGCCGAGCGGCTCGCTCATCAGGTCCTTGAGCACGGAGCCGGCGATGGCGTAGGCCACCACCAGCGGGGGAGAGGCCAGGAAGTTCGCGCGCAGGCTGGGATGGATGCGCGCTTCGAAGTTGCGGTTACCCGACAGCACTGCGGCGCACACCAGGTCGTTACGGGTGATCGCCTCGTCGATCGATTCCGCGAGCGGACCGGCGTTGCCGATGCAGGTGGTGCAACCGTAACCGGCGAGATAAAAGCCGAGCTTCTCCAGGTGCGGCAGCAGTCCCGCCTTGCGCAGGTATTCGGTGACCACCCGCGATCCCGGCGCCAGCGAAGTCTTGATGTGCGGCTTGACCGCGAGGCCCCGGGCCACGGCTTTCCTCGCGAGCAGGCCGGCGGCGATCAGCACGCTGGGGTTGGAGGTGTTGGTGCACGAAGTGATGGCCGCGATCAGCACGTCGCCGGAGCCGATGTCGATGCCGTCGCGGGTCTTGAAGCGCTTGCCCAGGTCCTCGGCCTTCTTGGCGAAGCCGTTCTCGGCCACCGGCTTCGAGAACAGCATGGCGAAGGTGCCCTTCACCCGGCCTACCGGAATGCGGTCCTGAGGCCGCTTGGGCCCGGCGAGCGAGGGCTCAACGGTGCCGAGGTCCAGCTCCAGCACCTGGGTGTAATCGATGTCGCCGGGCTTGGGAATGCCGAACAGCCCCTGCGCCCTGAAGTACGCTTGGAAAGCGGCGACCTCGTCGTCGCGGCGGCCGGTGCCCCGGAAATACTCCACCGTCGCCCGATCCACCGGGAAGAAACCCATGGTGGCGCCGTACTCGGGCGCCATGTTGGCGATGGTGGCGCGATCGGGCACGGCAAGTTTCTCCACACCGGCGCCGAAGAACTCGACGAACTTGCCGACGACCTTGGCCTTGCGCAGCATTTCGGTGATGGTCAGCACCAGGTCGGTAGCGGTCACGCCGCCGCGCAACCGGCCCTTGAGATGCACGCCCACCACGTCCGGCGTCAGGAAGTACACCGGCTGTCCCAGCATCCCGGCCTCGGCCTCGATGCCGCCCACGCCCCAGCCCACCACGCCGATGCCGTTGATCATCGTGGTGTGGCTGTCGGTGCCCACCAGCGTGTCCGGGTAGTGCACGCCGTCCTTGCGATGCACGCCGCGCGCCAGGTGCTCCAGGTTCACCTGGTGCACGATGCCGATGCCGGGGGGCACCACCTTGAAGGTGTCGAAGGCCTGCATGCCCCACTTCATGAACTGATAGCGCTCGCGGTTGCGCTCGAACTCCAGCTTCATGTTGAGGTCGAGCGCCTCGCTGCTGCCGTAGTGGTCCACCTGCACCGAGTGATCCACCACCAGGTCCACCGGCACCAGCGGCTCGATCGACTTGGGGTCCTTGTACATCTTGTCCGCGACGCTGCGCATGGCCGCCAGGTCGGCGAGCAGAGGCACGCCGGTGAAGTCCTGCAGCACGATGCGGGCCACCACGAACGGGATCTCGTCCACTCGCGCCGCCGCCGGCCGCCAGTTGGCGAGCTGCTTCACGTGCGCCTCGGTCACTTTGTTGCCGTCGCAGTTGCGCAGCACCGACTCGAGCACGATGCGAATCGACACCGGCAGGCGCGAGATGCGGCCCACTCCGGCTTTCTCGAGCGCCGGCAGCGAGTACAGCTTGCCGGTCTTGCCCGGGGCGAAGTCGAAGCTCTGCAGGGTGCCGTACAGATTGCGGGTCATTTGCGCTCTCGTCAGATCACGAACAGGTCGACGAATTCATTCACCGGGGTGTCCTCGAGCCGCTGCGGGTGCTTGCACAGCGCGAGGATGATTGCGACCTGCTTAGGCGGCAGGCGGCGCAGCAGATTGGTGCGGAACTTCGCCTCCAGCAGCGGGATGCCTTCCGCACGGCGGCGGCGGTGCCCGACCGGATACTCGACCACCACCTCGTCGATCTTGGTGCCGTCCTTGAAGTGGATGGTGATGCCGTTGGCGATGGAACGCTTGTCCGGATCGAGGTAGTCCTTGCTGAAGCGCTTGTCCTCTATGCATTCCATCTTCTCGCGCAGCGCGTCGATGCGCGGATCGCCGGCCACGTCGTCCTCGTAATCGGCCGCGGTGAGGCGCCCGTGGATCAAGGGCACCGCGACCATGTACTGGATGCAATGGTCGCGATCGGCGGGGTTGTGCAGCGGGCCCTTCTTGTCGATGATGCGGATGGCCGACTCGTGGGTGCGGATCACGATCCTCTGGATCTGATCCAGCCGGTCGCGCACTTGCGCATGCAGCTGCATCGCGCACTCGACCGCGGTCTGGGCGTGGAACTCGGCGGGAAAGGAGATCTTGAA
>DATBMG010000054.1:0-9443 GCA_036554965.1 Burkholderiales bacterium
GTCGAATACCGCCTGACCTTCCGGCGGCACGCGCCCCTCGATCCCGCGGTTTTGCAGCTGGTCGCCGTAGGCGGGGTGAGGCACCGGTCCACCGTTCGCGGAGGTGCCCGCCACGCTCAAGCGCACCAGCATGCCGCGCGCGGCCGGCTCGCGTTCGCCGGGCGCGCGCGCGCGGCCGTTGTGCTCGTGGCAATGCGCGCAGCGGTCTTCGTTGAAGGTCGGGCCTAGGCCCCACACACCGGTCGGATCCGGCGCCATCACCCAGGCCTCGTTGAATTGCTCGCGTCCCGCGGCGAACACCGCGAGCTGCTCCTTGTCGAGCATTGCGACCGGGAGCGAGTACGCCGTGGGCCCGGCCTCGGCCGTGGTGAGCGGACCCGCGGTGACCGCGGCGGGGTCGAGCGCGTCGATGTTTGCCGCGGCGAGCACCGTTGCGCCGCATGCAAGCGCGCCGATCGCCAGCCTGGCAACTGCGCTCATGCTGCGCCTCTCAGTGCCGATCCCACGGGCTGTGCTTGACGCCCTCCGGCAGCCAGATGGTCTCGTAGACCTTCTGCAGCTCTTTTTCCTTCTTGATCTCGTCGCTGATCGCCAGGTCGGCGTACTTGGCCTCGGTGGGGCTGGTGAAGCGCGCTGTGTTGAGGCTGGGCGCGGAGATCACTTTGCGCAGCGCGCCGCTGCACTTGGGACACTGATCCGGACCCGGCTCGCTGATCTTGTGCCGGGTCTTGTAGATCATCCGACAGGGATCGCATGCGTACTCGTAGAACGGCACTTGCAGACTCCTTCTGCTTGAAGCGAAAAGGGGCCGATCCCCAGGAGGACCGGCCCCGCGAACGGCGAACGCTCCGCGATCAGGCGAGCGCGGTGCGCACGATTTCCGCTTTGGCCTGCTGGGCGGCCGCCTTGTCGATGTTCCACAGGCGTGCGGCGTTCTCGCCGAACACCTTGCGCCGGATTTCCGGCGTGATCTTCGGATAGCCGTAGCCTTCGACCAGTTGGTCGGGAATCTGGAACTTGCGGAACGCGTCGATCTGCCACTGCGGATTGCCCCACAGCAGCGAATCGGTGCCCCACAGCACGTAGTCGGGTCCGATGTCGCGCAGCAGCGTGCCGAGTACATGCGCACACTCCATCGGACGGCTAGTGACGGTGGCGGCGAAGGTCGACCCCATCTCGCAGTACAGGTTCTTGCGTTGCGGCTTGAAACCCTTCAGCGCCGCCAGCTCGTTGTGATACGGCCAGGCCGAGTGGTAGGCGATGAAGTTCAGGTCCAGGAAATCGTCCGCTGCGGCGTCGAAGTCCTCCGCGTGCGCGTAGCGCGCGTAGAACTGGCCGAAGGGGATGCCCTTGTGGCAGCCGATGTTCTTGATGCCCAGCTTGCGGCACTCTTCCCAGATCGGATAGGCGACCTTCTCGTCGTCGAACCACCAGCCCTTGTTTTTGGTCGAGTCGAAGGTGTACAGCTTCAGACCCGAGATCTTGTTCTCCGACACGTACTGGCGCAGGCGATCGAGCGTAACGCCCAGCCCCTGGTTTGGCGTGAGGCCGCCGGCCAGCATGACGGTGTTCTTGGGCCAGCGGGTGCGCACCTGTTGCTGGTACGCCATCGGCACCATGTCCTCGCCGCCGTAGTCCTCGCGGAAGCCGAACGGATTGAACACGCCCACCGTGGTGTCGCTGCCCTCGAGGAGCAGCTTGCCGTAGTTGTCGATGTTCATGTCGCTGGTGCCGTTGGGCAGACCCATCGCCTTGCCCAGGCCGTCCAGCAGGTCCACGAACCACATCCCGCGCTCGCTCGTGTTCACGCCCTTCTTGTAACCCTGCGGCCGCGTACAGACGTGAGTGTGCACGTCCATGATGAAATCGGCGCTGGCGCGCGCAACCTGGATCGCTTCCTTCTTCGCGTCGATGTCGGCGGCTTCGGCTTTGCCCACCTCGAAGAACTTCATGCCGGTGACTTCGTTGGCGGCCAGCATCGCCGCCGAGAAGCCCAGAGACGACTTCAGGAAGCCGCGCCGGGACATGCCGGCGTGCTTCGCGTAGTCGTCCATCTTGGCGGAGATCCGGTCGCCCATGTTCCCAGTGAGGAACAGCGACGTGCCGATCTCATCCGCATTCAAAGGGTTCATCGGCTGGTGCTCGAGCCCCTTGAAGTGCTGGAGAATGTTGAACTCCATAGCCCTCTCCTCCGTTGTTGGAATGGTCTCGACTCCCGGCCACCCTTGCCGCACCGCTGGCCAGGATGATCCAGCGCATACTGTAGTCCCCTCGCCGGCACCCAGCAAGGCCCAGCTTCCTTCCGGCAAGTAGCGGCGCGACAAGAACTTACGGTGCTTTGCAGCATTGGCAGTCGCAGCCGGCGACTGCCAGCGAGACGCACAGAATCGCTAGCGGCGCTCGCCGCGCGCGCCGAGGTAGATCCCCGCCAGCAGCAGCCCGAAGCCGGCGAGCTGCAGTGCGGTGAAGCGCTCTTCGAAGATCAGCCAGGCGAGGATTGCGGAGCCCACCGGTTCGCCCAGGATGGCGAGCGCAACGAAGGTGGCCGAGAGGTGACGCAGCGACCAGTTGAAAGCGGTGTGGCCGATGAGCTGCGGCCCCAGCGCCAGCGCCACCAGGCACGACCAGGCGAGCAGCGAGTAGCCGAGCATCCAGGTCTGCGTCCACAGCACCCCGGCCCAGAGCAGCACGGCCGCGGCGCCGTATGCCAGCGCGACGTAAGCGAGCAGCCCCAAGCGGGCGCGCAGCGCCCGGCCGATGATCAGATAGCCGGACGCCGACACCGCGCCGACCAGCGCCAGCGTGTTGCCCAGCGCCGGGTTGGGCGAGGGGGTCGCCGCCGCGGTGTCGGCCATGAAGGTGAGGATCATCCCGCCGAAAGACAGACCGATGCCCACGAGCGCCCAGACGGGCAGGCGCTCGCGCAGCAGCACCACCGACGCGAGCCCGACCCACAGCGGGTTGGTGGTCACCAGCACGGTGCTGCTCGCCACCGAGGTGAACTCGAGCGAGGCGATCCAGGACCAGAAGTGCAGCGCGAGCAACGCGCCGGATGCCGCCGCCAGCAGCAGGTCGCGCCGGGACAGCGCGGCCAGCTCGCGGCCGCTGCGCGCCCAGGCCAGCGGTAGCAGCACCAGCGCGGCGAGGCCGAGCCGGACCGCGGCGATGGCGAGCGAGGGCACACCTTGCGACTGCGCCAGCCGGATCAGGATCGCTGCGGTGGAGACGACCAGAACGCCGGCCGCCAGAATCGCATAGGGGAGGAAGCGCCCGATTCGGGACCCGCGAGCCGCGACCGGTGGTGCGGGAACGGCCATGCGCCTACGGGGCGTCGATCACCTATGGCGCATCGGGACTTACGCAGTCAATGCAGCTTGTCCTTGGGCACCGCCGGCGCGGGCAAGGAGAACACGTCGATGCCTTCCTCGCGCAGCTCCTTGGCCTGGGCGCTGGTCGCCAGCCCGCGGATGGCGCGGTCCGGCGCCTCCTTGTTGTGGATCGCGCGCGCCTCCTGCGAGAAGCGCGTGCCGACATCTTCGGTGTTCTGCAGAACCAGTTCGATGAGCTTCTTGCGCACGTCCTCCATCAGACCGGGATTGGCCATCACCGTGTGCTCGCGCGGTTCCCCGCCGGCGGTCTGCACATGGGGCGCGGACAGCTGCTTGCGCACGCTGGACGAACCGCACATGGGGCAGGACAGGCGGCCGGCCTCGTGCTGGTGCGAGAAGGCCTCGGCGGACGCGAACCACCCCTCGAAGCGGTGGGCGTTCTCGCAGAGCAGGTCGTAAACGATCATTTCACGGGCTTGCGGCGTTGGAGTGCGACCTGCAGTCTAGTGGGGCGCCGCGCAATCCACAAGTCGTGCAACGCCGACACCGCGTTTGTAGGCACGGCCCACTGGGGTTCAAGAGTGCGCGCGAGGCGTTCCCCGCGGGAATGTTACGCTTGCGGCGTAGCCGCCGGATGCACGCCGGCGCATTCAACGACCGAGACGCAGCCATACGCCATGAGCGAAGACGCACACGCGAGCCGTCGCAGTCAGCACGCCGCCGAAACGGCCGGATGGCACCTGGTCGAGCGCGTGCCGCTGGCGCGCAGCCACGAGACCGCCGGCGAGGTCATCGCCCGCCTGCCGGGTCACGCCTACGACTATGCGGGCACGATATTCCTCGCCGACGAGGGTCGGCGCCTGCTTGGCGCCGTCCCGTTGCCGGCGCTGCTCAAGGCGTCGCCGGGGACGCCGATCGTGGACCTGTCCGAGAGCGCTCGCGCGGTGCACGCGGGCATGGACCAGGAGCACATCGCCTCGCACGCGATCCGCCACAACCTGTCGGCGGTGCCGGTGACCGATGCGCATGGCGTGCTGCTCGGCGTGGTGCCGCCGATGGTCCTCCTCGAGGTGCTGCGCCACGAGCACGTCGAGGACATCCACCGCCTGGCCGGCATCAAACGCGAAACCGCGCACGCGCGCACCGCGATCGAGGCGCCGCCCGTACGCCGTGCCCGCGACCGCCTGCCGTGGCTGCTGATCGGCCTGGCGGGCAGCGTGGTGGCCACCTTCGTGGTGGCGTCCTTCGAGCGTGCGCTGCAGTCGCGCGTGGCGATCGCGTTCTTCATTCCCGGGATCGTCTATCTGGCCGACGCCATCGGCACCCAGACCGAGGCGATCGCCGTGCGCGGGCTGTCGCTCAGTCATGCGCCGCTCGCGCGGCTGGTGCTCGGCGAGTTGCGTACCGGACTGCTGATCGGCTCGACGCTCGGCCTGCTGAGTTTCCCCGCGATCTGGCTGGCGTACGCCGACGTGCACCTGGCGCTGGCCGTATCGCTGTCGCTGCTTGCCGCGGGGGCGGTGGCCACCACCGTGGGCCTGCTGTTGCCGTGGCTGCTGGCCCACACCGGCCGCGACCCGGCCTTCGGCAGCGGGCCGATCGCAACCATCATCCAGGATGTGCTGTCGTTGCTGATCTACTTCGCCATCGCCAGCCTCCTGCTGCTGTAGGCTTTGCTGCCTGCGTGACACAAGCACCGGCCAACGATGACACCTCGCTAGCCCGCCTGCGCTCGATGCAGCGCGCGGCGACCGGGCTGTTGCTCGCCGCCGCGGCGGTGTATGCCGTGGCTCGCGTGTACGAATCGCGCCACCCCGCGGTCGGTTACCTGCGCGCCTTCTGCGAAGCGGCCATGGTGGGCGGCCTGGCCGACTGGTTCGCCGTCACGGCGCTGTTCCGCCACCCGCTGGGCGTGCCACTGCCGCACACCGCGATCCTGCCCAGCAACAAGGCGCGCATCGGCGAAGCGCTCGGCCGCTTCGTGGAGCGCAATTTCCTGTCCACCGAAGTGGTCGCCGCCAAGCTGGCCGAGGCGGACGTCGCGGGCACCGTGGCGCGCTGGTTGGCGCACCCGGAGCGCTCCGCGACCCTGGCCGGCCACGTCGCGCACTTGCTGCCGCGGCTGCTGGATGCGGTGGGCGACCAGCCGATGCGCCAGTTCCTGCACCGGCAAGTGCTGGAGGGCCTGCGACGCATCGAGATGGCGCCGCTCGCCGCCGACGTGCTGGAGACGCTCACCGCCGGGAACCGGCACCAGGAGCTGGTGGACGAGGTCATCCTGCAGACCCGCAGGCTGCTGAGCGAGGCGGAGCCCGCGCTGCGCGCGCGCGTGCGCGAGAAGACCGCGTGGCTGTGGAAGAAGCTGGGCGTGGACGAGGCCATCTCCGATCGCCTGATCGCGGCGGCGGAGGAGGCGCTGGCGGAAGCGGCGGTCGATCCCGCGCACGCGTGGCGCCAACGCTTCACCGATCTGGTGCACGAGTACGCGGTCCGGTTGCGCACCTCGCCCGAATACGCCAGGCGCGCCGAAGCGTTCAAGCAGGCGCTGCTCGACCACCCGGTGCTCGGCAGCTACGTCGGGTCGGTGTGGGACGAGGTGCGGGCGCGCGTGCGCGAGGACGCGGCCAGCGAGGACTCGGCGATCCGCGCCAACCTGCACTCCGCTCTGTTGCGGCTGGCCGATGCACTGCTCGCCGAGCCCGCGGTGCGCGAGGCGATCAACGCCAGCCTGCGCAAGGCGCTCGCCGAGATCGTCGAGACACGCCGCCACGAGGTCGCCGAACTGATCGCGCAGACCGTGCGCCGCTGGGACGCGCACACCGTGAGCGAGCGCATCGAGCGCGCGATCGGGCGCGACCTGCAGTACATCCGCATCAACGGCACGGTGATCGGCGGCCTGGTCGGAGTGATCATCCACGCGCTGTCGCGGGCGATCGGCGGATCGTGAATCGCGCCTGCGCCGGCGGCGGGGCGGCCTTCATCGCAGTCAACCCGGCCCGCGCCATCGGCTCTACCATTTCGATCGAACGCTTTTCCGGAGACCCCACACATGGCGAAGTCCTACACTCAGATCACTGCGGACATCAACCGCGGCATCCTCAAGCTGCGCGAAGCCCAGCCCGATGCGCTCACCGGCTTCAGCGCCATGGCCAAGGGCGCGATGAAGAGCGGCGCGCTGTCCGAGCCGACCAAGGAGCTGATCGCGCTGGCCATCGGCGTGGCGGGCCATTGCGACGCTTGCATCGCCTTCCACGCCAAGTCGCTCGCGCGCCTGAACGCGCCGCGCGAGCAGGTCATGGAAGCGCTGGCGGTGGCCGTGTACATGGGAGGCGGGCCGGCGCTGATGTACGCCGCCGAGGCGGTGCACGCCTTCGAGGAGTTCAGCGGCGGCCGCAGCCCGGATGCGGCGTAGCGGGATCCCGGGACGTGCAGCGTTTCGTCACTTCTCGGGGAACGCCTCGAGCACCCTGCTCAGGAATGCCTCGTGGTCCCAGGCCCCCGGCTCGCGCGTCAGGCCCAGGCGCAGTACCACCAGCTTGCGGCTCGGGATCACGGTGAGCAGCTGCGCCTCGTGGCCGGCCAGATGGAAGGCGTCGGCCGGCAGCGGCGGCGGCGCGGACTGGCCGTTGTTGTACGGCGGCGGCACGCGCAACCACACGTGCGCACCGAAGTCGCGGCGCGTGGACTGCGGCGTAAGCGTGGTCAGATAGCGCACCCAGCCCGCGGGCAGGATGCGCCGGCCCCGCCACACGCCGTCCTGCATCAATAGCTGGCCGAAGCGCACCCAGTCGTGCGCGCTGGCATAGACGTAGGATGACGCCACCGGCATGCTGGCCGCATCGATCTCGAACACCGCATCGCGCATGCCGATCGGCTCGAACAGCGTGGTGCGCGCGAGCACGCTGAACTGCTCCGCGCTGCGCCCGGATGCCGCGCGCAGCGCGCGGATCAGCGCGTTGCTCGTCCCGCTCGAATAGCGCCAGCGTGTGCCCGGCGGCGCCTCCAGCGGCTTGGAGGCCGCATAGCCGGAGCTGTCGCCGGTGCCGAACAGCATCACCACCACGTCGGAAAATGGATCCTCGTAGCGCTCCGCGAACGCGAGGCCATCGGTCATGCGCAGCATCTGGTCCAGCGTGATGCGCGCGCGCGGGTCGCCGGGCGTGCGCCACTCGGGGAGCAACGCGGCACTGTCGAGCGAGAGCCGGCCTTCGCGTACCAGCACCCCGGCGAGCGCCGCGGTGACGGTCTTGCTCATCGACCATCCCGGCAGCGGTGTGTGTGCGGAGAAGCCGGCGGCGTAGCGCTGCGCCACGACGCGCCCGCCGTGCATTACGACCACCGCGCGCGTGCGCTGCGATGGGAGATCGGCGAACGCCGACTCGACCGCATCGCGCAAGGCGCGCGCATCCACGCCAGCGGGCGGGGCGCCTTCGGGCAGTTCATCTGCCATGCGCGCGGGCGGCGGCGCGGGCGACGCCTGCAGCAGCCGGTCGGCGTCCACGCCCAGCGCGAGCGTGCAGCCCAGACCCGGCCGATACTGCGCGACGCGCGTCGCCATGCCGAGCAGGCTCGCCGAAGTGCGGCGGCGCTCGGTGTCCACCGAGGCGGACACCACCCGGAGCAGCGGGTGCTGGTCCGCGCGCACGTCCTCCTCCAGGACCGCGCTCGCGGGTCGGCCGGCGACGAACACGCCCGAGCACAGCACTTTCGCGGTGTACGCGGTGCCGATGGGCGCCAGACGCGACAAGTGCCAGACGCCGTAGGCCAGCGCGAGCGCGAGGCAGCCGGCGACGATCCACAGCAGGCGGCGGGGGCGGGACATCGTGCGTGCGATCATGCAATATCAGGACCATTCATGCTTCTGTCAGAGCTCGTTCATACTTCGCAGCGCGTCGCGGACACGCCGCGTCGCCTCGAGAAGATCGCGGCGTTGGCGGACCTGCTGCGCCGCCTCGCCCCCGCAGAGATCGGCATCGCCGTGGCGTATCTGGTGGGCGAGACGCCTCAGGGCAAGATCGGCATCGGTCCCGCCGTGGTGAACGCCGCGCGCCCGGCCGAGGCCGCGAGTTCCACGGCCCTCACCTTGGCCGATGTGGACGCTGCGCTCCAGCGGTTGGTCGAGGTGACCGGCGCCGGTTCGACCGCGCAACGCAGACAGATCCTCGGCGCGCTCCTCTCGCGTGCGACGCCTGCCGAGCAGGACTTCCTGGTGCGGTTGCTGTACGGCGAGCTGCGGCAGGGCGCGCTCGAAGGAATCATGCTCGAGGCCATCGCGCGCGCCGCGGCGCTGCCGGTGTCCGAAGTGCGGCGCGCCGCGATGCTCGCCGGCGGGCTGGCTCGGATTGCCCGACCGGCGCTGGAGGAAGGCGCGGCTGGCCTGCGCCGCTTCGGCCTGACGCTGTTCCAGCCGGTGTTGCCCATGCTGGCGCAGCCGGCGGACGACGTGGACACCGCCCTAGCTCAGCTGGGTACCGCGGCGCTGGAGTGGAAACTGGACGGCGCGCGCGTGCAGGTGCACAAGTCGGGCGACGACGTGCGCGTGTACACGCGCAATCTCAACGACGTGACGGCGGCGGTTCCCGAGGTGGTGGAGGCGGTACGCGGCGCGAGCGCCGGCGCGCTCATCCTGGACGGAGAATCCATCGCGCTGACGCCCGCGGGCGCACCGCAGCCATTCCAGGTGACTATGCGCCGCTTCGGCCGCAAGCTCGGGGTGGAGGCGGCGCGCGCCGAGCTGCCGCTGTCGGTATTCTTCTTCGACGTCCTGCATCGCGACGGGCAGGATCTCATCGACCGCCCGGCGCGCGAGCGCTTCGCCGCCATGACCGAAGCGTTGCCCTCCGGCCTGCTCGTGCCGCGCCTGATCACGCAGGACGCCGAGCAGGCGCGCGCGTTCTTCGCCGACGCGCTACGGCGGGGCCACGAAGGCTTGATGGCCAAGGCCCTCGATTCGAGCTACGAAGCCGGCGCGCGCGGCAGCGGCTGGTTGAAGGTGAAGCAGGCGCACACGCTGGACCTGGTGGTGCTGGCCGCGGAGTGGGGCCACGGCCGCCGCCGGGGCCGGCTCTCGAACCTGCACCTGGGTGCCCGCGACCCGGGCACCGGCGGGTTCGT
>DATBMG010000074.1:0-7267 GCA_036554965.1 Burkholderiales bacterium
GCAGTGCTCCATCGAGCTGGGCCAGGAATGGCGCGTCAGGCTGGACGACATGCTGGTCGAGTCCCTGCAGCAGTGGCTGCAGCCGGAGAACGTGCGCATCGAATACGGCGGCGCCCGCGCGGCCTGACCCGGGCGTCAGGAGGACGAGGAGGATGCTCGAGGTCTCACGCATCGCCGGCGCGCTCGGCGCCGAGATCCGCGGGGTCGACCTCTGCGTGCCGCTCACGCCTGCGATCGCCGCCGCCATCCGTCACGCCCTGCTCGAGCACCTGGTGATCTTCTTCAGGGGGCAGCACCTCACCCCGCCGCAGTTCATGGGCTTCGCACGCGCGCTGGGCACCCCGGTGGAGTATCCCTTCGTCAAGGGCCTGCCGGAGCACCCCGAAGTCATAGAGGTGAAGAAGCTCGAACACGAGCGCGTCAACTTCGGCGGGATCTGGCACACCGACACCGCCTACCTGCAGCGCCCGCCGATGGGCTCGATGCTCCTTGCGCTCGAAGTGCCGCCATTCGGCGGCGACACGCTGTTCGCCAACCAGTACCTGGCATACGAGGCGCTGTCCCCGGGCATGCGGCGGCTGCTGGATGGGCTGGTGGCGGTGAACAGCTCCGCCAAGGCGGACGTCACGCGCACGCGCGAGGATCGCCTGCGCACCGATGCGCGCGACGAGGCGCTGACCGAGTACGTTGCCGAGCATCCAGTGGTGCGCACGCATCCCGAGACCGGGCGCAAGTCGCTCTACGTCAACGTCGCGCACACCGTGCGCTTCAAGGACATGACCGAGGAGGAGAGCGCGCCGCTGCTCGCCTACCTGTTCCAGCACCAGGTCCTGCCCGAGTTCACCTGCCGCTTGCGCTGGGAGGTCGGCTCGCTCGCGTTCTGGGACAACCGCTGCGCCCAGCATAACCCGGTCAACGACTACCACGGTCACCGGCGCCTGATGCACCGGATCACGCTCGAGGGCGAGCGCCCGCGGTAACTGTTCGAGGCCGGTCCGACGTGATCCGGTATCTGCCACTCCTCCTCGCGCCCCTGGGGCAGAGCAAAGCCCGCCTGTTCGCCACCGTCCTCGCCATCGCGCTTGGCGTGGCGCTGGGCTACGCGGTCGCGGTGATCAACCAGTCGGCCCTGCGGGAGCTGGGACACGCGCTGCAGGCGTTGTCCGGCGAAGCCGATCTGACGGTGCGCGGACCGCGCTCCGGTTTCGACGAAGCGCTCTACGCGCGCATCGCTGGACTGCCCGAGGTGGCCGTGGCCAGTCCGATGGTCGAAGCGCAGGTACTCGTGCTGGACCGGGACCAGACGTTGCGCGTGGTCGGGCTGGATGTTTTGCGTGCAGCGCAGATCCAGCCGGCGCTGCTGGCCGAAGCCGAGGACTTGCTGGACACGCTGCGTCCGGACGCAGTATTCCTGAGTCCGGCGGCGCGCGCCCGGCTGCGCGTCGAAGTGGGGGACATCCTGCGCGTGCAAGTGGGTCTCGAAGGCTTGCCGCTGCGCGTCGCGGGCTGGCTGCCGGCCGACGGGACGCGCGCGCCGCTGGCGGTGATGGACATCGGCGCGGCGCAATGGCGTCTGGACAAGCTCGGGCGATTGACCCGCATCGACGTCAGGCTGCGCGCCGGCGCGGACTTGAGCGCGCTGGAGCGCCGGCTGCAAGACGTGCTTCCGCCCGGCGTTCACGCCGAGCGCCCGGCGTCCGCCGTGCGCGCCACCGCCACTCTTACCCGCGCCTACCGCGTGAACCTGAACGTCCTGGCGCTGGTGGCCTTGTTCACCGGCGGGCTGCTGGTGTTCTCCACGCAGGCGCTGGCGGTGGTGCGCCGGCGCAGCCACCTTGCGCTGCTGCGCGTGCAGGGTGTCACGCGTCGCGGATTGACCGGCCTGCTGCTCGCCGAGGGAGCGATCGTGGGCGCGATCGGCGCGGCGCTCGGGCTGCTGCTCGGGTTCGGCGCCGCAGCCCTGGTGCTGCACTTCATCGGCGCAGACCTGGGCGCTGGTCACTTCCGCGGACTCAGCGCCGCACCCGGCGTCGAGCCGCGCGCGCTGGCGCTGTTCTTCGTGCTGGGTGTGGCCGCGGCGCTGCTCGGCAGCCTGGCGCCGGCGCTGGAGGCGGCCCGCGCCGTCCCCGCGCAGGCGCTCAAAGCGGGAGACGATGTGCACGCATTCGAACGCCTGACCGCGCCCCGATCCGGCTTCGCGCTGCTCGCGGCGGGTGCGCTCGCCACCATGCTGCCGCCGGTCGCTGGGCTGCCCGTGTTCGGCTACTTGTCGATCGCGCTGCTGCTGATCGGCACGATCGTGCTGCTGCCGGGTCTGATGCACGCGCTGCTGCGGCTGTCACCTATGCTGCCGGCGCTGCCCGTGCAGCTCGCCCACAGCCAGCTGCGCAACGCGCCCGGCCCGGCGACGACCAGCCTGGCGCCGATCGTGGCGGCAGTGAGCCTCACTGTGTCGATGGCGATCATGGTCGCGTCGTTCCGCCAGTCGCTCGAGGACTGGCTCGACCGCATGCTTCCGGCGGACCTGTATCTGAGCGCGGGCAGCGCGGGCGATACGGCATACCTGTCGCCGGAGGATCAGGCGCGCATCGCCGCGACGGACGGCGTGCGGCGGGTGGAGTTCCTGCGCGGCACACAGATCCTGCTCGATCCGGCACGGCCGCCGGTGACGCTGCTGGCGCGCGACATCGATCCCGACCAGGTGCAAGCGCGCGTGCCGCTGGTGAGCGAACCCGTCGCGCCGGTGCGGGATGTCCCACCGGTCTGGGTGAGCGAGCTGGTGCGCGACGTCTACGGCCTCGATCCGGGCGAAACGGTGCAGCTGCCGATCTCGGGTCGGCTTGCGCCGTTCACGGTCGCCGGCATATGGCGCGACTACGCCCGGCAGAACGGCGCGTTGCTGATCGAGCGCAAGGTGTACGTGGAGCGCAGCGGAGATCGAACGGTGACCGACGCCGGCGTGTGGCTCGACGCACATGTGACCGCCGTCCAGCTCGCGCAGCGGCTGCGTGCCGCGCTGGCCGGCGGGGAGCTGCTCGAGATCGCCGAGCCCGGGGTGGTTCGCGACCTGAGCCTGCAGATCTTCGATCGCACCTTTGCCGCGACCTACGCCCTGGAAGCGGCGGCCATCCTGATCGGGCTGTTCGGCCTGTCGAGCAGCCTCGCCAGCCAGGTGCTCGCGCGCCGCAGCGAGCTCGCCATGCTGCGGCACGTGGGGATGACGCGCGCACAGGTTGCCGCGATGCTCACCTTCGAAGGCGTGTTCACCAGCGCCGTGGGATTGCTGGTCGGGAGCGCGTTGGGCGCGCTGATCAGTCTGATCCTGATCCACGTCGTCAACCGCCAGTCCTTCCACTGGGGCATGGAGTTGCACCTGCCCTGGCCGGCGCTCGCGGCGTTCTGCGCGGTCATGCTGGCGCTGGCGACGCTCACCGCGCTGGCGAGCGCGCGGCAGGCGATGAGCGGCGATGTGCTGCGGGCGGTGCGCGAGGACTGGTGAAGACAGCGCCGATGATCGCGAACGTGAAGCGCAGGCGCCTGATGCTCGCGCTGCCCGCACTCGCCTTTGCGCATCGGGCTCGCGCCGCCTATCCGCCCGTCGTGTCCGGCCGCGCGCTGACGTTTCCCCGCGACCACGGCGCGCACCCGGAGTACCGCACCGAATGGTGGTACATCACCGGCTGGGTACGCGATGCAGGCGGACGCGACCTGGGTATCCAGATCACCTTCTTCCGGTACCGGCCGCTGCTGCAGGAGGACAATCCGAGCGCGTTCGCGCCCACGCAGCTGCTGTTCGCGCACGCCGCCCTGGCGGACCCGGTCCACGGGCGCCTGCGGCACGACCAGCGTGCGGCACGCGCGGGCTTCGATCTGGCGCTCGCCCGCGAGGGCGACACCGACGTGCGCATCGACGACTGGTCGCTGCGGCGGGATCGCGACGCCTATCGAGCAAGTATCCGGTCGCGCGAGTTCGAGTTCGCGCTGACCTTCTCGCCGCAGCAGCCGGTTCTGCTGCAAGGCGACGGCGGCTTCAGCCGCAAGGGCCCGCGCCTCAGACAGGCGAGCTACTACTACAGCCGGCCGCACCTCGACGCCGACGGCGAACTGCGTGTGGGCAAGAGCGACCTGCGGGTGCGAGGACGTGCATGGCTCGACCACGAATGGGCCAGCCAGTACCTGGCGCCGGAGGCCGCCGGCTGGGACTGGGCCGGCCTCAATCTCGACGACGGCGCGGCGCTGATGGCGTTCCAGATGCGCAACCGGGATGGCAGAGTGCGCTGGACCGCGGCGACGCTGCGCGACGCGCGCGGGCGCGTGCGTGCTCTCGAATCGCACGAGGTGGCGATGCGCCCGCTGCGCACGTGGCGCTCACCGCGCACCGCCGTGGAGTATCCCGTCGGCATGCGTGTGCAGGCCGGCGACCTCGAGCTGGACCTGGAGCCGCTGATGGACGACCAGGAGCTGGATGCGCGCGCCAGCACCGGCACGATCTACTGGGAAGGCGCGGTGCGCGCGCTCCGCGCCGGCCGGGAAGCGGGGCGCGGATATCTGGAGTTGACCGGCTACTGGAACCCGCTGCGGCTGTGACGGGCTAATCGAGGAAATACCGGAATCCCACTTCGAAGTTCCAGTCGTAGATTCCGGGCAGGTCGCCGTACACCCCCACGCCGGGGCGCGCCCAGATCGCCAGATCCCGGGTCATCAACCGACCGATCTCGACCTCGAGAGTGAAGCCGGTATCGGCGTCGCGCTCCCAGTCGACGTACAGGCTGGGCTCGACAAAGGTGTAGATGCGATTCGGCCAGCGCGACAGCAGGCCGACGCGCAGCAGCGTCGTGTTGATGTCGTCGCGGTCGTCGTCTCCGGCGATCGACCAGAACTGCTGCACGAAGGGGAACACCACCGACTTGTACTGGGGGGCGTCGATCGACGCGTACAGCGTAGGCTGGAACACGTACTTGCCGGTGCCCAGGCGGTCGTCGCTGGCGGTGTCCAGCGCCAGCTCGGGTGCCAGCACCACCGCGTATCCGGCCCCGCGCGTCGCCCGGTAGTTCAGCCGCAAGACCATGTCACCGATGCCGTGCTCTCCGGACATGCCGGGCCGGTCGGGATCGACCCAGACGTAGGGCAGCTCGATGCGCGCACCCAGCATCTTGCTGAACGCGTGCTCGTAGCGCGGGACCAGTAGCGTCTTGCTGCCGCGGTCGTCCTGCAGAGATTGGTACTCGAGGCGGGTCTCGAACCGCGACTTGAAGTCGGTCGGATCCAGGCGCTTGGTGATCGTCTCCGCCGCGGTGGGCTGTGCGGTGGCCGGCGGGGACGTGCTCTGACCGAAGGCCGGCGCGGAAACCGACAACGCCAAGGCCGCAAGCCACGCCCGAACGCGGGCAGGCGGTGCGCTCATCGCTCCTCTCGTCGCTGTTGTTGTGCTGGCGGCGCGCCGCGGGCACGCGCGCAA
Source organism: Burkholderiales bacterium (assembly GCA_036554965.1). GTDB lineage: Bacteria > Pseudomonadota > Gammaproteobacteria > Burkholderiales > SHXO01 > SHXO01. Next base: position 5,459 of record DATBMG010000074.1, read on the forward strand.
GTGTAAGCGAAATCCACCGGCGGCGCAGATTTCGACCCGGCACGGATCGAAATCCTGCGGCGCACCGCTGCGCCGTCCGCAGTCCGGAGGACCGCGGCGCGGCCGGACGCTACGCCAGCTCCTGCTTGAACTGCGCGAGGAAGGCGCGGATGCGCTTGGCGTTCTGCCCCAGGTCGCTGCGTCCCACGCGCGACTTCGAGCGCACGTCCACGCGGATGCCCTCCGGCGTCTCGGTGATGCGCACCACCATATCGTCGGTGAAGCCGTACCAGAAGCTGGTGTGGCTCGCCTCCAGCCGGCCTTCCATCGGGCTGGCGTCGGTCAAGGTCAGCTGCATCGCGCCGATCGCCGCCTTCGCCGCCTCGAACACCTTTTCGCGGGGAGCGTTCACCACCATCGGCACGAGATCCGGATAGGCTTCCTGCTGCTTGGCCGCCACCTCTGGCCCGTCGTATTCCACCGGGTGATCGCCCTCCTTGCGCAGCCTCCCCGCCGCGACGAACTGCGGCGGGTTGTCGACGTCGGTGGTGATGTCGTGGATGTAGGGCAGCGCATCGACCGTCTGCTTCCATTGCCACGGGACATAGGCAAACCCCAGCGCGACGATCAGCCCCGCCAGCCCGGAGAGCAGCGTGCCGCGCGCGCCCCGGCTCAGGATCAGGCCCAGCAGCGAGAGCGCCGCCGCCGCCAGCGCCCCGAAGAAGGCCACGCGCAGGATCAGAAAGCCGGTGCGGAAGTGCCACCAGTCCATGCGGTAGCCCAGCCCCGAAGCCATCGCGGCCAGCACGCAAAGCAGCGCGAGCGCCAGGCCGATCAAAGCGAGCCACTTGCCGAGATTCACACCGGTCTTGGTATTCGCCATGGCCTCCTCCTTGTAAAACCCCTCACCCTCTCCCGGCCCTCACCCTACCATCTCCCGCAAGCGGAAGAGGGACGTTTTTCGTCTGCCGGGGAGAGGGGGCGAAGTCCGCTAGTGATTGTCGCGCGGCACCCCCTTGGTGACGGCGATGCGCTGGTACTTCACCGCCGGCTTCAGCACCATCCCGCGCGACAGTTCGTCCACCATGCCGCGCTGGATCTCCTGCCACGGGGTCTGGTGGTCCGGTATCTTGTAGCCGCCCTGCTGTGCGAGCGTCGTGCGGCGCCGTTCGTATTCCTCGGCGCTGATCAGGATGTCAGCAGAACGCTTGTTCAGGTCGATACGCACGCGGTCGCCGGTCTTCAGGATCGCCAGGCCGCCGCCGTTGGCCGCTTCCGGCGATGCGTTCAGGATCGACGGCGAGCCCGAAGTGCCCGACTGCCGACCGTCGCCGATGCACGGCAGCTCGGTGGTGCCCGCCTTGATCAGCTCGCCGGGCGGCTGCATGTTCACCACCTCCGCCGCGCCCGGATAACCCACCGGACCCGTGCCGCGAACGAACAGAATGCAGTTCTCGTCGATCTTCAACTTCGGGTCGTCGATGCGATGGTGGTAATCCTCGGGGCCATCGAACACGATGGCGCGGCCTTCCCAGGCGTTGGGATCCTTCCGGTTGGAGAGGTAGCGCTTGCGGAAGTCATCCGAGATCACGCTGGTCTTCATGATCGCGCTGTCGAACAGATTGCCTTTGAGGTTCAGGAACCCGGCGTGCTTCTTCATCGGCTTCTTGTAAGGCCAGATCACCAGCGGGTCCTGGACCGGCGTGTTCTTGCAGTTCTCGTACAGCGTTCTGCCATTGACGGTGAGCGCCTCCTTGCGGATCGTCCCGGCCTTGATCAGCTCATTGACAACCGCCGGTACGCCGCCGGCGCGATGGAAATCCTCGCCGA
>DATBMG010000108.1:0-12783 GCA_036554965.1 Burkholderiales bacterium
TCCGACAGCCAGATATCCGAGATCCTGGGCAAGCAAGGCATCGTCGTGGCGCGTCGCACCATCGCCAAGTACAGGGAATCTCTGCAGATCCTGCCGGTCAATCTGAGGAAGTCGATCTGACTCGAACAAGCACAAGGAGCCCCTAGATGAACCTGCAACTGACCGGGCACCACCTCGACATCACGCCTGCGATCCGCAGCTACGTCACCTCCAAGCTGGAGCGCATCACGCGCCACTTCGACCACGTCATCGACGTCAACGTGATCATGTCGGTGGACAAGCTGCAGCAGCGCATCGAGGCGACCGTGCACGTGCGCGGGCGCGACATCTTCTGCGAAAGTATCGACGCGGACATGTACGCCGCGATCGACGGGCTGGTCGACAAGCTCGATCGCCAGATCCTGAAGCACAAGGAGAAGGCCGTCGAGCAGCGCTACGACGGAGCCAACCGCCACCGCGCGGGCGGGTGAGCCGGGGAGCGCGCCCAGCTCTAGCCGCGGCGGCGACTCGGGTGGCACCCGCCATGAGCCTTCTCGCCTCCCTCCTTCCCGCCTCCCACGTCGCGCTCGACATCGCGGCGCAGGACAAGCGGGCGGTGCTCGAGCACGCGGCCACGCTGCTGGAGAGCAAGACCGGCATCAAGCGCGGGCACATTCTCGACAGCCTCCTCGCGCGCGAGCGCATGGGCTCCACGGGTCTCGGCCAGGGAATCGCCATCCCGCATGGACGCGTCAAAGGGCTGCTGAGCGCCGTGGGCTGTTTCCTGCGCACGCGCACTGCGATCGCCTTCGATGCTCCGGACGAAGATCCGGTGCGCCTGATCTTCGTGCTGCTGGTGCCCGAGAAGTCCACCGAAGCGCATCTCGAGATCCTGAGTCAGCTCGCGGAGATGTTCAGCGACCGCGAGATGCGGGCCGCCCTGGCCGCGGCGCCCGACGCGCTGGCCGCGCAGCGCCTGATCGCAGGCTGGCGGGCCCGGACGGCCAACTAGCGCGCCCGCGGCACGCGCTGCACGGAGATCCGCATGCCGCTCGTCAGCGTAGCCCAGCTGTTCAAGGACAACCAGGAGGCGCTCAAGCTGTCCTGGCTCGCCGGTGAGGCCCATGCCGGCAACGCGCTCGACACGCGCCGAATCTATCAAGCGAACGAAGGGCTGATCGGGCACCTCAACTTCTACCATCCTAACTGGATCCAGATCTTCAGCCCGACCGAGGCCGCCTACTTCTCGTCGATGCGCGAGGCCGACTGCGAGCAGGCCCTGGCGCGGCTGCACGCGAGCGGGCTCGCCTGCGTCATCGTCAGCGACGGCGAACGCGCGCCCGACACGCTCAGGCGCTTTGCCGAGCGCATGAAGGCGCCGCTCATCGGCTCGCCGCTGCCGAGCCTGCAGATCATCTGGGTGATCCGCACCTACATGGGCCGCGCGCTGGCCGAGTTCGTCACGCGCCACGGCGTCCTGCTCGACGTCCTGGGCATGGGCGTGCTGCTCACCGGCGACAGCGGGGTGGGCAAGAGCGAGCTGGCGCTCGAGCTGATCACGCGCGGCGGCGGCCTGGTGGCCGACGACGTGGTGGAGCTGTATCACATCGCGCCCGAGACGCTCGAAGGACGCAGCCCCGAGCTGCTGAAGGACTTCCTCGAAGTGCGCGGCCTGGGCATGCTCAACATCCGCACCATCTTCGGCGAGACGGCGGTGCGCGTGCGCAAGAACCTGAAGCTGATCGTGCAGCTGGAGCGCCCGGTCGGCGGCGTGATCCCCGGGCTCGAGCGCCTGCCGCTCACCGCGAGCTTCGAGGAGATCATGGGGGTGAAGGTGCGCAAGGTGGTGCTGCCGGTGGCGGCCGGCCGCAACTTGGCGGTGCTGGTGGAGGCGGCGGTGCGCAACTACGTGCTGCAGCTGCGCGGCATCGACAGCACCCAGGAATTCATCCAGCGCCAGGAACAGCACTTTGGCCGCGAACCCTGAGATCGGCCTGCCGGAGCGCGCGGCGGACGGCCGCGAAGCGGCGTCCCGGGCCGGCCCGGGCGCTCAGCAGATGCGCGTGATCCTGGTCACGGGCATGTCCGGTTCGGGCAAGAGCATCGCGCTCAACGTGCTGGAGGACATCGGCTACTACTGCGTGGACAACCTGCCGGCGAACCTGCTGGTCGAAGTGGTCGATTTCCTGGCGCAATCGGGTTACACCCGGGTCGGAGTGAGCGTGGATGTGCGCAGCGGCCCCACGCTGAAGGAACTGCCCGCGTCGGTGGCCGAGCTGCGCCGGCGTCAGGTGGACCTGCGCGTGCTGTTCCTCGACGCCAAGACCGGCACGCTGGTCAAGCGCTTCTCCGAGACGCGCCGCCGCCATCCGCTGTCGGACGACACCCGGACCCTGCCCGAGTGCATCGACTCGGAGCGCGCGATGCTGCAGGACATCGTCGCCCTGGCGCACCGCATCGACACCAGCGAGCTCAACACCAACGCGCTGCGCGCCTGGGTCAAGGACTTCGCCGGGCTCGCCGGCAGCGGCATGACCTTGCTGTTCCAGTCTTTCGGCTTCAAGCACGGCATCCCGTTGGACGCCGATCTGGTGTTCGACGTGCGCTGCTTGCCCAACCCGCACTATGACCCGGTGCTGCAACCGCTCACCGGTAACGACGACCAGGTGGTCGCCTTCATGGAAGCCGACGCCGACGCTCAGAAGATGCTGGCCGACATCTCCGCGTTTCTCGACGCGTGGCTGCCCTGTTACCTGCGCGACAACCGCAGCAATCTCACGGTGGCTATCGGTTGCACCGGCGGGCGCCACCGCTCGGTATACTTCAGCGAAGTGCTGGCCCGGCGCTTCGGGCCGACCCTGCCGGTGATCGTGCGCCATCGCGAGCTGGCGCAGTGACCACGCGTTCGCCGCCGAGAAGCAGAGGCCAGAGAAAAACGGATAATGTGGTGCTGTCTCTGTGCCTGCGTGCCTCTGTGGTGATCGGCCTGCTTCCATCTCCCACGAAACGCCTGATGGCCGGCGTGCTTGCGTTGTCGCTGTCAGCTGCGGCGCAGGCGGCGGACTGGGTGCGCGTGGGCACCCCCGACCAGCACCAGCATTTCTACGACCGCAGCAAACTCACCATCGAGGACGATGAGATCACGTACTGGCGGCGCGTGCTGTTCCGCACGCCCCAGCCGGCACGGTCGGGCAAGGCGCGCATGGCCATGTACCGCGAGCGCGTCGATTGCGCACAGCACACTTATCGTACGCTGGGCTATCTGCTCTATGCTCAGGACGGCTCGATCCTGGAGAACGTGTACACCCCGGAGGCGCCCTCACAGCCGATCATCCCGGAAACCGTGGGTGATCGCTTCGAGACGCTGATGTGCCTCATCGTCGAGCAGGACCAGGCCTCCCGCGCCGAGGCCGAGGATGCCTTGCCCACCAGCCCGGAGGCGCTGCGCACCGAGGTCGAACGCTTGGAGGCGCGCCTGCGCGAGCTGAAAGAGCAGCTGCGCACCACCGCTCCCGCCGAGGCCGGATCCGCCCCGCCGGCGGACGCCGGGGAGGCGCAATGAGCAGGACCATCACGGTGGCGTTCACCGGCGCGTCGGGGATGCCCTACGGGGTGCGCCTGCTCGAATGCTTGCTGGCCTCCGGCGCCCGCGTGTACCTGCTGTACTCGCAGGCGTCGCAGATCGTCGCGCGCCAGGAGATGGACCTGGCCTTGCCAGGACGCGCGAAGGAGGCCGAGACCTTCTTCGGTGCGCGCTTCCAGGCGCACCCGGGGCAGCTCACCGCCTTCGGGCGCGAGGAATGGTTCGCGCCGGTAGCCTCCGGCTCCAATCCCGCCGACGCGATGGTGATCTGCCCGTGCAGCATGGGCACGCTCGCCGCCGTCGCACAGGGTCTGGCCGACAACCTGATCGAGCGCGCCGCCGATGTGATGCTCAAGGAGGCGCGCAAGCTGGTGCTGGTGCCGCGCGAGACTCCGCTTTCCGCGATCCACCTGGAGAACATGCTGCGCCTGGCGCGCGCTGGCGCGGTGGTGCTCCCCGCCAACCCGGGGTTCTATCATCATCCCCGGCGCGTGGAGGACCTGGTGGATTTCGTCGTCGCGCGCGTGCTCGACCAGCTCGGGATCGCGCACAGCCTGACGCCGCGCTGGGGCGAAGCCGCGCCGCAGGCGTAAGCCTGCGGGCGAGGATCATGGCCCTCGAGATCCCGATCTTCCCCCTGCGCACCGTGCTGTTCCCGGGGGGCCTGCTGCCGCTCAAGATCTTCGAGCAGCGCTACCTGGACATGACTAAGGCATGCATCCGCGACGCCAGCCCGTTCGGCGTGTGCCTGCTGCGCGAGGGCGCCGAGGTCGGCGCCCCCGCCGTACCCTATCCCATCGGCTGCACTGCCCTGATCCGGGAATGGGACATGCCCCACCTGGGGCTGTTCCACCTGCTGTGCCGGGGTGAATCGGTGTTCCGCATCGCCGAGCACTGGGCGGCGAAGAACGGCCTGCTCTACGGGCTGGTGGAGCTGCAGGACGCGTCGTCGCCGCGCCCGCTGGCGCCCCCCTACCGGCCGCTGGCGGAGCTGCTCGCGAAAATCATCGACAAGGTCGGGACGGACAACTTCCCGGCCCCGGTGCGCCTGGACGACGCCGACTGGGTGGCCTGCCGCCTGGCCGAGGTGCTGCCGCTGGAGGCCGAGTTCAAGCAGCAGATGCTGGAGCTGAGCGATCCGCAAGCGCGCCTCGAGCGGCTGCGCACGTTCCTGCAGAGCCGGTCGGTGGCGGTGTGAGATTTGGGAGCGAGGGTCCAGGAGCTAGGGAAAGGCGCCGCGCAGCGGCTCAACACTCCCCGGATCCTAGCCCCTAGCTCCTAGATCCTCGAGTGCATCGATGATCTTGCGCACCGGCGCGGGAATTGCAGCGCCGCGCGCGTCTTCCGGGGTCAGCCACAGGCTGCCGGGCTCGCAGGCGCCCGGGGTACGGTCGGTGCGCACGAGCACAGGCGTGATGCGCAGGCGGAAGTGGGTGAAGCCGTGTTCGATGTCGCTCAGGCGCTGCGACGCGCCGATGCGCAAGCCGAACCGCGCCAGGCATTCCTGCTCGAGCCCGAGTTTCATGTCGAGCCGAGTGCCGTCGATCTCGGGAAAGCACCACAAGCCGCCCCAGATGCCCGGCGCCGGGCGTTTTTACAGCAACAATTCGCCGCGGCTCACCAGCACCAGCAAAGCAGTCTGCCGCTGCGGCAGCGGCTTGGCCGGACGCGCCATGGGCAAATCGCGGGTCCGGCCCGCGCGCCGCGCCACGCAGCCGTCCTGCAGCGGGCACGCGCTGCAGCGCGGATTGCTGCGCACGCACAGGGTGGCCCCGAGGTCCATCAATCCCTGGGTGTAGGCCTCGACGTCCTCCTCCGGCAGCAGCGATTCGGATAAACGCCACAGGGCATCTACCACGCGCCGCTCACCGGGATAGCCGTCGACGCCGAAGTGACGCGTCAGGACGCGCTTGACGTTGCCGTCCAGGATCGCCGCCCGCATGCCGTAGGCGAAGGCGCAGATCGCAGCGGCCGTGGAGCGCCCGACACCGGGCAGCGCGCGGACCGCTTCCAGCTCGCGCGGGAAGGTTCCGCTGTGGTGCTGCACGATCGCCTGCGCGGCACGGTGAAGGTGGCGCGCACGCGCGTAGTAGCCGAGCCCAGCCCACAGCACCAGCACCGCGTCCTCTTGCGCAGCGGCGAGTGCCGCCAGATCCGGAAACCGCGCCAGAAAGCGCTCGTAATAAGGAACCACCGCACTAACCTGCGTCTGCTGGAGCATGATCTCCGAGAGCCAGATACGGTATGGGTCGCGGGTGTTCTGCCAGGGAAGGTCGTGACGGCCGTGCGCCTTCTGCCAGGCGATGAGGTGAGCTGCGAAGCTCGGGTTCACTGCGCTAGCGCTCAACGCAACAGCTCTTTGAGCTTGCCCTTCAGCTCGTCCTGCGGCCGTTTGGGCGCCGCCTGCTGCGCCTGCTCGCCGCCCGGCTGGCCCTCCTTCGCCTCATCCGGTCCGCCGCGGTCGCCCAGCAACCCCTCGAGTTTTCCGCGCACGGCCCCCTCGACGGCCTCCTTGCCCGCACGCTTCGCCGCATCCAGCTGCTCCTTCGTGGACCCGCGCACCATTTGGCTGAACTGCACCTTGTAACCAAGCTTGTCGAAAGGCCCGGCTACGCGCACGGGGATGGTGAGGCCATGCAGCTCGGAGAGCTCCTTGCCGCCCTGCCCGGACATCGTGCCCACGATCGAGGTCTTCACCACATAGTCCAGACGCGACTGCGGGATGTCGACGTCGCCGCTGCCGGTAACCCGCAGGAAGGGCGACTTGAGATCGAGATCTTCGTTGTGGGCGACGCCCTTGCGAATGGCAAAACTGGCCGACATCTCGGAGAAGTCGGTCTTCTCACCTTGGCCGGCGCTGCCTTCTACGTCCCCGCCGGTCAGCTTGGTTTTCACGCGGCGCACGGTGCCCGCCAGATCGATGCCCTTCACCGCGCCGTCGCGCAGCACGGCTCGGGCGGTGCCGTCAAGCGCGCGCTTCAGCTCGCTGACCGTGGCGCCGCGCGTGGTGACATTCAGCGCCACGCTGCCCTTGCCCTCGAGAATGTCTTTCTGCACCGCGTCTCGCAGCAACGGACCGATGGCCACGCCGGTCAGGGTCTGGTTCACGGCGAACTGGTTGCCGTTGGCATCGACGCCGATCGCCCCCTTGGTCGTGCCCTGATACAGATTTGCGGACAGCGGATCGACGTCGAGTTTGCCGTTGCGGGCCCGCAGGCTCACGCGCAGGTTGCTCGCCTTGACGTTGCTCGCCTGTAGCCGGCCGATCCGTACGTCGCCCTTCAGATTCAGGCCCTTGAGCGCCGACAGATCGATCGGCTCCTCGCGCTGCGGGCCTTGCGCAGCCGTCGTTTCTTTCTTCTCGGGCGCTTCCTTCTTCTCGGGCGCGCGGTACTTGTCCACGTTGAGCGCGTCGATCGCCACGTCGAAGTCGTAGGCCGGCGCCGCGAAGCCGGTCATGCCGCCCTTTGCCTTGATGTTGCTCTCGTCGAAGCGCGTAGCGACGTCGCCATACACCCGCTCCTTGCCGAGGTCCGCGCGTACCAACCCGCTCAGCGGCACCTGCAGGCGCTTGCCCGGGAGCGTGGGGCCGGTGACGGTGAAATCGCCCGCCAGCTTGGACAGCTCGAACACCTTGGTCTCCAGGTTGCCGGTTACCGGCGTGGTCAGGCGTCCCTTGATGGCGTTGTCCTGCTGCCTGGCATCCAGCTCCAGGGCGAGCGACTGGATCTTGAGCGCTCGCGCCGAACCTTCCAGGCTCGACACGCGCACGGTCGCGTCGGCGCCGCGCTGCGCGCCGTCGAGCTTCAAGGTCAGCACCACCGACTCGCCGCCGGCGCTCTCCGGCGTGACTTGCAGGCGGGGGGCGCTCAGGCTGATAGCGAGATTGTCCTCACCCTGCTTGGCTTTGGCCGACAGGCTGAGGCCCTCTACCAGCACCTGATTGCGGGCCAGGTTCACACGGATGGACGGCGCCTTCACGCTGCTCTGCGTGAGCTGCATGGCGCCCAGCGAACCGGTGGCCGCCAGCGACAAGCCCTGCACGGCCAGAGCCTCGGGGGTGGATTCGATCGCCGGCGCGGACAGGTCGACGTTGTAGCGGTTCGTACCGCGAGTGGCCTTCCCCTCCAGGCGCAGGTCCGACAACGCGACGCGCTGCTGCGCCCCCAGCGCTTCCAGGTCGCCGTGCACCTTCACCGCGATGCCGCTGAAGTCCATCGCCGCACCTTCCAGGCTCGCGACCAGTTTCTGGAGGCGATAAAGCTGTTGCTCGAGGTCGAAGGTGAGCGTGCCGGCCAGGCCCATGCGCAGGTCCAGGCGCGGCTTGGTGCCCTGCACGGAGGCGGACAGCTCGATAGCGCTGGGCCGCTTGTCGGCGATGCGCCCGGTCTTCAGCTCGGCGATGTGGACGGCCAGATCGCTGCCGCTGGTGCGGTCCTGCCAGGTCAGGCGCGAGTCGGTGACGCGGATGCCGTCCACATCCAGCTCGATGGGCCGGCCGGCCTCCGGCGGCGCCGGCGTGTCGGACGGCGTCTGTCCACCCTTGGTCAGATCGTCGAAATTGGTGCTGCCATTCTCGAACCTGATCAGGTTCGCACGCGCGCCGTCGATGCGCACCTCGTCCACCACCAGGCGCTTGGACAGCAGCGGCAGCAACGCAACGTACACCTCCGCCGCCTCCAGGTGCGCGAACTCCCCGCTGCCGTCGTGCTCGGACAGGGACAACTTGCCCAGCTGGACGCCGAGCTTGGGGAACACCTTGAGGTCGATATCGCCGGCGATGGACAGCGTGCGGCCGGTCTTCTCCTTCACCAGCTGAACGATGCGCGGCTTGTAGTCGTTGGGGTCGAAGGTCGCCATCAGGATGCCGATCGCGACGATCAGCAGCAACACCAGGGCGCCGACGGCGTAGAGGGCGTAGCGCAGGTACTTCATGCGGTGCTCTTTCTATACCCAGACTTGCAGCACGTAGTCGTAGGCCGCTTGCGCGTTGGTCATGTCCACGCGCTGCAGCTTGATGCGCAGGCCGTCCCGTGTGCGCGTCAGGTGGTGGGTGTAGGCGCCCGCGAAGTGGCGGACGTTGTCGCGGCGCAGCTCCATCATGTGGAAGCGCGAGCGCACGACCAGTTCGTTCGAGGCCCCATCCGCCGGCTGCAGGATCACGTTGCCCACCACGTGGTTGGTGCCCCACAGGGGACGCTGCGACCAGGCATCGGGATGCAGGACGCGCTTCATGCGCACGGTCATCAGGTTCTTGTCCTCGGCGAAGATCGAGGGCACGCCGTCCCAGGTGATGTCCTGCGGATTGGCGGGCATCCAGTAGACCCCGTCGGCGGCGAACAGATCGATGTAGTCCTGCCAGCGCTTGGCGTCGAGCAGCTCGGCCTGGCCGTAGAGAAACTGTTCGACTTCGTGCTGCAGGTCGGGTTCCCGGAGCGGCGCTTTGCTCTTGCCCTTGCTCGCAGTCGCCATCCTCACGCCTTCGCCATGTACCGGGTCCATGCCTTCATCTGATTGCGCATCGGCGCCTCGGAGGTGCCCATGCCCTCGCCGGTTTCGACCACCCCGCCCCGCTCGATGTCCCGGCCGGAGTGGCGATGAAAGCTCACCCAGTCGCCGCCCTCGCTGGACAGGCCCTGCTGCACCTTCCAGAAGTTCTCCAGGTCGTCGGCGTTGATCATGGTGGACGGCGAGTTCACTAGGTTGTAGTAGGCGAGCGCGCGCCGGTAGATGGGTTCCGGCGCGCCCTTCAGGCGGAAGTGCCAGATCTCGGTCAGCGTCCGGTCCACGCCCAGCGGCCGCACTGCACGCAGCTGCTGCAACGGTGACTGCACCGACAACCCCGGGTAGAGCAGGACGTGGTGGATGTTGGTGGACAGGATCTCCTCCTTGCGCCGCTCGCCGTAAGCCTTCGCCAGCACGCGCTCGTACTCGAGGGTATCGGGATCCTGCGGCCGCAGCCCCATGTAGCCGGTGAGGATGCAATGGCCGTAGGGGTAGTTCAGAGTCTGGAAGTTGTCCCACTTGTCGATGGTCACGGTCGAGAACGCGGACAGCATGTGATAGGCGAGCGGGGCCTTGCCGGTCGCTTTCTCGATCATCACCTCGACATCGCGCGCGGCGCGGCCGGTCGACTGGTGCGTCACCGACGGATGCAGCGCATCGAGCTGGTTTTCGAGGAAGATCTTCCAGTTGGAATGCTGGATCACGCGGAAGCAGTTGGGCACGATCTCGACCTCGCCCTGCGGCGCGCGGTCGCACATGTCGTCGAAGGCGATGCGCGCCGGTCCCAGGAACTCGGTGAGCGACGGCCCCTCTAGCGCCAGGCTGGCGAACACGAAGCCGCGGTAGGACTCCACCCGCGCGGCGCGCTTCATGTTGCAGTCGGGGTTGTCGCGGCCGAGCGCAGTGCCGGCGTACCCGGATTCCATCATCGGGATATTGCGCAGCGTGCCGTCGTGGTGGAATGTCCAGGCATGGTAGGAACAGCGGAAGAACTCCCCGGTGTTGCCGTGCCGCTCGCCGCAGACCATGGAGCCGCGGTGCGGGCAGCGGTTGTAGAGCACGTTCACCTTGCCGTCCGCGCCGCGCACCAGGAGCATGGGTTGGCGGCCGATCTGCACGGTGTAGAAGGCGCCGGGCTCGCGCACCTGGCTTTCGTGGCCGCAGTAGATCCACACGCGCTCGTGGATGCGCTCCATCTCCAGCTCGAAGATGGCCGGGTCGGTGTATACCTCCTTGCGCACGCGGTCCGGCTCGACGAACCTGGCCAGATTGGGGACCTTTTCCTGGAGCATGCAAACCTCCTGCTGCGGCTAAGCCGGGGCTCTAGAACGGATCGACGTACGCCGCGAGCAACGCACGGCGCCGAGAGTGCAACGCGAGGATCGGGCCGGCGGGCGGGCTGGAGCGGGCGATGGGAATCGGACCCACGTCTAAAGCTTGGGAAGCTTTCGTTCTACCATTGAACTACGCCCGCTGCGAGGCGTAGTGTACTCGATTCCTGCGGTGCTTTGGACCGCAGGGCCCATGGTAAAATTTCGCTCTTGATTGCTCTCACCATCAACGGCGAGCGCCGCGACTTCGAGGGCCCGCTGACCGCGGCGGAGCTGATCGAGCGCCTGCAGCTCGGCGGCAAGCGCGTCGCGCTGGAGCGCAACGGGCAGATCGTGCCGCGCGGCACGTTCCCGCACGAGCGCCTGGCCGACGGCGACCGGCTGGAGATCGTGGTGGCGGTGGGCGGCGGATAATGCTGTGACCGAAGGACGTGACCGGGAAGCGTGACCGAGGGGCGTGACTCTCCGGACGCACCCCAACTCTGGTGCAACTGCTATGGATCAACTGATCATCGCCGGCAAGAGCTACGCTTCCCGCCTGCTGGTGGGAACCGGCAAGTACAAGGATTTCGAGCAGACGCGCGCGGCCATCGAGGCGAGCGGCGCGCAGATCGTGACGGTGGCGATCCGCCGCACCAACATCGGCCAGAACCCAGGCGAGCCGAGTCTGCTGGAGGCGATCCCGCCGTCCAAGTACACCATCCTGCCCAATACCGCCGGTTGCTACACGGCCGAAGACGCGGTGCGCACGCTGCGCCTGGCGCGCGAGCTGCTGGATGGCCGCTCCCTGGTCAAGCTCGAGGTGCTCGGCGACCCGCACACGCTGTACCCGAACGTCGTGGAAACGCTGGCTGCCGCGCGCACGCTGGTCAAGGAAGGCTTCGACGTGATGGTGTACACCTCCGACGACCCGATCGTCGCCAAGCAGCTCGAAGAGATCGGCTGCGTTGCGGTGATGCCGCTCGCCAGCCTGATCGGCTCCGGCATGGGCATTCTGAACCCCTGGAACCTGCAGATCATCATCGACAACGCCAAGGTGCCGGTGCTGGTGGATGCGGGTGTGGGCACGGCGTCCGACGCCGCCATCGTCATGGAGCTGGGCTGCGACGGCGTGCTGATGAACACGGCCATCGCAGCGGCGAAGGACCCGGTGCGCATGGCCGGAGCCATGCGCAAGGCCGTGGAGGCCGGCCGGGAGGCCTGGCTCGCCGGGCGCATGGCGAAGAAGCCGTACTCGGCCGCGCCGAGCTCGCCGACCTCGGGGCTGATCGCGCCGGTCAAGGGCAAGGCGGCGTAAGCGCCTGGCAGCGGCGCGGGCCCGTCGGCGGCGCGGTCCGAGCAACGGCATGCGACGCCCTTATCGCCCGCCGTTCCACCCGAACCCTCGATACCTTGGATCGGCGCGACGACAAGACCGCGGAACCGCGACAGCGCCGTCCCATCCGCAGCTACGTGCTGCGCCAGGGACGGATGTCGAACGCGCAGCAGCGCGCCTACGACGCGCTGCGCGATCGCTTTGCGCTGCCCTATGCACCGGCGATCGCCGACCTCGTCGCCGCTTTCGGCCGAACGGCTCCGACGGTGTTCGAGATCGGCTTCGGCATGGGAGAGACCACGGCAGCCATCGCCCAAGCGCATCCCGAGATCGACTATCTCGGTGTAGAGGTGCACTCGCCCGGGGTGGGCAGCCTGCTGAAGCGGATCGACGCGCTGGGGCTCACCAACGTGCGCATCGTCCAGCACGACGCCACCGAGGTGGTGCAGCACATGCTCGCCCCCGGCACGCTGGACGGGGTGCACGTGTTCTTCCCCGATCCCTGGCCCAAGAAGCGCCATCACAAGCGCCGCCTGCTGCAGCCGCCCTTCGTCGCCTTGCTCGCCTCGCGGCTCAAGCCCGGCGGCCTCCTGCACGTGGCCACCGATTGGCAGGACTACGCCGAGCAGGCGCTCGCCGTCTTGGCCGCCGAGCCCCTACTCGAGAACACGGCGGCCGGGTTCGCGCCGCGGCCAGCGCATCGCCCGCGCACCAAGTTCGAGCAGCGCGGCGTGAAGCTGGGCCACGGCGTGTGGGATCTGCTGTTTCGCCGCGTCGCCGCAGCCAGCCCGGCGTGACATGGAACTTGCTTCTGGCCCCCTGTGCGAGCCGCTCCGGCCGCCTCAAGGGCTTGCCGCCGCCGGCCGATAGGGTAACCGTCGTCCTATCCCCCGCGCCCCGCGGGGCCGGTCCGGGCTGCCCCGGGCTTGATGCGGAGCAGTGCAATGGGAATTCCCGACGTCGTTCTGGCCGCCATGATCGGCGCCGGCGCCACCTTGTTCGCCGCGGTGTTCCAGCTGCTCAGGGCGGCCAAGGCCGAGCAGCAGCGCCGCAGCTCGCAAGGCGGACTC
>DATBMG010000154.1:0-1507 GCA_036554965.1 Burkholderiales bacterium
CTTGAAGCGCCGGGCGGCGCGCTGGTTCTGCTGCAGGAGGCGGCCGATCTGCCGGTTCACCTGCGCCCGATCGAGGCGCCTCTTGGAGCGGGCGATGCGGGCGGCCAGGCGTTCGAGCCCAATCTCGATGCGACGGCTGAACTTGTCGTGCATCGCCTGCTCTTTGCTGCGCCGGTCGGCTGAGCGGCACAGGATCACGGTCTCCTCGGTCTCGGGGCAGCGCACGAGCTTGACCTCGATCCCCTCGCGCACCTCGCGCCAGCCGGCCGCGGTCGCCAGTGCGTCGGCGAACTTCTTCAGCTCCGACTTCGGCGCGCCGATGATGTAGCGCCGGCCGGTTGAGCGCAGCCACGCCAGGTTCTCCCTGCTCGCCATGCCGCGGTCGGCGATCCACACGCGCCCCAGCATCCCGTGCTGGGCCTCCATGGTGGTCACGATCGTCTGCACGGTCTTGGAGTCGTGGACATTGCCGGCGAACACCTCGTAGCCGAGCGGAAAGCCGTCGAAGGTGACGACCAGAGCGATCAACACCTGCTTGCAGTCGGACCGATGATCGCGCGAGTATCCGCGCTGCGCCAACAGATTGGCCTCGGCCTCGCCTTCAAAGTACGTGCTCGTCACGTCGTAGAGCAGCACCTCGTTGTCGAGAGCAAACAGCTCGCCGGCGCGCCGCGACAAGTGCGCTTCGATGGCCGCCTTGTGCCCGAGGAGCTTGTCCAGGGCGCGATAGAGCCGGTCCTTGTTGAGGAGCGCGTCGTCGAGCTGCAACAGATCGGCAAGCGCCGTGCGCCGGTACCAGTCCTCGGCAATGTGCAGCTCGCTCGACGGCGCGCACAGCCTCGCCGCCACCAGCACCGCCGCGATCTTCTCCCACGCGACGCGCTCCTTGCCCGCCGGCAGCAGCTCCGCAACAAGCTGCTCAAGCCCCACTCCGCGCCACAACGCCAGCGCCAGATACACATCCCCGAATTGCCGCGACCGCTCGATGCGGATGCCCTTCAAGCGCACCGGCACCGTCACATCCCGGCTGCCGTCATCAAACAGCTGCGCCTGCTCGGGCGCCCCGATCAGATGCCGCGCCGCCGCCCGCGCCTGGAGCCGTCCGTGCTCGTCGAGCTCGCCCAGATGCGCCACCGTCTGCTGGATCACACGGCGACCAACGCGCACGCTGCGCACCAGCCGCCAGGTGCAGTGCGCCTTGCCGTCCTTCTTGCGAATCGAATGGCGCAGGTACATGCGCAATCGCAATCATGCGCGCCGCGAAAAGAAAACACCCTTGGTCGGCACTACACGCCAAAACCGCCAATTCTGCTCACCCAACCCCTTGATCCACCAAGCCCGCCGCGACAAATCGACTCGGGATTTTGGCGCCCAATTGCGCAAGTTGGGTTAGCTCATGACGGTGCCTGCGGGCGAGGACTGTTGCAGCGCCGCCTCCGCGAACGAGACCCGCTGCCGGATCAGCGGGCCCAGCCGGGGATGGACGATATCCAGCGCGAAGACGAAG